>JBHHWG010000004.1:0-71841 GCA_046756385.1 Sphingomonadales bacterium | reverse complement strand
CCTTGTCACGGGTGTCGCCGATATAAAAAACATTGTCGCCGCCGTCGCTGCGCCGGGTCGCGGCGGTGATCGTGTCGTCGAGCGCCTCGCAATAGGTAATGCCGGTCCGGCGACCCTTCTCGTTTACCTTCAACTCCGACTCGTCGGCGATCCACGCCACCTGATGGGCCATAAGAATGCCATCGGCCAGCGGGTCGCCGTCGTCGAGCTCGCGCACCGCCTGGGGCATGTCCTGCTCGGACACCACGCGCACCACATCGGCCGACAGCCCTTCTTCAGTCCCTGGGTCAGCCATTGGGCTTGACCCGGACACCCAGAACCTCTTGCCGGATCGTGCTGGCGAGATTCCTGGACAGGCCGCCCTCGATGGCGATGGCCTCGATCTTGTCGGCGGCGGCTTCGGCCTTCTTCGCCACTTCGCTGGCCAGCTTGTGGGCGTGATCATTGGTGATGACCATGGCATGAGCGGCATCGCGCACCGCGCGGGCCATGTTCATGAAGTCCTTACTGGTCAGCAGCTCGGACATTTCATCGGCCGAGTGCGCTTTCATCCAGCGGAAGGTCATGGTGTGCAGCATCTGAACCAGCACCCGGCCCAGGTCGCTCTCGGCCTCGTCACCCAACTCCGCCACCACACCGGCGGCGATTTCGCGGGCCTCGGCCATTTCCCGCGCGACCTCCCGGATTTTCTTGGCGTGGCGACCCACCGCCGAGCGGGAAATATGATCGACCTCATACTCCCGGGCCAGCAGGGTCAGGATTTGATCGATCGACCGCCGGTCGCGCGCGATCCAACGATCGATCGCCTTGCGGACGTCGGGATCCAGACTTTCGATGGAGCTGCGACCGGCCATTGACGGTTCCTTGCAGTTCGGTCCTGGGTTCGGGCCTAAAGTTCTGGACGCGGGCGCTTGACCCCGGTCACGACGCGGGCCCCGGTGGCGACGTCGACGCCGTCCTGTGTGAGAGTCGCCACCCGCACCGCCCCTTCGGCGCGCTGAGTGACAAGCCCCTGGGCCGAGAGCCAATCGAGTTGGCCCAGCACCTGGTCGCGGCTGATTTTGTGGCCGACGATCGCCAGCCCGTCCTGAAGCAGGCTGGCGTTTAGCGAATAGTCCGGCTGCTCATTGAGCAGCCGCAGGATAACCAGGCGCTGGTCCTCGCTGACCTTTTGGCGAAACAATTTCATTTTTTAAAACCGATGTGATGCTCGACCAGCAGGTTCAAAGGCCGCTCGATCCGCGCCATGACCTCGGTGACGCCGTCGATCTTGGTCGATAATTTTTTGATGTCGCCCTGGGTTTCCTTGAGGTCCAGCTCCAACCGGTTCAGCGCCGACCGCTTGGGCAATTGGTCAATTTGCCGCTGAAGATCGGCTGCCCTGCCTTCCGTGTCGGATAAGCGGTCGTTTACCTGCCGGTCCCGCTTTGCGGTGGCCTCGGCGAGGCGCGCCTCGAAGCTGCTGAATTCGCGGCGCGAGACGAATCGGGTCGCAAGCCAGCCCAGAAAGCAGGTGCCGAGCACGCCGACAATCGCCACGACGCCATTGGTGTAGCCGGCGAGTTTGCCGAGCATTTCAATCATCTAGGCGCGCTCGACGACAGTCGCCCAATTGGCCTCTGCCTCGGAAAGAAGCCGGTCGATCTCGGCCTTTTCCTGGTCGGTAAGGTCGCGATTCTCCGCCGCCGCGGCTTGCAGCATGTTCATGAGCGCAATCCCGCTACCCAGCGCCGAATTGATGATCGGTAAAAGCGCGTTTATGGCCTCCAGGGTGTTGATCATGCCGTCCTCCTCAAGTCAAAATATCCCTGAACCTCACCGGACGGTCTGGCAAGCCGGGGGGTGAAGGATGTCGGCCTGAGCGCGCCTTTTATCTCCGACCACACCCGCTCGAACTCAGCAACCAGCGTCAAAGCCTGGTCGATGTATGCGAAGGCGTTGTCTGGCCTATCGCCGAGATAGCGCTCGGCGGTATCGATCGCAGCCCGCGCGGCGATGCGCGACGCCTCGATCTTGATGACCGCGCGGTCAGACAACAGGCCGGTTTTGGCGGCCTGGGTCGCGGCGTTTAGAACCGCCGTGTAGCCGGTCTTTGCCGCCGCCAGCTTCTTGGCCGGGGTGTCGACCGGCGCGCCGGTCAAGGCGCAGGCGCCAAGCGTAACTACCGCCAGCGCCAGAAACGTTCTGGCAATCACATTCATGGTGCCTCCTTCTTTTTTGTCGAAATGCGCGTCCTGGCTTTGACGCGCCCGTAGATCGCCACCAGCCCACCGGCGCAGCCGGCGACGGTTACGATCAGATTGACCAGCGCCGCCTGTTCGGCCGCGCCGATTGTGATGTCGAAGCCCTGTAGCAGCGAGGCGGCGATCGCCACCACCGCGCCCCAGAATGTCCGAGAGCGAAGAACCGATTTTCTGTCGTTCATGACGGCCTCAAATGTCCCTGATGATCACGCCGACCGGCCGGTTGGCGATGATGGTGGCCAGATGCACGAAATCACAATCAAGCAGGCGCACGCAGCCATATGTGGCCACCAGACGCTCATCGCCGCGTCCGCCATGGATACCGAGGCCGGTGCGGCCGTTGCGGTGGGCGCGCTCGGCGTCGCCCGAGAGGCCGATCAGTGGAATCCACGCCGGACCCAACCTGCTGTTGGCTTCTTTCGGAAACCAGTGGACGCCGGTCTCGCGATACAAGCCCGACGGGGTGTCGCCGAAAGGTCGCGTTGGATCGCGGTCAGGGTTGTCTTCATTCGCAGCGCGTCGGCTGTCGGCCTTGCCCCGACAGCGCGCCGACATCATGGTCGCGTCGTTGCCGTCAACAAGGCGCAACACGCCCTCGGTCGCACGATCCCGTGGCAGATCGATCTCGATCAGCATGGGAAAATAATATTCTGGGGTGTTTTGTGTCATGACGCAGTTGTAGCGGCCATGACCGGTTTGGATGGGGCGGAAGGGCTTCCGCCTATGGGCTTTCGCCTATGGGCTTTCGAACATGTCTTGCTGGCGATCGTCGCGGCGGGGCCTGTTAACAAGCTCGCGAACCCAGCGGGTTGTCAAGTTCAATTGCCGCGCCGCGCCGCCCACAGTGATCGCGCCGGCAGACACCTGAGCCAAAATCGAGGCGCGCTCGTGCCGGGTAAGAGCGGCAGCGGCACGCGGCATTTCCAGACGCTCGCCGCCAAAATGATGGCTCAGTCTTGAAGCCGCATCGATCCCGACGGCGGCCGCGATCGCGCCGTCGGGATTGGCGCGCTTGGGCACCCTGAGATAGGTGCCTCCAAACACAAGAACAAGCGCCAGCGTCGCCTCCAGGCCCAGGCGATCGGCCATGTCGCGGGCCAGCTCGGGCAGATCCTCGTAGGACACGCTCACAGAACCGCATCCAGCGTCGGCGTCGGCCGGCCGCGCGGGGCGTCCTGCACGATCCAGAAAGTGCGCAGATACCAAAGCGCGATCCGTCCGACGACATGGAAGTCGGTTGGGCGAGGGGCCGCGGCTTCGTCCAGTGACGCGAGTATTTCAGAGTTGGTTTGTCCAACAGAATGAGCCCACTCCAGATGCGCCAGGCCGACCTCCAGCGCATCCTCGGTCAAACTCTTGACTCTTGCGGCACCGGTCATCAGCCCGCCTCTTGCAGAATGGTTTTGGTGGTCTCGGCGGTATCGGTCGTTATCGTCAGCCGGATCTCGCTGCACTCGCCGTCGTGACGGCGACGCCAGGTCAACCTCACCGCAATGCCACAGCGAAACGTCACCCGAGCCATGGGCTTTAAACTGAAGCCCAGGGCGCTGTAAGTCTCGTTTTGAAGACGAGCTTCGGGCGCGAGCGCCAGCACGATGTCTGAGCGAATTTGCCTGGCCTTACGCTTGCTCATTTGGGACCTCGCCGTTCGCCCTGGCGCGTCGAACCCAGGCGCCGAGATGCTCGATCACCCGGTCGGCCTGTTGTTGGCTGATATCCCGGTGACTTCTCTTGCCGGGCAACCTCAGATACCGCTCGACCCAAGCCGACAGGGCATCGGTCGAGCGAATTCTGACTTCACCCAGATCGTGAAGAATGCGCCATTGCGCCTCCATGACCCGGCCCTTGGGCTTGTGGACGGTAAAGCCGGCTCCATCGATCGTCCGATAGCCGGCCCAGCTAACGCCCGCGTCGCGCGCCGCCCAGTCCTTGAGCGCCTCGATCACCCGGCCGGCGCTGGCTCCGGTCAGAAATTGCAGGGCGTCCGCGCCCGTCTGGCGCTTGACGAATTGCGTCAGCGCGTCTTCCGACGGGTTGCGGACCAGGCCGAGATGATAAAGGTCAAGCCACAGCGCCCTGATTTTGCCCTGCGGCGCACCGCCGGCCAGCGCCCGGTTTCCCGCCCGCATCGGCTTGCGCCTGGGCTTGAAACCCCGATCCTTGAAATGTTCGATCAGGTCCACGAGCTCGCGCTCGCGCAGCGTGGTGCGGCTTGTCGCCCCAAACTTTTCCCGAAGGATCGTCCGGTAGGTCTCGTCGTCGAGACCAAGCTGCTTCTTGGCGATCTCGATCTTTCCATAAAGCGATCTGCGGCGCTGTGTGATGGTCATGCTGTCACGCCTCGCTGGTTTTGGACGTCGATTTTGTATGTCATGATCGCACCTACTCAAATGTCCCTGTCAACCCGCCGTTTGTATCACTGGCCAACAGATGCGCTTCGGCCAGGGCCTTGGCCGGCAGGCCCAGGAACACCGGCCGGCCGTTTTTATCGCCGTGCGTCACCGCCTTGAGAAGATCATCCATGGTCGCGTCGTGTTGCAGCGCGATCGATACTACTGCCGCAAATTCATGTAGTGCCGCCTGAATTTCGGTGCCGGCTTTACCGGCGTCGAAGTCGACCTGGCCCGGTCGCCCGGTCGCCGCGTCAAAGTGAACCGAAATATGCAGCTTATGAGTTTCCTCGTCCTGATCATTTCTGAGCCAGGCCTTGGAATTGACAGACGGGCGCCGGTCGGGCAGGCGTTTGCGCTCAGCCATGGACCGCGCCTCCCAGCGCCGCCAGGTGCGCGGCCTGTTTGGCCGCGCGCTGTTCTCGATCCAGCATCTCGATAGCGATCAGGATCTCAGCTGCGGCGCCGATCAGGCAGGCCCGCGCCGCCTCAGGCCGGTCGCGGAGCGTCAGCGCAACGAACCCAAGATCGACTTGTGCGTGCGAGAACCAGCCTTCAGAATCCTCACTGCAGGCCGCGGTGTCGGCCAATATATCTCGGTAGGTCACCGCGATCTCGCGAAAGATCGCAGTAGACGACTGGTCCATGGCTTCGCGCAGTCGCTCGATCACGTCTTTTCTGAAGTGATAGTCTATGGTCTTGCGGCCCACGAGCACGGCGGCTGCCGCGTCGACGATGTTGTCGTGTTCAATGAGTTGCTTAGGCATGTGTGTCTCCTGTTTCATTTACTTCCTCATCGGCGCCGTCATGGGCTGTGGGGGCGGCGAAAAAGCGCTCGGTGCGGCCAACGCGGACCGGCGTGCCCTCGGGAATCCGGTCGTAGTTTCTGGCCAACGTCTTCTTGTCGATTCTCCTGATGACCGCGATGCAGTCGGTCAGGGCCGCAGCCTCCAGCCGTTCGATGATCAGCGGCTCGTCGGCTTTGTCGAACAGGGCGGTCAGTTGCCCGGTGCGAAAGCCGATCTGGCCTTCGGGCCATTTGACCGACTTGGCCTTGCCCTTGAGCAAGTCGGCGCGGTTGGCGATCAGGAAGGCCTCCAGACGCCGGCCGATCGCCTCGGCCTCGCTCGTCAGGGCCAAAATGTCCGGCCTTAGCGGGCATTCCAGGCGTTCCCGGAAGTCCTGAACACTGCGCTCGATCATGTCGTTGAGTTCACCCTTGCGTCGAGTGACCTCGCCCAAGCGCGCGATCAGTTTGCGTGCAGTCTCCACGGTCTCTGGAACATCGATTGCTGGTTTGCGGTGGCGTTTTGCGGGCATGGCGTCTTCCTATGATGCGGTTTGAAACGAGGAGCCGAGGCGCTTTAAAAGCAGCTTGAACCGCTCGATCCGGCCGGTCGGCGCGAGGTCCAACATCGGCGCCTGGGGCGGCGGGAAGGCGACGAATTCGCTCCACGGCTCGGCCGGTGCGCCATGTGCCTCCAACAGTTGAACCCGTAGCGCAAGGTCGACCAGGTTGCGCTGCAAAGCCGCGGCCTCCGCCCGACTGAGCCCTTGCCGAGCGCTGGTGCGCATAGCGACATGAGCGGCCAGATGGCTAATGTCATGATGTATCATAACGTGTTCCTCTCATTATGGTTGCAGGTTGGACAGGTGCGGCTGAGCCGCACATGGATCGGATTCAAGCTCGAAGTGCCTCGCCGCTGGTGCGCCAGGCATTGGGGCGTGGCGATCGTCGTGGCCAACGCCGGGCAGTCGACCTCGCCGGGCAGCAGAGTGAGACGCACGACGCGCTCCAGCCGGTCGAGCCGGGCGCCGTATTTATTGGCCAGCACCTGGCTGATCGCGGCCTTGCTGACGCCAGTGGCCCGCGAGGCGCCCCTGAGACCCTTTTCATTGGCCGCGCGGGCGAGTGCGTCGATCCAGTCGGGCAGAGCCTCGCTCCAAGCCGCGCGAGCCTTTTGCAGATGATCGATCGGCCTGACTGCGCTCATGCCGCGTCCTCCCGCGCCACAGCGTGGCCGATCCAGACGACCTCGTCGATATTGGGGTCGTAGACGCCCTTCAGCCGCGTGATTTTGGGCGCCGCCGGGCCGCGATAGTGGGCGGCGTCAAGGCGGAAGACTGTTAGTCCCTTGCGAGTGCCGGGCTTTAGCACTCGCAAATAACCCGCCGCCTTCAAATGACGGCAATATGTCTTTGCCGTTTCAACCTTGACCTGAGCGGTGAAAGCGACATCTGCGGCGGTAAAGCGAACCATCACTTTCATGGCGCGCCACATCCGGGTGGTGCCGAGCGCCTTGGAGAAACTGCCATCCTTGCGCACGCGCGGCGCATCGGGACCGAGGTCGTTCACAAGCCGGTAAATGCGGTTCTGAAATTGACCGCGACGGCTGCGCTCACCGACCTTCTCGATGACCCCGGCCTTTACGAGCCGGGTCAGGTAGTCTTTGACTGTCTCGGTTGACGTGTCCAGCTTGCCGCGACCCCGGTTGATCTTGAAATAGACATCATCGGCTGTGAAATTCTCACTCAATGCGCGCACCGCGCCCCAGATCGCCTCACGGCCGTGGGGTCCCGGTACCGTGGCGGTTACATGTTTGGAAATCCCCGCCATGTCAGGCCGCCAGCCTTCGGGTGTGGTCGACCTTGCCGGTCATGACCGGGGCGCCGCCCCACTTGCCGCGATCAACGGTATCCCAGCCTTCCCGCAAGGACCGCTCCGTCGCTTCATGCAGGTTCATGGCCAGACGGCGGATCGAGCCGTCGACCTGGTCGGCGAAGAACAGGGCCAGATCGTCGGCGATATGAACGCCGTCGCGCTGATAGAAATCGCGCAAGGTGAGGATATCAGTGCTTGTCGGCAGGCTCGCGGGCACGAACTTCATGCGGTTATGGAACCGCTCCCACATTTCAAGATGGTCGGACAGATATTCTTCTCCGATAAGCAGGATCGGGACTTCCGATCCGTCGTGCAGGTCGCGGATCAGATCGATAAAGCTCTTTTTGATGATGTAGTCGGCCTCATCGATGATTAGTGGTCGGCGGCTCTCCAGCAACCGGTTGTTGAGCAGTGTGGTCAGTTCCGCGAGCGTGCCTTTGGGTTTCGGCACCCCGACCTCGATCAGCAGTTGCTTAAGAAACCATTTCTGATTGATGGTCGAGGTTGCGCGAATGAAGATTGCGTCGGACTGGCCTGATGCGTAACCGGCGGCCACAGTCTTGCCGATGCCGCTTTTGCCAAAGAATCCGCCCATCCTTGGCAGGTAAGACGGCAGGTTCTGCAGCTCCTCGATCAGGTTCAGGCACAGCGCCATGTTGGAGAGTGGTGCGTGTTTCATGAGTTATTCTCCCTGTACAATTGATGGTTTGAAATCGCAGTAAAAACGCTTGAGCGATTTGTATTCGGCAGAGCGTGTGTAAAATGTGTGCCAGGCTGCCTCCTCCTGACACACGGGCTCTTTGGCGTCGATCGCCGCCTCGATGCCCTTGGCCCGCGCCCAGCGGTCCTGTGGCGTCGGCTCCAGCTTGGCGACTTCAGCCGACGCCATGCTGTCTTCCAGCCGCTCCATGGCCGCGTTTAGCTGCGGCGTTTGTTCGGCGGGCTTGAATTCGCCGGCGCGGGCGGCATGGCCGGCCTGTTCCAGAGCCGGGGTGCTGTGATCCTCGGCCCTGGGCTCCAGGCGTGCGAGTTTGCCGGCGGCCTCGGCCTGGTCCTTGAGCGCCTCCTGGGCGATATATTTGCTGTCGGCCTTGCGCCGGGCCTTGCGCAGGGCCTTTCTTTCCTCGGCCTGGGCCTCGGCTTCGATCTTTTTGGCGGCAGCCGCCATCTGGCGCCTTGAAATCCCGCGCAATTCGGGCGCAATCGCCAAACATAGGAACGGCCCGTCCTGGACGTAAACATAGATCTCGCTGGCCTCGGCCTCGTTGAGCAGGATCTGCACCTGCTCGCCGACATGGGCGGCCAGCGCAGGATGGATATAGACTGTATTATCGAAATGAATGCCGGATTTTGTGATCGTGCGCATGCCGCCATCAACGGGCGCCTTGGCCATCAGAACTTCGAGCGCCTCCTTGTCGGTGATCCGGCGGATGGCCCCGGCATGGGCGGCGGCGACCTGGAACGGGCTCTTGCCCTTGAGTCCGCGGTGCGGACGGTGCTGGTAGCTATCGTCGCACCAGCTTGTGATCATCCGCTGCAACTCCTCGGCCGACAGCTCGACATTGAAGGCCGGGGCCTCGTCGCCCAGGCGCTGCTCGAACGCCCGGCGCCCCTCGATCGCCTTGCGATCGACCACCGAATGGCCGACATAGCCCGGCAGCAGCTCGATGAATTTGTGCTGCAAGGTCTGGAAGAACCTCTCCACGTGGGGCTTGTGTTCGGGTGTGAATGGCGGACAGACGTCAATCTCGATACCGAGCTGATCAAAGATGCGCGTGATGTGCCTGGACACATAGTCGCGACCGTTGTCGATCTTGACCCGCTCCGGCACGCCCCAAACCTCGATCGCACGACGCAACAACAGTGCGATCGCGGCCGCCGACGAGGTGGGCGCGACCACGGTCATGCTGCGGCGGGTGAAGACGTCGACCACCGCCACCAGCGCCTGGCGCTTGCCTTCCGTGGTCATGGCGTCGGCGGGCGAGCTGTCGAGTTCCCAAGCCTGATTGGGCCGTGTGAGATTTTCTGAAAAGCTGCCAAACGCCGGTTTAAACTCGTTTTTATATTGATCCGGGTTGGTGACCGCGATGAAGCCCCGGCGGTTCTCAGCCTTCCAGCGCTTGAGCCAGCGTTGCAGGTTGCGCAGGTCCGGCAGGTCCTTGTCGGGGAAGCGGACCTGAAGACCCTCCATGACCTGCACCGATGACGCGTGAGGATGTTCGACCAGCACGCCGATACAGAAGGATTTAAGGTCTTCGTCACGGTCGATCTTGGTGTCGCCCTTGCGCCCGCCCCAGCCCGGCGCCAGGCCAGCCAGGCCGCGCTGCCTATAGGCGCGCATCCAGCGCTTCAAGGTCGGGGCTGAAAGCGCGGTCACATGGTCGCAGGCTCCGTCGTCGAGCGCGATCCGGCCGCCCTTGAAGTCATCGACAAATACTGCGAGAGCGTGACGTTGGCTTAACCCCGACGTCCGATGAAATTGCTTGAAGGCGAACAGCACGGTCTCGCGGGCCTCGGCCAGCGTCCGGTATTTGGCCGGCGGCTGGTCCTTGCAAAGCGTGACGTCGGGCCGCTGGGCCGCCAAAATCGCCCGCGCCGCCGCCTGGCCGGCCTGGGCTTCGGAAATCGACGCCCGGCGCGCCAGCTCGATGCGCGCCTGGGGCGGCAGACTGGAAATATGGTATTCACGTCCGCCGCCACGACCCTGGCGCTGTCGGCCCCGCCAGTTCTCGCGCTTGGCGCGGCGGATGCAGCCACCCTCGGTTTCAGGCATGCCCGGCAGCTTCATCTGCGCCAGATCGGCGGCGCTGTAATATTCCCGGCTCATATCCCCAGCCCCCGATGCGCTTCGCGCTCCAGCCGGGCGATTTCCTGCCGGGCCCTGGCCAGGCGCTCCTTGCCCATTGTCGCCTGAATCAGCTTCTCGTAACGACAGTCGACGACGATGAAGCCGAACTCCTCAACCAGCACCGACAGCAGCCGGTAATCTTCGGTGGCGTGGATCAGTGCGGCGAATTTGACGATGTTGATCACGTGGCCGGCGCGCGCTTCCGAAACATAGGCATCGAGCATGTTCTTGCTGAACTCGCGACCGAGAAATGCGCTCATTCGCTCAGCCACCTCTTCGCGGGCCAGTCTGCAACCCTTGAGCGCCACGCGCATGGCCCGGCACAGGCGGGTTTCGATGTCCGCGCCGCGCACCACCTCGGGCGCGAACCGCACCGCCGGCTCGGGCGGCCGATAGTCGGTAAACAGGTCGAGGGTTTTGGTGTCGCGCCGCGTCATCACACAGCCTTCCACGCCAAAAAAAGAGGCCGGCGGGCAAGTGGCGAGCCCGCCGGCGAGTTGGGGAGCAAGGGGGCGGCCGGGGCTTTTTCTCTATGGTTGGGGGGCCAGACGACCACGGCGGAAAAGACGAAGCGGATGATCAAAATCGCAACAATCGCTGAGAGGTTGCGCATACTCGCTTTACAACCAGGCATGTTCAACCCTCCGTGTTTTTTTTACGGAGACGAAGGCGGGGCGCTGGCCTATAATGCGCGGCAGGTTGAGGACGAAGGCGTTTGCCGGTCGCACTGTCGAAGCGGCCGGGCCAGATTTGCCGGGGGGACATGCCAAGCACTTCGGCGATGGCCAGTTCGCCCTGGAGGTGGGGGCAGCGTGCCGCCCAGCGGGCAATGCCACTTTTTAGGCCGTAGATCCGGTCCACCTCGGCGTAGGTCCAGCCGCCCTTGCGGTTCAGTAGATAAAGGATCTCCTCCGGCGGCATATTCTTGGTGCGTCGCATGCGTCTCCTCGCTTAACAGCCGGCCCCGCCAGGTCGGCTTTTGTCGGGTGTTTAAAACTGCAATGGAAAGAAACATGGCACGTTTATTCCGTAAATTCAAGCACGAATGTGCGGTAAGGGTTCCTTCAGCGTTCCGGCGGCCTGCCTTGGCCGATGGTGCAGGAAAAATATGCGCGCTATCAGGGGGTTACGCCGAACTCTGGCCGGAAACCCGAACACTGCGCAGTGGGTTAGGGTTAGGATGATGAACACTTACCGGGCGCAATCGTTCCATGAGCGCATAATTATTCTGACCGATTTGGTGGGAGGGGCATCGGCCCTTGCACGTTTGTCCAACCTGTCGAGGCGCGTCATCGATAAATACAAAGCGGGAGAGTCCGAGCCCTCGCGAGACCGCCTTCTGGCCATGGCGAGGGCGGCGGGCGTCTCAATCGGGTGGCTGGTGGCCGGTGAAGGTCCCATGCGGCCCGACGAGCCGACAGAGGCCGCAGGCGGCGACTTCGTCTTGCTGCCAATCTACGACATCCAGTTGTCTGCGGGTGATGGTTCATTCAACGACCGGGCGCATGCGGTTGGTCGCGTACCTTTCCCTTTGAGCTTTCTTCGCGATCTGGGACACTCAAACGCCAAGGAATTGGCGATATTGAAGGCCAAGGGAGATTCCATGGAGCCAACCGTCCACGACGGCAATCTACTACTGATCGACCAATCCGATCGGGGATTGCGAGACGGCATTTATGCCTTCGTCGAGGGCGATGTTGCCTATGTTAAGCGCATTCGCAGAACTCACGATGGCGTGCGAATTATCTCAGACAACTCGGCCTATCCGCCATGGACCTTTCCAAATGAACGTCTGGACGAGCTTCAGGTCATCGGCCGCGTCCGCTGGGCCGCGCGCCTGGTGCTATAAGAGAAAGAAGAGATATGTCACAGAAAACACCAGTAAGAACAAGACGCTACAGCGTAATGGCGCTCGCGGCCGTGGCGCTCGCTGGCTGCGAACAACTTGTGGAACCGACGCACAGCCCATTTACAGAACTGTGCATTGAGACAGTTCGCGCACTCGTGACCACACCAACGACAGTTCAGCCCTTGAAGATTGATGAATTCGACTTCTCAGAATGGACTGCTGAAATGTTTGCTAAATACTCAGAACAGACCGACGAAGAGATAGCAGAACAGATGTCTCATCCTTTGATCGCATACATAGATTTCGACTATCAGAACGCATTTGGCGCGTTGACGCGAGGACATATACGCTGCGAGGTAAGCCGAGAGGGCGAGCTAGAGGAAGTCGCTCTCGACAACCATTTGCTCTCCGATGCCAGAATGGCGCTTCTGAAAATGAAATTGATATCGAATGGCGCCACTTACGATGCCATCGTCAGGCGTCAAACCGGATCACACTAACCGTCGCAGAGCGTGCCGCGGGATCAAATCACACGCCGCCCTCCGCCACCACCCAACAATCGCCCCGACACACCCCAAACCGTTGAAAACCGGGCGCTTGTCCCATGATATCCCGTCATATCCCCGGATATCCCAGCGAGATCACACCACCCGTCGCCCTACAGCCGTGTAGGGCGGGGCAAAATTCGTGGGATTAAGGGAGGGTTCCGTCTCCCGGAACCGCTCCCCTGAGGCTTACGTTAGAACGTGAACTTGGTCTTTACCGACCATTGACGTGGCCGGGCATAAGTCGATTCAGCGTAGGACGCGCTGGCCCTGAGCGAGGAATTGCCCGACAGCCGGTAGAGTTTGTCCGTCAGGTTTTCGATCGCAAACACGACCTGCCAGTTGGAATCGGGCGAGTCGTAAATGAACGCTGCGTTCAACAGGTGGTACCCGTCTTGTGCGATGGCTTCGGTATTTTCGGCGTTGAAGAACATCTTGGAGTGATAAGACCAGTCGAGCCGCGGCGTCAGGGTGCCCAGCTCGCCAAGATAAAAGTTATAGGCGGCACCCATATTGAGCGACCATTCGGGTGTGTGTGGCAGGGCGTTGCTTTCATCCACACCACCGTTGGTGATGACCTTGACGCCGAGTTCCTGATATTTGGCATCGATATAGCCGACGCCGCCGGTGACCTGAAGATCGGGGGTCGGAATCCAGGTGTATTCCAGTTCAAACCCCTGGATGCGCGCCTTGCCGGCGTTGAAGGTGATCGGGGCGAAGTCTTCGCGGACGATGAATTGAAGATTGTTGTAACTGGTGCGGAACGCCGCGCCATTGAGCCGCAGCTTGCCGTCGAACAGGTCGGTCTTTGCGCCCAGTTCATAGGTCCTCGCGGTTTCCGGTTCGAATTCCGGCAGGCCGCCCGGATTCGGCTTTACGTTGCGGGCATTGAAGCCCCCGCTTTTGAAGCCTTCCGAATAGGTGAAGTAGGTCATCACATCGTCCGACCAGCGGTAGTTGATGCTGGCCATCGGGGTCGCGTCAGAGACGCTCTTCTTGTGATTGACCTGCTCAAAGAAAATGGTCCCGGCGGGCACGATGGCGGCGGTGCCGGTCGGGATCAGCGGGAACAGCTCGCCGGTCACCGGATGGACGAACATGTCGCCGGCGGCGTTGAGTTCGCTCGGGCCGACCGGGAACACATAAGTCGTGAGTGCGAACTGGATCGGCAGGAACTCCTTGGTCTCGTCGGTATAGCGCAGCCCGGCGGTCAGGCTCAGGTCATCGGTGACGTCATAGGTCGCCTGGGCGAATGCCGCCTTGGTGTCGGCCTTGGCGACGCCGCCGGTATTGAACTGGCCGAAGGTGATCTCGACGAAATAATCGTCGGTCGCGGTTTCGTCGAAATAATAGAGGCCGACCAGCCAGTGCAACTTGCTGTCGAGCGCGTCGCCGGAAAACTGGAGTTCCTGGCTGAACTGCTCCTGGGTGTCGTCATTACGCGTATGCAGGATCGCGAACGGCGTGTTGTCCGCATCGCGTGACGCCAGCCACTCCATGTCCCGATAGGCGGTGATCGACTTGACGTTCATAAAGCCGAGATCCCAGTTCAGGGTCAGGTTCAAACCCCACCCTTCGAGCGTCGAGATCAGCGGAAAGGTGCTGTTGGTGGCGAAGGGGCCAGCCTGCCAGCGGTTGTTGGCGCAGCGGGGGTCATCAAGCTCGGTACCCGGAGCCGGGCAGCCGGCGCGGGCGCTTGAAACGCGGGCGAACAGATTGCCGGACGCGATGGAGTTGAACACCTGCGGCGCGCCGTTCTCGGCTTCTTTGTTATAATCGAAAGCCATGAAAACGTCGAAATTGTCGGTCGGCTCCCAAACGGCCGAAACGCGGAACCCAAGGGTGTCGTCATCGCCGAGATCCAGACCATCGCTGAGGCGGGTTACGTAGCCGTCGCGATCGCGCTTGGAAAAGGACAGTTTGGTCCGGAAATTGTCGGTGATCGGCACATCGACATTGCCGCGGAATTCCCGACGGTTGTCTTTGCCCAGGGTCACTTCGACATCGCCACCGAATTCATTGGCCGGCCTTTTGGAGTGAATCGAGATCGCGCCGCCAATGGTGTTGCGGCCAAACAGCGTGCCCTGCGGACCACGCAGAATTTCGATCCGGTCCAGATCGAGGAAATCGAGCGTGCCGCCAACCGTGCGCGCCATGTAAACGCCATCGATGTACAGTCCGACGCCAGGGTCGGTGGAGGGCAGAAATTCGGTCTGGCCGATACCGCGAATAAAGATCTGTGATGAAGCGTTACTGCCCGACGACGGGGCCTGTGAAGAATATTGCAGGTTTGGCGTGACTTGCGTCAGCTTGTCGGAAGCCTCGATCTGCCGCACGCGAAGATCGTTCTCGGTAAATGCCGCGACGGAAATCGGCGTATCCTGGAGGTTTTCCTCACGCTTGCGTGAGGTAACCGTGATTTCCTCAATAAAAAAACCAGATGCTGCCGCCGCGCTGTCCGCCTCATCAGCCTCATCGGCGAGAACGGGTGATGTAAAGGCGCAAAGGGCGAACAAGCTTACACTAAGCCTGCGCCAAGATTGAAGCAAAGCAATCCTATTCATTTGACTCGTTCCTCATGAAAACCTCCTAAGTGTTGACAGTGCATTGTGTGTTTCGCGGATTTATTTCGCGATTTCATTATCTTTCAGATGCTTGCCCAAGCCTTTCGGCGCTGTAAGCTAGGAGGAGAAAGACAAAATCGTCCATGACATATGTCAAGTTTGCCGGAACGCCAGTAACGAAATCATTCGGTACATCCGGCAAGCCAGCGCCTGTTGGATCGGATTTAGCGAGCGTTCAAAAGCTCCGGGTGTATCCCGAAGCCATTCAAATTTTGATGCGCCCCCCCCTTCATAATTCACAATATGTTATTTACGAGTTGAGTACTCGAACGCCGAAACGCCGCGTGCAACATATTGCGTATCGCGAAAAATTGCAATATGTTGCGGAAAATGCGGCAAATGGCGAATAATAATGCGGAAAATACAACAAATAAGTGCGATATGACTCGTAAGCTGAAATCGACCACCTTTGAACCGGAAACTAGCAACGGCAAGCAAAATATGCATTATGCTTCTGGAAATCTCTGAAATTGGTCTGTCATGAAATATTTTTCAATTTTCGGACAAACCGCCCATGCGCGAGGGAGTGATAACGATGGCTGAGCCAGGAATGCCACGGGGCGATTTTATTCTCAAGCATTTACCGCCGGTCGATCAGTGGCCTGATTTCATAAATCGTGACGTGGTCACCGAGGACGCGCCTTTCAATTGCGCAGCGGTATTGCTCGATGACGCGGTTAAGGACGGATATGGCCAGAAAATCGCCATTCACACCGCTGAAAGGGCCTGGACTTACGCTGATCTGTTGTCGCAGGCCAACCGCATCGCCCATGTGCTGGTCGACGATCTGGGGCTGAAGCCTGGTGGGCGGGTATTGTTGCGCGGGGCGAACAACGCCATGATGGCGGCAAGTTGGTTTGGCGTCGTCAAGGCTGGCGGGATCGCGGTTTCCACCATGCCGATGTTGCGGGCCAAGGAACTCATAACCATTGGCGATATCGCAGAGGCTGAGTTTGCTCTGTGCGACGAGGCGCTCGGAGAAGAAATGGAGGCCGCGGCGGCAACGTCCGACTATCTCACGAAGCTGCTTTACTTCAACGGCTCCGGTCAGTTGGAGGCGCTTTCGGCAAACAAGCCAGAGACGTTCGAAAACCGGGTCGGTTCGGCTGACGATATCGCATTGATCGCCTTCACATCGGGAACCACGGGCAAGCCCAAGGGTGCGTTGCATTCCCATCATGCGGTGCTTGCGGTGTGTGAAACATATTCCCGCCAGGTGCTCAAACCGACGCCGGCGGATGTTTTCATCGGCACGCCGCCGCTGGCGTTTGCGTTTGGTATTGGCGCGCTTCTGTTCTTCCCACTGCACGCGCGGGCCGCGACGGTCCTGCTGGATAAAATGTCGCCCGAGATTTTGCTGGAAAGCATAAGGCGGTTCAAAGCCACCATGCTGTTTACCGCGCCGACCGCCTATCGCGCCCTGCTGGCTGCCTGTTCCGGGCAGGACCTGGAATCGCTTCGGATGTGCGTTTCGGCTGGCGAGGCGTTGCCGAAGCCGACAACCGAGGCGTGGCTGGAAAAAACCGGCCTGCGGATTTATGACGGCATCGGTTCGACTGAACTGATGCATATTTTTCTGTCTGTCGATGGGCCCGACGCCCCGGTCGGCTGTTTGGGCAAGCCCGTTCCCGGCTATGAGGCCCGGATCATCAATGAAGCGGGTGGGGATGCCGCGGTCGGCGAGATAGGCCTGTTGGCGGTGCGTGGGCCTACAGGGTGCTTGTATCTGGGTGACGAGCGCCAGAAGAAATATGTCGCCGACGGCTGGAATGTCACCGGTGACGCCGCGCGCAAGGATGAGAATGGCTATTTCTGGTACGAGGCCCGTGCCGACGACATGATTATCTCGGCCGGTTACAACATCGCCGCGCCGGATGTCGAGCAGACATTGCTGCAGCATCCAGCGGTGGCGGAATGCGGCGTCGTCGGCGTGCCCGATCCCGACCGGGGTCAAGTCGTCAAGGCTTATGTGGTGTTGCGCGACGGCTATGTTGCCGGCGAAGCCATGGTCGGCGAGCTGAAAACTTTCGCCAAGCAAACGTCGGCACCTTATAAATATCCGCGCGCAATTGCGTTTATTGACCAATTGCCGCGCACCAAGACCGGCAAAATCCAGCATTTTGTACTTCGGGAACTGGCGAAAGCGGACGCCGAGAGGTAGGGCCGGGCGCCTGGCGCGATCCCGGATGCCGGCTTGGCTTGAATTTCACCAATAAATAATAATAACAGACTAGTCGAAGATACTGTGGTATTGTAGTGGGGCATCGGAGTCGGTGTTCTGCCGCGGGGTTGGACAAGGTACCGAGCCTGCATGACAAATAAGCCCAGATTCTCACTACGGTTGGCATCCTCTTGCGTTGCGCCGCCAGGTCCGCGGCTCCGTGAGCGAAAGGGGCCGTTTGTCAATTCGAGCGTCCTCATTTGTGACGAGGATGCCTTTATGCTGAATCTGCTGTCTTCAATCATTCGCGCCTTCGATGTGCAAAGCATCGCCGAGGCGAATTCGACCAGGCGGGCCAGGAAAATTGTTTCGGAAGCACAGCTGGATTGCGTGTTCATGGATTTGGCCAGGCAGACAAGCGCGCCTCTGGACTTGCTGAATTTCATCCGTCGGTCCGGTGAAGTGAACAATCCCGCGGTGCCTGTGATCCTGGCACGGGATACACTGAATTGAATCAAATTATCGCCGCGCGCGATGCCGGGATCACGGAGATCGTAACAAAGCCGATTTCGCCGGCCAGTGTTTTTGACAAAATGTACCTGTCGATTGCCACACCGCGGCCATTTATTTCCCTCGATGTCTATACCGGACCGGATCGGCGGCGGGTCAGGTCAACATATCATGACGTTGACCGACGGTCTGGCGGGGGCAAGTTGACGCAGGCCAAAATCGACACGCCGCGCCGTGGTGACTGATCAAAAAGGTAAGGCATGGACCTTGCTCTGAGCGAAATTCGCAAAACTTTCTTGCGAGAGGCGGACAAGGCGGTCGAGGCTTTTGCCGAGGAAGCACGGGCGAGTTATAAAGCCGAGCTTTGTGAATTGTGCGCGCTTTTGGAAAAGGGCGCGTTTCCAGAGGCAGAAGCCAAGGCCTATATTTTGACCGCTCTTGCGTGGTCGGTCTCGGATTACCATGTGGCTTTCGCCGCTGATCTTTTGCGCCAGGCCTTGGCGCATGGCGAGCCCGGTAAATTCAAAAATATTGCCTGGTTTTTCACAAGATCCATTAAGCGGTTGCAAAATTGCGAGGGCGCCGCTTACCAGCCCGGGCGAGTGGAATTGCTGGGTCTGCTCGAGCGTCTGGTTGAAAAACAAGGCGTCGAATTGGTCAGAAGCTCGCGAAACTACTGGTCACGGCTATTCGTCGTCTGATCACGCTCCTTTATTTCCTGCGGTTGAAGCGCTTTCCGCTCTTATGGAACCACTTGATGGTGTCCGTATGGACTATTGTATTAAAAATGTTAGGGTTATATTGGCGTCTTGGCACATGCCGTCGCGGTCGGTTAGGGTAAGACCTGATCGACGGGCGCCGGTTGGGGGGTAACATGGGTTGGCGCAAGGCGTCGGCGGACCATGCTAACAGGGAGCGGGCAGAATCGTCATGACCACACAGGACGTAAAGAGCCTTTTCAGCGAGGTCGAGGCCTGCCATGGCCGTGGTGACTTCGGACGGGCCGCGGAACATTGCAGGCGGATCCTCGAGATCAAACCGGAGGCGTTCGGCGCCGCGGAATATCTTTCGTCGTGGGCGATGCATAATGGCGAATTTGCTGAAGCCGCGGCTTATCTTGAGGCGGTAATCGCGTCCGGATCGTTCAGTCAGATGACCGAAATGAACCTGGGACGCGCACACGAGGCCCAGGGGCAGTGGGAAAAGGCGGCACAGGTTTACCGGGATACGCTGCATCGGAAAATACAGAATCCGGCGGCGCTGCTGCGCCTTAGCCACGTTTACGCACAACTCGGCAATCTCGACAAGGCGGCGAAGGCTTACTCGCTGGGCGGGGAGATGGGTGACCCGTACACCAAGTCCTTTGATAAGCCGGGCACGACGGATGAAACCAGGCGGCTCATTTTTGAAGCGGATGAACGGTTAAAACGTGTGCTGACCGATCTTCATAATCAGGCGGTTGACGCCACGCAGGCCGAGTATCCGGGCGAGGAAATCAGCCGGATCAGGGAGGCAATCTGGGTCGATGCCCAGACCGAGCCCTTCGAATATAGAGATCCGCAGCAAAAGCCCTGGAATTTCTACGTTCCCGGCCTCGAACCCCGGGCTTATTTCGAGCGCGAGGATTTCCCCTGGATCGCTGACGTCGAGGCCAGTTTCGAAGCTATCAAGACGGAAATGGAGGCCTCGCTCAGTATCGATGACGACACCATCCCTTATATTCGCGATAATATCGGTACCACCAGCGAAGCGGCGCCACTGACCGATTCCCGCCTCTGGACGGTTTTGCACCTGTATTTCCAGGGCAAGACCAACGATGAGGCGCTGCGAAAGTTCCCCAGCATCGTCAAGATGCTCGAAAAGGTGCCGCTAGCCATGGTCGGCACTGTTCCCCAGGAGGTGTTCTTCTCAATCCTGCAGCCCGGCGGCCACATCGTTCCCCATTTTGGCGTGTCCAACCACTGGCTGACCGTTCATTTGCCGTTGCTCGCGCCTGGAAACGGCGGCATGCGTTCGGGTCCGGTGACCCGGCCGTGGGAAGAGGGCAAATGCCTGATCTTCGATGACAGCTTCGATCACGAGGCCTGGAACAACGCCGACAGCAAACGTATCGTGCTGATCATGGGAATCTGGCATCCCGACCTGAGCGAAGCCGAACGCGGGGCTTTGTCGAATACGTTTTTGACTCATCAGGCCTGGGTCGATTCCCGCGAGCAGGACGTGCTCGCCGACTGATCCGGCGAAAGGTTGGCGGCGTGCGAAGTGATCGCTGGAAGGCGTCGCGCAACCCGGTCAGGTGGCGTTCATAGCGCCGCCATCGCTCCACCGAATTCGCATAAATCGGCTGGCGCACCTGCAATTCGCTGAAAGTGAAAGCGGCCCGCTTGTTCTCGTGAAAGTTCAGACAGGCCGGGTTCCAGTCGAGCCCACAGAACGAAACGATCCGCCGCGAGACGGCTTTCTGATTGGCCACCAGTTCCTCATAATCGACGTCGAGAAACGCCATCGGCAGCACCGCGCGCCAATGGTCCATAAGCCGGGCATATTGCTTGTAGAAATGAACGAGGTCCGCGAGATCATGGGCAAAGCTGTAAGCCTTGGGGAAGGCGCGGCAGAACATCGACAGGCAGGTGTCCATGGGGTCGCGCCGCAGATGGATGACCCGTGCCTTGGGAAACAGCAGGGCTACCAGCCCGAGATGGAGGCAGTTTAGCGGCATCTTGTCGGTGACGCGCAGAACTTCCGGGCCCGCGGGGGGAAGCGATTCCAGATATCGGCGCGCGAAATTGTTCGCTTGCTCCTTCATCGCCAGCCCAAAACCGGCTTTGCGATCAGGGCCCCGGAGTTGTTCGAAGACCAGGTGTTCGAAGATCGCGTTGATGTGCCCCATTTCCTCGTGTTCGCCCGCTCCCTCGACCGCCGGATGGCTCGTCAATATTTGCTCGACTAACGTCGTGCCCGAGCGCGGCATGCCGACAATAAACACCGGGCGCTCGCTGTCCGAGGCGCGGCGCCGCGCGCTCGCGAAAGTCCCAGACATGATGACCGAGGGTCTCGGGCGCGATTTCGGTGAGCGCCTCGTAGCACCGCGCCGCCAACGCCCAGCGATTGAGTTTCGATGCCATGTCGGCAGCCGCGATCTGGATTTCCTCGGACACGGGGGCCAGATCGATCGCCTGCACGACGGCCGCCAGCGCCTCGTCATGGCGGCCGGATCGGGCCAGCGTCACCGCACGGTTGAGCCGGGCGCGGGCGTCAGGGTTCATTGTTATTCCGATTCACGGTTTTTCCGTCTTGTGGCGCTCGAACCAGGCCAGGATGTTGGCCACCTTGGCGATCAGGTTGCTGGGCCGTTTGGCGATACCGTGGGAGGCGCCTGGAATGCGCACCATCGCGGTGTCAATTTTACGCAGCTTTAGGGCCTGATAATATTGCTCGGTCTCCGATATCGGCGTGCGATAGTCGGCCTCTCCGGTCAGCAGCATGGTTGGCGTCGTGACGTTGCCCACCAGAGAAAGCGGCGAGCGCTTCCAGTATTGCTCCTGATGATCCCAGGGCAGGCCCGGAAACCAGTATTGGTAAAAAAAGCTGTAGGCGTCCGAGGTCAGCGCGAAGCTGGTCCAGTTGATCACGGGCTTGGCCACCACGGCGGCACGGAACCGGTCGGTCTTGCCCACGATCCAGCTTGTGAGCACGCCGCCGCCGCTGCCGCCGGTCACGAACAGATTGTCTGGATCGACATAGCCCTTGGCGATTACCGTGTCGACGCCCGACATCAGGTCGTCATAGTCCTGGCCCGGATAATTGTGGTGAATGAGGTTGCCGAACTCGCCGCCATAGCTGGTGGAGCCACGGGGGTTGGCATAAAGCACCACATGGCCGGCCGCGGCATAGAGCTGAATTTCAGAGGAAAAGCGATCCCCATAGTTGGCGAACGGCCCGCCGTGGATTTCCAGCAGCAGGGGATATTTTTTCGATGGGTCGAAGCCCGGCGGTTTTGCGATCCAGCCCTGGATCTTGCGTCCGTCATGGGAGCTGTCGAACCAGATCTCCTCGACCTCCGCCAGCTCCTTGTGGCCGAGGAGGTCGTCATTGAGGCGGGTCAGCCTGCGTTTTTTTGATTTGCGTAACACCACCGCGACATCGGCCGGACGCTCGGGCCGGGTCTCGACATAGGCGATGGATCCTGAGCGGGAAACGGTGAATGAGCCGCTCGAATAGGGCCGCCCGATTGTGGTCCCGCCGACATCGGCCGCTACAGTGCGCAGCTTGCCTTTCAGATCGGTCAATCCGATCCTGGTGTTCCCCTCTGAACTGTAAAGAAAATAGATGCCCTTGCCATCGGCGCTCCATACCGGCGCTTCGATGCCGCGATCGAAATCACCAGCGATTTGGCGCTTGGCGGCGCCGTCGCGGTTCATCACGTAAAGCCGGGTTACCTGATAGCCTTGATATTCATCGTCAAACCCCAGGTAAGCGATTTTTGAGCCGTCGGGGGATAGGGCGGGGGAATGGTCGGGCCCGTTGCGATCCGTAAGCGCGGTGATGACGCCGTCGGCCAGCGACACCGCGTGGATCTCGGAATTTAGCGGCTGATGTTCCCAGTCGTCATGGCGGTTGGCGGAGATGAAGATCGATTGACCATCGGCGCTCCATGCCGGTTGTCCGTCGTGGTTGAAGCCGCCCGAGGTCAACTGACGAGGCGTGCCGCCGTCGGCGGGAATGACGAACAGATGGGTGAAGCCCGGTTTGAGGAAGCCCGCGCCGTCGAACCGGTAATTGAGCCGGTCAATCACTTTCACCGGCTTCGCCCATTCCGCGCCTTCGGGTTTGGCGGGCATTTTCGCCAGCGGTTCGGTCGTGGCGGGGACCTGCATGGTAAAAGCGATCCACTTGCCGTCGGGTGACCAGGCGAGGCCGCCCGGGCTTGCCGCCAGATTGGTCAGGCGCGCAACCTGGCCGGTGTCCATCCAGCGGAGATAGAGCTGCGCGCTGCCTTCCGAGCTGGAGACGAACAGCAGCCGCCCGCCATCGGGCGAAAAACGCGGCGAGGAGAAATTCTCGTTCGCCGAAGCAAGTGGCCGATGATCGGAGCCGTCGGTGTCGACGATCCACAGGTTCGACCGGCCGGAATCCTTCATGATGTCCATGGAGTTGCGCACATAGACGATTTGTTTGCCGTCCGGCGAAATTCGCGGGTCGGAAGCGTATTCGAGCTCGAAAACGTCGATCAGTTCGAAACGGCCGTCTTCGGCGTGCGCCGGGACCAGCATCAGCATCACCGCCAGTGCGGCTACCGCGCCTGTCAGTCGGTCGAACATCTTTTTTCCTCCTTGTCGCGCCAGGCAGGGCCCCGGCCTTGGGTGGCTAGACTAGAGAGGTCGGACCGGTGAGACAACCGGCGGCGACGATCTAGCGACGATGCCGATGTGAAGCTGGCTTTCGCGCCCGAAAAAGACTAGATGTGAAGTCTCAGGAAGTTGTTCATTCGATCCAACCCGAAACGAACTCGTGTTTTTCAGCTACGGATTTCGGCCGTTTTTTCTGGGCGCCAGTTTATGGCCGGTGGTCGCCCTTGTGCTTTGGCTGCTTGGTTTCGCGGGCCACCTTTCCCTGCCGCTGGCGCTTGATCCATTGTCCTGGCATTCCCATGAAATGCTGTTCGGTTTTGCGGGCGCTGCCGTGACCGGGTTTCTTTTGACCGCAATCCCGTCCTGGACCGGGCGTCCCCGGCTGCATGGGATCAAGCTCGCGCTGTTGTTCGGGCTGTGGTTGGCGGGCCGCCTGGCGCTGCTGTTTTCCGCTATGACGGGCGCCGCTGTGGCGGCGGTCATCGATGTCTCGTTTTTCGCGGCTCTTTACGGTCCCATGCTGCTGCGGCCCAAGGTTGTCCTGGCTGACAATTAGCCCCCGCGGGTGTATGATCCGGTTGGAGGCTGCTCGTGAATGATTTCGTATCTCATGACCGGCTGGGGGAGCTTGGTCGCCTCGACCAGAGCCCGGGATTCTGGAGCTGGTCCAGCCGCTGTTACGACGCCATGGTGATGGCCTTGGCTTCCTGGTCCCTTCCCGCCGCCCTGCGCGTCGCGTCGACCATCGGGTCGCGGGCACTGGGAATAAGCACTTTCTCCCATCTGGAGCCGGAGTTGGAACGGCTGTTGGCGCCGCTCGACCAAAAGAACTGGCGACAAACCGCGCGCGCCATCTGCCGTACGGCGGCGAGAAACCGGGTGCTGACCCGCCTCGTTCTGCGCCACGGCTATGACGCGGTAGCACCCTTGCTGACCGCCGCCAGTCTCGATCGTATCCGGGAACTGCGAGATAACGGGCAGCCCGCGATCATCGCCGTGCTGCATGACGGTCCTGTCATCGCCATCCATGCGGCGCTGCATGCGTTGGACATTCCGGCGGTAATCCTGACAATGCTGCGGCAGCATCACAGCGAGACGCCGCTGGAGATCGTCACCATCCCCCGGTCCCATGACGATGCGATGGGGGCGTTCCATCTGCGCGCCGCGGCGCTGTGCCGAAAAAAACTGCAGGCCGGCGGAATTGTGTTCATTCCGATGGACGGAACCGGAACCGGGCTGGTGGACGCCGCACTGCTGGGGCGACGCATCGAAGTGCCGGCGGGGGCCGCCGTCCTTTCGGTCATGACCGGCGCGCCGATCATTCCCACCCAAGTAAAATGGACAGTTGAGCACAAAATCGAAGTGATGATGGCCGAGCCGGTTGTCGCGCCAAAACGGTCGCCTGCGCAAGAGGCGGAAGCCGCCGTGCTCCGCTCGGTAATGGAGACCTTCGACCGCTCGCTCCGCGCGGATCCGGGGCAGATCAACCTGGTGCTGCTCGATCAACTACTCACCGCGCCCATCAAATTGATGCCATTATAGCGAAAAGCGCTCAAAGTAATTGGCGCGCCCGGAGAGATTCGAACTCCCGACCCTCAGATTCGAAGTCTGATGCTCTATCCAGCTGAGCTACGGGCGCGCGGTGCCGGGCGGGGATGCCGGGCGGAAGGTTCGACTTCCTACAATCGGCGGCCAAAGTCAAGTGGAACCGGCGGGCGGTCGACCGGAATGACCGAATGGCCGGGCAGAATCCCTCGTGCCGGGGCCGGGGCCGGTGTTATAAAGGGTCAACCGCCGAGGGTTCAGCGTCGGTCGACCGGGTTTTCGCCGGGGCCCGGGATCAAACAATCGGAACAGGGGAGGGGCGTGTCCGGCATGAAAAGCAAGCTCGAACAGGCCAGGAAGCATCATCAGGCGGGCCGGGTCGGAAGGGCGCGCGATCTTTATCGAAAGATCCTGAAGCGCGAGCCGAAAAATCCCGAAGCGCTGTTTCAGTATGGCAGCCTGATGTATCAGAACGGCCAGCCCGAGGCGGCTCGGGATATCTTTGAGCACGCCACCTCGATGGCGCCCGGATTGCCGGTATTCCATGCCGCGCTGGGCGAAATTCTGCGGCAGTTGGGGCAGATGAAGGCGGCCGAAAAGTCCCTGTCGGCGGCCTTGACGCTGAACCCGGGGGACAAGGTGACCCGAACCAATCTGGCGCTGTGTTTCATGGAACAGGGCGAGCTCGTCAAGGCGCATCAGGCGTTTGCCGAGGCGCTGGACATCGATCCGACATTCGCGCCGGCCCTTAGGAGCCTGGCCCTTGTCGTTCAGATGATGGGTGATCGGGGCCATAGTCAGGACGATATGGACCGGGTCATTAAAACCTATGACAAGGCGGTGGCGGCCCGGCCCGACAACCCGGAGGCTTTGGCGAACATGGCGCTGGCCTTTCACGGACTGGGGAAATTCGAGGCGGTGATCGGCGTCTGTGAGCGGGTGCTCCGGCTTGCCCCGCATCATTTTGCCGCCCGGAACACGCTGGGCAGCGCGCTGTTGAATCTCGATCGTGTGGACGAGGCGATCGCGGCATTTCAAAAAGCGATCGAGGGGCATGACGGGATCGGCGACACCCACTTTAATCTGGCCACCGCTTTTCATCGCAACCAGCGGTATTCGGAAGCTCTGGCGGCTTATGAGCGCGCCGCCGACCTGATGGCCAATGACCCGACGGTCCATCTGGCGATCGGCAATCTGTGCAACAGTTCGGCCAATTTTGAGCGTGCAGCCGAAGCCTTTGCCCGGGCGCTGGAACTCGATGGCGCGGTGTTCGAAGCCCATTCCGGGCTCGGCCAGGCCCTGACCCGGTTGGGGCGGACCGACGAGGCGAAGGCGGCTTATGCCCGGGCGCTGGAAATCGATCCCGACGACGCGGCGGCGCAATTTGCGCTCGAGGCGCTGGGGCAGGAGCCGGTGGCGGCCGCGCCGGCGGACTATGTGTCGGAACTGTTCGACAAAATGGCGCCCGGATTTGACACGGAACTGCGCGATCACCTGCATTATCGCACGCCCGAGTTGCTGCGTGAGGCGGTGGCGAGTGTTCTGGCCGATGAGAGACCGGCATGGACAGTCGCCGATCTGGGCTGCGGCACCGGTCTGTGCGGACCGCTGTTTCGTGGGCTGGCCGCGCGCATGATCGGGACCGATCTGTCGTCCGGCATGATTGAGCGGGCGAAGGAGCGAGGCGTTTATGACGAGCTTCGCATCGAGGCGCTGGAGGACACCCTGGCGGGCGCCGGGCAGGCCTTTGATCTGGTGCTGGCGGCGGATGTGTTCGTCTATATCGGCGATCTGGATTCGGTATTCGGGGTTTGCGCAAAGGCGCTCAGGGAGGGTGGATATTTCGCCTTTTCGACCGAGGACCTGACCGGCGGAGACTTCTCGATCAATCGCGCCATGCGGTTCGCCCATTCACAGGATTATATTACCGGTTTGGCCGGCAAACACGATTTCGAGGTTGTCGTGGCCGATAAGGCGGAAATCAGAACCGAGGCTGAAAAGCCCATTGTCGGCGGCATTTACGTGCTCCGGCTCGCGCGGGATCGCAGGTAAACCATGCAAGACAAGCTCGAACAGGCGAAGGAACATCACCAGGCGGGTCGGCTGCATCAGGCCTATGCGCTGTATCGCGAGGTGATTGCGGCGGATACCGGCAATCTCGAGGCGATCTATCATTACGGCAATCTGGTGCGTCGGGTAGGGACCCCGGAAGCCGCCCGGGATATCTTCGCCCAGGCCTTGAAGCTGGCCCCCGACGAGCCGCTCCTCCACGCCTCCATGGGTGAAATTCACAGGGATCTGGGGCAGCAGGAACAGGCGATCAAATCTTTCTTCGACGCGGTGCGCCTTAATCCCGCGGACTTCGCGTCGCTCACTAATCTCGGTGTGATTTATCAGCGGCGCGGGGAACTCGACCGGGCTTGCGAGGTGCTGCGGCAGGCGGTCCGGGCGCGGGACGATTTCTCACCGGCGCTTAATAATCTTGGCATTGTGCTGCACAGGCTCGGGCACCAGCGGGGCCGGCCCGAACTGATCGACGAGGCAATCGAAATCCTCACCCGCGCGACCGAAATCGACCCCAACAACGCCAATGCGGCGGCAAATCTGGCGGCGGCTTACTTGCGGCTGAAGAAATATGATGCGGCGGGCAAATGTAGCTTGCGCGCGCTTGGCATCAATCCCAAACAGCTTGTGGCGCTCGATGCGCTGTCGGCCTCACTGGTCGCGGTGCGCGAGTTTACTCAGGCGAGGGATATCCTTGAAATTGCCGTGGGTCATTACCCCGGCGAGGTGCGGCTGTGGCAAAGGCTTGCCGGAATTTATTATCAGGAAAAACAGTATTACGAGGCCATTCAGGCGTTCAAGCAAATCGCCGCGCTCAGGCCCGACGACATGAAGCCGCAACTGGTGCTGGGCTCGATTTGCAACGAAGTGAGCCAGTTCGAGGACGCGGTGGCGGCGTTCCGCCGCGCCATCGAGCTGGGGGCGAATTATCCGAGTCCCTACCAGGGGCTGGGGCAGGCGCTGGCCAGACTGGATCGTATCGACGAGGCGCGGGCGGCGATGGAGAAGGGCCTTAGCCTCAATCCCGAGGATGAGACCATGCGGTTCGCCGTTGCCGCGCTCGCCGACGAGGCTGTCGACACGGCCCCTGAGGCTTACGTAACCAAGCTGTTTGACGGCTTCGCGGCGCATTTCGACGAACAACTGCTCGAAGGTCTGGAGTACCGGACGCCCGAACTCCTCTCCGAGGCGGTGCGCAGGGTCCTGGAACAAGGCGAGCGCAAATTGACCGTAGTCGATCTGGGGTGCGGCACCGGGCTGTGCGGCCCCCATTTCAGAGACATTTCCGGTCGGCTGGTTGGTACCGATCTCTCTCCTAAAATGATCGAAAAGGCGCGGGAACGGGGCGGGTATGACGAACTACGGGCGGAATCGCTGGAAGAGACCCTCGGCAAGGCCGACCAGGATCTGGACCTGGCGATTGCCGCTGATGTGTTCGTCTATATTGGCGATCTGGACCCGGTTTTCGCGGCTGCCCGCCTGGCGTTGAAGCCGCGCGGGCTGTTCGCATTTTCAATCGAGGTCACCGAGGATGAGAGTTTCTCGGTGGGAACAACCTTCCGGTTTTCCCACTCCCACGCCTATATGAGTGAGCTTGCCCGGCGGCACGGGTTTGAAGTGCTGATCCGTGAAGCGGCGATCCTTCGCAAGGAAAGCGGCAAGCCCGTGGAGGGCGCCATATACGTGTTGCGTGGACAGTGAGCGGCGGGTTTGGAAAAGACAAAAAAACAGCCGGGAGGAAGAGTCCACCCGGCTGTTTTTGTTTGGTCCGATGGCCTTAGAAGTGTTTTTGCAGGGTCACGCCCCAAGTCCTTGGAAGGCCGGAAATCGACTGCCCCGTTGCAGAGCCCGGGAACCGGAATGGCGGGGCGTTGACGACTGCTCCGCCCGCCGGAATGCCGAAATTCCGGTTGATCGGGTTGGCGCGGCGGAACGCGGCATAACGTTCGTTAAAGATGTTCTTGCCCCAGAAGAAGACTTCCCAGTCGTTGGCATCCGAGACATAGCCGATGCGGGCGTTGACCAGGTTATAGCTGGCCTCGAACACCTTGGCCCGCTGAGACGGATTGGGATCAAGCTCGTGGAAAATACTGCCCGTGAAGCTCCAGTCGCCGCGGACCACGATGTTTCCAGTCGCCCCGACCGGCATGGTATAGGTGACAGATGCGTTGGCGGTCACCTCCGGCGACTGAGCGAGCCTCAGGCCCAGGAAATCGGTAGTGTCCACCAACGGCGGCTGGCCGGCGACCGGGTTGGGAATGATCAGCGCGTTCCGGATATCGCTGAATGCGGTGCCGACGCCGCCGGTAACCGTCAGCCCGGACGTGGGACGGGCGACCATATCGGCCTCGAACCCCCAAACCCTGGCGCCCGGGACGTTTAGAACGATAATGCCGGTGGCGAGGTTGAGAATGTTCTGCTGAACATTGTTGTAATCGGTAAGAAAGCCGGCGATGTTAAGCCGCAGTTTGCGATTGAACAACTGGGTCTTCAGGCCGACCTCATAGACATTCACGTTTTCCGGCTCGAACTCGACATTGTCCGGGGCTTCATTCGGGTCGGCCGACGCAGCGATTAGCGCGTTGATCACGTCCTGCTTGGTAGCGCCCGGATTGGCCTTGAGGAAAAAGGGTATGAACGGGCTTTTGGTGGCCAAGGCGTTGAAGGCCGAAACCTTTTCGCCCTGGGTCACGTCGAACTGGAAGCCGCCCGACTTGAAGCCATGGGCGTATTTTATGTAGGTGGTTACCTCGTCGTTCCATTCATAGGTCAGCGACCCGGTGCCCGACCATTCGCGGTCCTTGCGGCTGTCCTGCTTGGTGAAGCTGGGCCGCGCGATATTGATCATGCCGGTTTGGGTCAGGTCGACGTCCTTGTTTTCCCAGGTATGGCGCGCGCCCCCGGTCAGCGTCAATTGATCGGTGAAGTGGTAATTGGCGTGCGCGAACAGGGCATACGCGTCGGTATTCACCGAGCCGCTTTGGCGCACGACGATTTCTTCGGGAACGTCATCGACGGTTGTCAGCCCGTCAAAAAACGGAATGAATTGATCCTCCGCATCGCCGCCTGGCAGATGGCGGGCAAAAGCGATCATGCCCGGATTGTGGCAGCCAATGTTCTCGTTGACCGTGGCGCCGACCGGTGTGGTAACGTCCGCCGCTTCGCCGAAGACGCCGTCATTGTCAAAATCGAACTCCCAAATCGGCAGACCCGCCGCGTCGAAGCCGACGAACCGCGAGGTTGGAAAGAACCGCCCCTTGCCCTGGGAGCCACGGAAAAAGTCAGGACTGACCGGCGCGGTACAGCCGGCGAGGATGTCCTTGGGGAAGAACCGCCGCTCGTTGAACCCCTTGATGTCCTGAATGAACACATAGGCGCCGGCGACCCAGTCCAGTTTCCTTCCCTCGGGCGACGCCACCCGCAGTTCGAAAGTGTACTGGTCAGTGTTGTCGGCCTGGGTGGTGTCTTGCAGCCGCTGGCGCGTGGTGTCGCCATCGAACAGGCTGTCGAAATTGGTCTGCCGGTAGGCGCCGACACCGGTAATGGCGTAACCGCCGCTGGTCTCGACATTGACTTCGAGCGAAGTGCCCCAGATATCGCGCTTGGACCTGCTATCCGAATCGATGTCGATAATTCCGGCGTCAATATCGACACCTGGATTGGTTTTCAGGGAGTCTGGATCATCATTGAGCTGGGCGACAAATGTTCGATCGTCAAAGAAACGGTCGATGGTCCAGTATACCTCGACCGTGTCGGACGGCCGCGCCAGCAACTGGAAGCGGCCGGACCAGTTGTCCTCGCCATTGAACCTTCGGGCATCGTTCAAATTCCTGATCCAGCCGTCCTGCTGCTCCACCGACAAGGAAGCCCGCGCCATCAGCTTGTCGCCAAGGAGCGGGACGTTGAGCGAGCCACTGGCCGCGCCACGCTGGAATCGGCCGGCTTCAAGCTTGAGATTGCCGGACACCTCTTCGGTCGGCCGCTGGGTGGTTATGTTGACCGCGCCGGCGACCGTGTTCTTGCCAAACAGGGTGCCCTGCGGGCCACGCAGAATCTCGACTTGCTCGACGCCCTGCAATACCGCGTCAAACGATGCCGGCCGGCCGATCAGAACCCCGTCGACATAAACCGCCATGGCTGATTCGACGCCGGGATTGGCGACGTTGGTGGTGATGCCCCGCATGCCGAAATCGCCCAGAATCGAACCCTGATCGGCAAAAGAGAAGTTCGCGACACCGAACGAAAGGTCGCCAATGGTCTCGTAACCTGCCCGGTCCATGTCAAGCCGGCCGACGGCCGTCATCGAGATCGGGATGTCCTGCATGAGCTCGGATCGTCGGCGGGCGGTGACCACAATCTCCTCAATCTCAAAAGCCGCGGCGTCGGCCTGCTGATCCTGATCCGAAACTTCCTGCGCCTGAACGTTAAAAGTTGTTCCCGCGATCGTGCCTATAGCAACAATCGCGGTCGTGCTTTCCAGCCAATTTTTGAGCATTGCCTCCCCCGGTGAGAACAAGAATTATTGCGCCTTCGAGAACTCGCGGAACAAAACCGGCCAATTCCAAGCAATAATATTTGACGGCAAGCCCGAGGACACTGACGCTTGATATAGCAAGAGTAGCCGTGCAATTTGGGAATTGCAAGGTTGCCCTACAATAATTAGGGAATCTTTCCAGTTTTTGGCGGAAAACTCATCCCAATTTTCCGCGGGGGGCGCTCGATGGGGATAGTCGAAGCCCGTTGATTCCAATAAGGAAAGCTGGCAAGCCGCCCAGGGCTCGAAAAGGGAAACGCGACAATGGCATCTGTTTCATCAATGCCGATGACGCTTACCAAGCCTTGGGCGGCCCTAAGGAAGAAGCTTGGCGGATGATTTATTTCAGCGTGTTCATGGCGGCCCAGATTTCGTCGACCCGCGCCTCAAGCTCGGGTTTGGCCACCACCCGTTCCATGACCTTGAGACCCAGGGGCACCGTGCAGTCCATGCCCATGAAACTGCGCACATTCAACGGAATTTCCGGATGGCCATCATAGACTCCGAGCTTGGACGCAACGCCGACCCGGCCCTGAGCCAGGGGGTCAATATTCATGCCCACGACATTGGGAATCGTCAGTATGTCGCGATCGGCCATGAACCGATGGGCCAGCGCCCAGTCGCGTTCGTGCGGATTGCGGATGTCGATGTCCTTGTCGTAAACGAACACATGTTTGCAGAATCCCTGAAGCGCGGTGTAGGCGCGCATCATCGCCATTTTGGGCTCGCCGATGCGTTTCTTGTCGAGCGAGACGTGGGCCGTGAAACCACAGCCGGCGGCCGGGTCGACGAACACATCCTGGACATTGGGCAACACTGCCTTGAGATCGAGAAAGACGCGAACCGACCGGAAGAACGCCGCGATATTGTTGCATTCGTTGAGCGGCCGCCCGATATGAACATGCTGATAGATGGGCTTTTTGCGCATGGTGATCGCCGTGACTTCGAAAGCCGGCCGGCGGCGCGGCTCGTCGTAAAAGCCGTTGAACGAGGCGAAGCGGCCCTGGATCGTCCAATCGAACGGTTTCATTATGCCTTCGATGACGATTTCGGCATTTGCGGGCACGTCGACGTCGATGGTTTCGCATTTGACCATTTCGACCGGCTCGCCCCTCAGCCCGCCGACGAAGGAGAAGTCATCGTAGTTGTAGGGCAGGGCTGAATTGGCGCCGGTCAGGATGAATTCCGGCCCCACGCCGATCACGAAAGCCATGTGGAACGGCTTGGCCTGGTCGAGGTCCCATGTTTCGTGGGGGGCGTCGATCTTGGCGCCCCACGCCTCCTCCATGCTTGTGGCGTCGCCCGTTCCCCGGAACACCCACACCGACCCATCGGTGGGACCCGTGGTCTCAAACCGGTGATAGGACAGATTGCGGGCGTTGGGAGACGGATTGGTGCAGGCTGGCGCGCAGATATACCGCCCCTCGGCAAAGTTTCTGCTGCCTTTGCCATCTTCCGGATTTAGCCGCAGGATCGGGAGCCGCGTCAAGTCGGCCTCCTTGCCCTTCAGGATGATTTCCTTGCACGGCGCCTTGTCCTTGTCGACCCGAACCGGTGCGATGCCGCCGGATTTCATAATCTCGCTCATCTTCCTGGCGGCGCCGGACAGGGCCTGCTCAACGGGAACGTCGAACACCTCGGCGATGCGGCGATAGGTGGAGCCTACAGTGTTGGCGAACACCGGAATATCAAAGCCCCTGGGGTTTTCGAACAGCAACCCCTTGTCGACGCCCTCATAGTCGGCCCGTGCGATAAACGCCCCCATCTCGTCCAGGGTGTCGATCTCGGCCGGGATGCGAAGCAGCTGGTCCTGTTCTTCAAGGCCGGCCAGAAAAGTTCTAAAATCCTTTGGTGCCATGTGGCGCGCTCCCATTCATCTCTTTGTCGGGCTAGTGGTCCGACAAAGACATTTGGTTCCCGGATATCCGCCCGGACCACTAGCTGATCAATCCCAGAATTCCGGCGGTTCGGAACCTTTAGGTCATGGTTCTGTACACCAGCTCTGTTGCATGTTAGACTGTACCGTACCGTATGGTACATATGGAGTCAAATATTGGCGTCAGATTCGCCAAGCAGGATTCGATAGTTTAAGCGGTTGGTCGGCTTGGGGACGGTTGCCGCTTTCGGTGCCCTCCTTGTCTGGCGCCCGCGATCGTAAAGCCCGAAAGAGTGAAGCATGGATTTCGTGATGTCGTTTGAACCTTCGACGAACCAGCCGCCCGGGGTCAGAATTTCGGCCAAACGGGAAGCTATTTTGGCGGCAGCGGCCGAGCTGTTCCTGGAAGTGGGCTACGGGGCGGCGAGCATGAATCAACTGGTCGAGCGGGTTGGCGGATCGAAATCGACCGTGTACGCCCATTTCAAGAGCAAGGAAAAGCTATTCGAATCGGTCGTGATCAAGTTGATCGGTGACCAGACCGCCGCTCTGAGCCCTGTCGAACTGGCTGGCATGGAACTGCGCCAGGGGCTGGAGCTGATCGGCCGGCGATTGCTTGAGTTGGTGCTGTCGGAGCGGCATATCAATCTGTCCCGCCTTGTCGTTGCCGAGGCGCGCCGCTTTCCCGAGATTGGTGGCATCTATTACCGCCATGGCCCGGCGCTTGCCTACAAAACGCTGGAGAATTTCCTTGAGGATCACCACAGGGCGGGGCACATCGTGGTCGACGACCCGAGGGCGGCTGCCGATTTTCTGACCGGAGCGATCTTGCACCGGGCAACATTCAGACGATTCTGCATCGATCCTAAACCGCCGCGAACGAATGAAATCGTGGCGACTGTAAAGGGGGCCGTTGACCATTTTATCCGGGCGTTCTCAACGCCAGGAACGGACGCGGCAAAAAAAGGGGAAGCGTGATGCGATTGATTGTCGGGATGTCAGGGGCGAGCGGCCTGATTTACGGAATCCGGCTTCTTGAAGTGCTGAGGGGCCTGCCTGAGGTCGAGACCCATCTGGTGCTCAGTTCGGCGGCCAAGATGAATATCGCGCTCGAAACCGAATGGTCGGTTCGGGACGTCGAGGCCCTGGCCGATGAAGTGCATAACCAGGGTAATGTCGGAGCCACCATAGCAAGCGGGTCGTTCCAGACCGCGGGCATGGTCATCGTGCCGTGCTCGATGAAGACCCTGTCGGCGGTTGTGCATTCCTATGCCGACAACCTCCTGGTCCGGGCGGCTGACGTGGTGCTGAAAGAGCGCCGCCGGCTGGTGCTCATGCCCCGGGAAACGCCGCTTCATACCGGGCACTGCAAGCTTCTGTACGAGGCCAGCACGCTGGGTGCGGTGATCGCGCCGCCAATGCCGGCGCTTTACACCCGGCCCAAGACAATCGACGATCTGGTCAATCATTCGGTGGGGCGGCTGCTCGACCTGTTCGGCATCGATGCAGGCACTGTCAAGCGATGGGCCGGAACCGGAAATGCGGGGTAACTTAGTGTGAGGCCGTCGGTGACGGCTGTTGGTTCATTCGCTTCGAACCGCTTTGATGAAGTCCCCGACCTGGCTGTTGAGAGTTTCGACTTTGCCAGTGATATCTTCCGTGGCTTGCAACACCGCCTGGGCGGCGTTGCTCGTGCGCCTGGACGCGTTGTCGACCTCTCCTGTTCCTTCGGAAACCTCTTGAGTGCCCATGGCCGCCATCTGAATGTTGCGGCTGATTTCATCCGCCGCGGCGCCCTGCTGCTGCACTGAACTGTAGATCGAACCGGCGACCGTTTTAATGTTGTCGATCGATCCCTCGATCTTGCTGTTGGCGGCCACGACCTGCCGGGTCGCAACTTGTATGGCATCGATCTGGGCCGAAATGTCGCTTGTGGCCTTTGCCGTCTGACCGGCCAGGGATTTGACCTCGGACGCCACCACCGCAAACCCCCGGCCCGCGTCGCCAGCCCGGGCTGCCTCGATCGTCGCATTAAGCGCCAACAGATTGGTTTGGGAGGCAATATCCGAGATAAGTTCCGAAACATTTCCGATACGCTCCGATGCCTCAATCAGGCTCTCTGTCGATTCGGTGGAGCCGCTGGCCTGGTTCGCGGCGGCATTGGTCGCTTTGGCCGCGCGGGATAGCTGGTTGTTGACCTCCGCTACCGACGCGACCATTTCCTCCGAAGCAGTGGCGACGCCATGGACATTTTCCGACGCCTTGTTGGACGCCTGGGTTACCGCACTGCTCAGTGCGTTGGTTTGATTGGCGGCTTCAAACATTTCCCGAGTGACCTGGCGAACTTGTTCGGTTGCGGCAGCGACCGTCTGGACGGTTGCCATGACCCCGGTTTCGAAAACCTCGGCATGGCGATCGAGTTCCGCCTGAGCAGCTATCCGCGAGGCTTCGTAATAGGCAGATACCATGATATCGGTGATCAAGATCTCGATTTTGCCAAGCGCTGAAATCGCGGCGGTCAACTCTTTGGGGTGATCCCGGTAGACCCGAATGGCGATTTTTTCAAAGCCGTCGAACCCGACAGCGTAGCTGCCCAGAAACCAGCGCGGTTCGAAGCCATCGCGGTGGAAATTGAAGCCGCGTTCGGCAACGCGCTGGACGAGATTCTCAGTAATTCCCTTGGTGAATATCTCGCGCCACTGTCCAGGCAGGCGGTGTTTGAGCTTGTCGAAATCGACATTCCGCCATTTCTCACGCAGATGCGGAACTGACATCATGTGAGCCAGATACCGCCCGCAAATATCGTCAATTTCGGGCTCTATATGGAGCCAAAGCGTGCCGAGCACAGTGAAGATCGTTTCATCGATGCCGAGGAAAGCCAGCCGCCCGGCGATGTCGATTTCGGTTTTTGCCACAGTCCTCGCCCCACGGTAGAGTTTGTTCTTATGTATTGGGAGTGTGACCGAACTTTGGTGAATGACAGGCTAAAAAGGACAACGGCGGATCGCGCTGCAATCCGCCACAATCTCAATCACTCAGAGGGCCTTTTCCCCGCCGGTCAGTGGCTACGCACCGCGATCAGGAAATCCTGAACCTGGGTGTTCAATGTCGCCACCTTGCCGGCGATGTCTTCGGCGGCGGTGCTGACCTCCCGGGCCGCGTCGCCCGTGCGCCGCGATGCGCCGTCGACGTTGTTTGTGCCATCGGAAACTTCCTCGGTGCCGTTTGCCGCATTGTTGATGTTACGGCTGATCTCGGCGGCGGTGGCTCCCTGCTGCTCGATCGCTGAAGCGATCGCGGCCGAGACATCCCTTACATTGCCGATCGAGCCGGTGATCTTGTCATTCGCGGCGACGACGCGCTTGGTGGCCTGCTGAATGGCGCCGATCTGAGCGGCGATATCGCCGGTCGCCTTGGCGGTTTGCCCGGCGAGTGTCTTGACCTCTGAGGCCACAACGGCGAAGCCGCGGCCCGCATCGCCGGCCCGCGCCGCCTCGATTGTAGCGTTGAGGGACAACAGGTTGGTTTGCGAGGCGATGTCGGAGATCAGCTTTACAACGTCGCCGATTCGTTCAGAGGCCTCCATCAGGCTGCTGATTGTTTCGGTGGATCCGTCGGCTTCTGTCGCCGCGTCGTCGGTGGCCTGAGCCGCCTGCAACACCTGCCGGCTGACCTCGGACACTGAAGCCGCCAATTCCTCGGCCGCGGAGGCCACGGCCTGGACATTCTCCGACGCCCGATTGGATGCCTCTTTGACCGAGCTGCTCAGGTCGCTGGCCTCGGTTGCGGAAACGAGCATGTTCCGGGTGGTATCACGCACCTGGCTGGTTGCGGCCGCAACCGAATCGACCATCGCCAGGACGCCGGTTTCAAAAGCCCTGGCGTGTTTTTCGAGCTCAGCCCGCGCCGCCTGGCGGGAGGCTGCGTAATAAGATGAGACCAGGACCTCGGTTACCAGAACATGGATCTTGTTAATAGCGGTGGTTGCGGCGGCCAACTCCTTGGGGGCGTTCCTGAAAGTCCTGTTCGCGACCGCCTGGAAGCCACGGAATTCAACCGCGTAGCTTCCCAGGAACCAGCGCGGCTCGAACCCTAGTTTGTGATACTCGGCGCCGACATCCGTCGTGAATTTGATGAAGGCGTCATCAATTCCCTGCGTGAAAAGTTGTTGCCAATGTTCGACCTGACGCTGCTTCAATTTTTCGAAATCAACCCCCTTTAACGCCTTGCGCAAGTGAGGCACCGACGTCAAATGGTCGAAGAAACCGCCCACAATATGGATGATCCTGGGTTCGATGCTTGGCCATAATTTGCCAAGAATTTCAAACGTCTTTTGATTGATGGCCAGAAATGCCAACCGGCCCTGTGCATCGGGCTCGAACTTTGCCATGGAAATACTCCTCTGCTTCACGTCAGAAAAATCGGCAATATCGACAAGAGATGCTGGAATCAGGGCGGTGCTTGCTCCTGCCATTGTTGTGAGCCTATTGGCTGGGTGGTAAAGGACTAGTAAACAAATGTGATGGTCGGTAGTGAAAAACAGGGGGCTGGGGCGTGAATTCGAAGGGGGTCGGTCAGGCCGTTTCCGGACGTTCCGGGGCGCCAGACAGGAGATCGGCAACCTTTGCGATTACGGACTTGCAGTTGCAGCGAACCGATTTGATTCCGTCCGGCGTGATGTTGTCCCAATGGATGCCGGCGGTGACAACGACCCGCACCTTCAACGCCGACGCGAGCGTCTGCGCCGCATGCTTTGCCAGATCGTCTTCTTTGTGGCCGACAAAGCAGATCACGGATGTTGAGGCGCTGGTTCTGGTTCGGTCGTCAAGACTGGGGCGCGGTTGGGCAGCCGCCACGGCGCCGATATGAGGCTTGTCGCCGCCCCAGATCGCGACCAGCACATCCTCACCAATTTTGCGCGCATGGGCGCTTACGTCATGGTCGCCGGTCTCGGTTGATGCAAAGAACTCCATGGCGGTTTTCCGAACACTGCTTTTCTGATTTCAAGACGCTCCACCCCGCTTGCGGGCCGGGCCAGCCTCTCAAAATTTGTGCGAACTTACAATATGTTCTTGCCATTCCGCCAGTAACCTGCCAACGCCAGTGAGCCGTTCCCCGGAAAGATTGTAAGGGTTTCTGACAATGCCATGACATGGCGTTATAACCGTAGGGATTAAGGACCGGGCGGAAGGGCTCCGTCCGGGATATTTCGGCGGTCTTGTCAGTTTAGCGATTCTGTTGGTGTGGGAGAGGGTGGTTGTCGTTCCTTAAATACAAATTTCGCGCCCCTCATCTTGGTAAATACAAGATGGAGACGGTAAAAAGAGTGGATAAACCGACCACCAGAATCGACGCGGAGACCGTAAAGCGCGTACCGTTGCGCGGCGCGTTCTTCACCCGGCCGCGTTTTGGCGATCTCGGACCGCGCGCCCAACAGGAACGGCCCCGGATGATCAATAAATATCCGCTGGCCGCCGCCATGGACGATCTTATGAAAGCCCTGGTCGAGCACCAGGACGGAGAGGCCGCGCCCGACAAGGCGCCGGGAACCGATGATCCCGACGTGATGGCCAGGCAAATCAAATCGCTGGCCTATTTTCTCGATGTCGACATGGTCGGCATTTGCGAAGTTCCTGAATATGCCTGGTATTCACATGACGGGGATGGCAATGAAATTACCCCCGGCCATAAATACGCGATCGTAATGATTTTCGATCAGGGCTTCGAAACGATGGAGGGGGCATCCGGCGACGACTGGATCAGCGGCACCCAAAGCTACCGCGCATACTTAAAGGGTGGTATTAGCGGCGATGTGATTGCCAATTATATTCGCAGGCTGGGCTATCCCGCGCGCTGCCATTCGGCCGCGAAAGGCCAGGTGCTTCAGATTCCACTGATGCTGCTGGCCGGATTGGGCGAGATGTCGCGCATTGGCGAGTTGGTGCTCAATCCGTTCATCGGGCCGCGCATGAAGGTCTGCGTGGTAACCACCGACCTGCCGATGACCGTCGATAAGCCGATCGACTTCGGACTGCAGGATTTTTGCGCCAAGTGCTACAAATGCGCCCGCGAATGCCCGTGCAACGCGATTCCGTTCGGCGACAAAGTCATGTTCAACGGCTATGAAACCTGGAAGCCGGATGTTGAGAATTGCGCCAAATACCGCGTCACCAACCAAAAAGGCTCGGCCTGCGGGCGGTGTATGAAGACCTGCCCCCTGAATAAGGTCGTGACCAGGGACGGGCCGATTGTCCAGCGAATCGCCAGTTGGCTCGGCATCAACGCAACGTGGCTGAAGCCGGTCATGATTCGGATCGCGATATGGCTGGATGATCTGTTAGGCAATGGCAAGCGCGTAAAGGGCCAGAAATGGTGGCCCGATCTTGAGTATCGCGATGGCAGGCTGGTGGTTCCAAGAGGCGCCAACCGGCGCGATATCGACCCCGGGAAGCCCAGGCCGAAGAATCAAAAGATAGCGCTTTATCCGCCCGAGGACCTGCCGCCCGGCGATTGCAGGGAATGCTTCCCGGCTGATCGCAAGAAGGCGCTTCGGCGCGCCGCCGAGGCCGCGAAGCCGGAAAACAAGCCTTGATCGCCACCGCGCAATAATTTCCTGCCGGTCAGGGCTGTTCAAAGGCGTCGATTTTTAAACGACTTGCAACTGATAATCATTCGCAATATACTCCGGTCATTGCCACATTGCTTTATGAGTGCAGCCATGATGCGAAATTTCCGGATAAGAACAACTCGGCCCACCTCGACCGCCGAACTCGAGCCCGCGGAAAGACTGATCGTATGGGCATTCCGCCGATGGGTATTCGGCCTTCGCCGTAATACAGGCGAGCATTTGCCATTGGTCTGGCGCGAATTTGAAACCCGGTTCGGGCCCTGCGACAGCCAAGAGGCGCTGTCGGGTTTCGTTGGTCTGATCAACGGACTACAGTGCTTCGCCCGTCGCAAATTTTGTCATCATCAGCCTTGCTGCCCCTGTCTGGGAGCCGATGAGGTCCGCATAGTCGATTTCGTCGCGGCTTGTCAGCATCGTCACATGCAACTGACGCGGACAATGGCTGAATGGATGGTCGAGTCCGACGCCGTCGGCGAGTTGATTGACAACGGGAGGCGAGTGGCGCAGGTCTTGCGACGGCACGGCCTGCTCCTGCCAATGCGAAGAATGCAGGCCGAGCCCGGCGTCAGCCACGAGCGGGCGGCGAGGCCGGCAATGACCATGCATTAGGGACGTTGCCACAGCAAGATGCGTCGATTCCCGTGACGCCCCCGCCCTTGCCGGTGGTGATTGCAATCATGTAATCTCCCCAGCTTGTCATGCCAAGCAGGTGGGGGTGAACCGAATGGCAGGTGGCGTTTCCAGCAGGATCAGGCTGAGACCGTGTATTCTTGCGGTGCTGGCGTTTGTTGCGTTTGGTTGCCCGGTGGCCGGGCCCGGCGTCGTGCGCGCCCAACAGAGGCAAGACGCGGCGCCCACAAAGATCGATTTCAGGGGCGTGATGCACATGCAGCGGAAGCTGGTCCTGGAACAGGCCCGCGCCCTGGCGCCGCAGCGGCCCGGAGTCGCTGATCTTTATTTCATCGGGTTCGGCGGCGATGCCAAGCAAAATGTTTTCCTAAGCGAGGTGCGCTTTGCCAAGAGCCTGTTCGATCAACGTTTCGGTACCGATCATCGATCGATCGTCATGGTCAATAACCGTGCAACCATTGACGAACTGCCGCTGGCGAATTTGGACAATCTTCGTCTGGCGCTTAATTTCGTCTCGCGGACCATCGATCGCGAGGAAGATGTGGTGTTTCTGTTCATCACCAGCCACGGTTCGCGCGATCACCAACTGTGGCTCGACATGCCGCCCCTTTCGATCGACAATATCAACGTGCCGGCACTCCAGAAGGTTCTCGATCAGTCCAGGATCAAATGGCGTGTGATCGTGATTTCAGCGTGTTATTCGGGTGGTTTCGTGGAGGCGTTAAGCGACGATCAGACCCTGATGATGACGGCGGCACGCGCCGACCGGACCTCGTTCGGCTGCACAAACACCGCCAAATTCACCTATTTTGGCCGCGCCTATTTCGCAGAGGCCTTGCGCCTGGAATATTCCTTCGTCAAGGCTTTCAGAATGGCGGAGGGAACGATCAGGGCGCTTGAGAGACAACAACGGTTTCAGCAGTCCTTCCCGCAAATTCACATTGGAAAGGCGATCGGCGGTAAACTCGACCAGATTGAAACCCGGCTCCGGCAGGCGGCCCAACCGGCCGGTAATTGAACAAGCTCGGAAAGCAGACATGAGAGTAAACGGACGACCCTTCCGGACAATCTGGCCCACCGGGGATCGGGCGGTCGAGATCATAGACCAGACCCGGCTGCCCCATGAGTTCAAAACGGCCCGCCTCGAAACCGTTGACGATGCGGCTCATGCGATCAAGGCCATGCTGGTGCGCGGCGCGCCGCTGATTGGCGCGACCGCGGCCTACGGCATTTGCCTGGCGGTCAGGCGTGATGCGTCAAACCAGGCGATTGCCGCCGCGGCGGACAAATTGCTGGCGACCCGGCCAACCGCGGTCAATCTTCGATGGGCGGTTGGGACGATGCAAAACAGGCTCGGCGATTTGGCCCCGGACGAGCGTTTGGCGGCGGCCTATTCCTTTGCGGGGGAGATTTGCGACCGGGACGTCGAAATCAGTCAGGCGATCGGACGGGCCGGGCTGGGACTGATCCGCGAAATCGCCGCCGCTAAAGCCGACGGTGCGCCGGTCAATATCCTCACCCATTGTAACGCCGGGTGGCTGGCGACTGTCGATTGGGGAACGGCGACCGCGCCTATCTACAAGGCGCATCGCGACGGGATTGATGTCCACATATGGGTCGACGAGACCCGGCCCCGCAATCAGGGCGCGGCACTGACCGCCTTCGAATTGGGCCACGAAGGGGTGGCTCACACGGTGATCGCCGATAACGCCGGCGGCCATTTGATGCAGCACGATCAGGTCGATCTTTGTATCGTCGGGACCGACCGCACCACCGCCGCCGGTGACGTCGCCAACAAGATTGGCACCTATCTCAAGGCCTTGGCGGCAAAAGATAATGGCGTGCCGTTCTATGTCGCGCTTCCCTCCACCACGATCGATTGGACGATCGAGGATGGGGTGTCCGACATTCCGATTGAACAACGCGGCGGGAATGAAGTGTCGTGGATTTCCGGTCGCACGGCGGCGGGTCAGGTTGAAACGGTCCGCCTGACGCCCGAGGGCGCCAGGGCCGCCAATTATGCTTTCGACGTGACGCCGGCGAAACTGATCACGGGCCTGATTACGGAACGCGGGGTGCTGCCCGCCACCGTTCAGGGCCTTGCCGCGGCGTTTCCCGAGCATGCCGGCGACGCACGGGGATAGGCATGACCACGGTCTCTCATCTCGCTCTGCGCCGCGCGATCATCCGGACCGCGCGCGAGACAGTCGCGGCCGGACTGACACAGGGCACGTCCGGGAATGTGAGCACGCGGGTCGAAAACGGCTTTCTGATCACGCCATCGGGCGTGCCATGCCATGAGTTGGAACCGTCCCATATTCCGCTGGTTCATTTCGATGGCAGTTATGTCGGCGATCGGGAGCCGTCATCGGAATGGTCGATGCATTACGCCATCCTCAGGACCCGGCCCGAGGCGCGCGCCGTTGTTCACGCCCATCCTCCGTGCGCGACGGCGCTGGCGTGCCTGGGCCGGGACATTCCGGCCTTTCATTACATGGTCGCCGTGGCCGGCGGGGTCGACATTCGCTGCGCGGCCTATGCGACATTCGGCACTCAGGAGCTGGCCGAGAATGCGCTCAAGGCGCTCCAGGGCCGGAAAGCCTGCCTTCTCGCGAACCACGGCATCATTTGTTTTGAGGCCGATCTCGATCGGGCGCTGGCCCTGGCGGTCGAAGTCGAAACCTTGGCGGCCCAATATTGGCGGGCCTTGCAAATCGGCGAGCCGAACCTCCTGTCGCCACAAGAGATGGAGCGGGTCCTGAAACGCTTCGAGACCTATGGCAAGCGTTCTGGCGGGTGAGAGTGCTCTAAAAGTCGGAGTCTGAGACCCATGAAGAATATCAGGGTCGAATGCTACGCCGGGTATCGCGGTGAACAAACACCAAGGCGGTTCATTCTGGGCGATCAGCCGGTGGAGATTGCCGAAATCGTCGACTGTTGGCTGGCGCCCGACCACCGTTATTTCAAGGTGCGAAGCCGGAAAGGCTCGGAATTTCTGCTGCGCCATGACGAGGTGACCGGTCAGTGGGATTTAGTGATGTACAAGGCCTCCGGCGCCCGAGCGTGATGTTTTCATATATTCCAAAGCGGATTATTCCTGGCCATTATCCGTTGGCGCGTAAAAAGGCGGTCATGTGATGGCGGGCCTGGGCGGGCTTATAAATATAGTCGCGGCCGACCGGGCAGGCGCGGCGGGCGCGGCAGCCGCGGTCGAGGCAATCGTGCCCTTGCGGCGCATGGAGGTGGTCGATGCAGGCGGCGACGTGATAGCCGTCGCTTGTGAACGCGCCGACCGGGCAGGCGTCGAGACAGGGTTTTTCACGGCAGGACGCGCACGGGCCTGGCCGGTCATCCCGGGGCGGCAGAGTTAGCTGCTCAGGGAACGCCAGCGCGCCCCGGAACCCGTGCCACAGACCGAAAACCGGATGGATGAGAATGCCGAGCGGCGACGAATAATAGGGACCGGCGCGCCTGGCCCAACGCTGAAATGGCAGATAGGGCGGGCCCTGACTGATCAACAGCGGCGTGGCCCCCAGTTCGGTTGCAAGCACAGGCAGGTGATGGCTCAGCCATTGGTCAAGCGGGTGGGGCCCTTCAATCCCCGCCGACGAGAACGCTTGCCACATCGCCGGGCCGACATTGCCGGCCAGGACCAGGGTTCGGGCCGGCGCACCGTTGGCGCACGGCGGCACCTTATCGGCCGGGTCGGGGTGAAAGGCGCCCATGACCGTCAGGCCGATCGCCTGCAATGCGTGGGTAATTTTTTCAATGGACACGGCCATGGGACACCGTAGCCCGTAAATTATATTCTGTCCAAGATGCACCGCGATACCGCTTGTGGCGGGCATTGTGCGGCTGGCGTGGGTCAGGGGCAGGTGAATTGTCAGTGCGTTTCGGGGGGGGAGGAAGGCGGTAAAGGAAAAAAGCCGGTGCAGGCGCCTCAGCACGCTGCTTGGGAAGGGTCGGGGGGAGAGGGACGCGCCTCGACACACGCACCGGCTTGGGGGGACAACCCGATTAAAAAACGCCGCTAGTCAGTACGCCCTTGACGAAGGGCGCCAGGGCCGCGCCGTAGCCGACCAGAATGAGGCCGGCCACCAGATCGACGAACGCTGTTTCCGTTTTCCGTCCAAGTGGCCCGACTTGCTTAAACGTCCGCATCTTCTTTGTCCTCTTCGGTGGCCGCTCCGGACCCGGAATGTCGTCGGCGCGGGCCCGTTTTGTCTCGTCTTGATTTTCAATATATATAATTCTTCCGAAAAAACAATGAATTTTTTCAAAAATATTCAGACGTAAATGTAACAGATTCGTGAGCGAGGCCGGGCGAGGGCAAGCGGCAAGGCGGCAAACGGCGAACAGGGCACGGCGCGTCGTCAAGTGGCGAGCGGCCGTGGCGGCTGGAAGGGCTTATATTTCAAGGGGATTCGTTGGCCCGAAGACTTGGGATCAAGAATGTTCTAATCGGCTTGCAGGCCGTTGATGAGCAGGTCCAGAACGCCATCGAGCTCACGCTTGAGCTGATCGAGCGTCAGCCGGCTGTGGATCTGCGGATAGCGAAATTTGAGTGTCGCGGCCTGAATCATTTCGGCCGTGTCGATCAGATCCTCGACCTCGAACTCGAACTCGCCCGAAATGTTGCCCATCTTGAGAATTTCGGCAATCAGTTCGCGCGACTGCGCCAGATATTCATGCACCAGCAAGGGCCGCTTGGCGCGCACTTCGCGGGTTTGCTCCAGCAGTGTGGGGAATTCCTCAAGCTGGGCGTAGGTGCCTTCCATCTCGCCAATGACATAGCGGCGCAATCGCTCGGCGGCGGTCAGGCCGGGTTCGGTCAGAAACCGGGCTTGCGCGGCGAGTTCGCGTTCAAACTCTCGCCGGACGATTTGAGCGGCGATTTCGAGCTTGTTTTCGAAATAACGATACAGATTGCCCGGGGACATTTCGCAGTCGCGGGCGATGTCGGCCATGCAGGTTTTGCCATAGCCGTAGCGGGTGAACAGTGCCGAGGCCGCATCAATGATCCGCTCGCGAATTTCATCGCGGCTGTCTTCACGTTTCTCCATGGCGGCTAGTGTTGACCGTGAACGTTAAATATTCAATCAAAAATTCACAGTGGCTGGAATCGGTAACCGCTGTCAGGGTGATGGGCGTGCGGCGCTAGTCGGACTTTTTGGTGCGGCGCTTCTTGAATTCCGCGACCAGTTCGTCGGCTTGTTCCGGCGTTATCTTATGCATGGCGCCGATCGCGCAATTCATATCGCCGATTACCACCGAATCCCCACCGAACGCACAAAGCCGGCCATCGCGATTGGAAGTAAAGGCGATGGCGTCGACAAAGCGCGCGGAATAGCAGGCTGTTTCAAGCTCGAGATGCCGAGGCGTGTTGCGGTTGTTGAACCACACTATGAGATTGTAGGGATCGAGTGCCCGCCAGTCGTAAATTGTATTGAAGAACATGCATTCCTGGGTGATCGGCGGGAGCTTGTCGCGCGCATGGGGGCTTTTTTCTTGCCCGCTGCCTTCGTCGGCCGCCGCCCCAAGGGCGATGGCGAATGCCAGGCACACCCCAGATCCGAGCCGCAAGGCCAGTGATTTCATCGGTCGCTCTCCTCATCTTTCGGCAAGCACATCATGCCGCCAGTTTTTACTGTTCTTTTATCCATACGCCTGATCGACCCGGTGCGACAAGCCGCCACCCGTTCAAATTTTGGCGAGCAATCCTGGTGTCCTGGTTCTCAGACAGTCCGCCGACGTCGTCTCAGCGTGCCCATGCCCACCAGGCCGAAGGCGAATATGAGCAGGGATATCGGCTCCGAAATTTTTGATGCCTTCCAAAAAGACATGTGCGACAAAATGGCCTGGTTGCCACTCTTGGTGAGGAGACCGAGCGCTGAATATCGACCGTCGCTTGCGGCGGGGGTATATTTGAATATTCGAAATGAACTGGCGGCTTTTACCGTCAGGAAAGTGACGATTTTGTTGCCCGGTGTATATTTCCAGCCGCCCGAAACCGTTGTCGCCGGGTCGACTTGAATGTTGTTGGCGATGTCCCAGAAGGTGAAGTTGGCGCCACTCGCCTCGTCACTCTTGCCAATCAACATGATATCGTGGGCCATGCCGAGATCGACCAGCGCGGCCTCGACATCGGCCTCCTTGTCATTGCCCGCGTTGTTGATGGTGAAACCGGACCCTAATACCTGATTGCCCGTGAAAATCCCAAGGGAGGCGCACTGGCTGTTGAACATGCCGGGCGGCGTGCCGTCATCGGTGCCGCAATCATTGATCGCGGCCCAGCCTGATCCAGTATTCGCAACCCAGAGCATTGCGGTCAATGCCGCGATGCCCAAGGATATTCTGCTGATTTTCACTGATGACATCGTTGAATTCCTCAATCCGGATGCGATAGCGGCCGGAGGCTGGCGCGCTTTCCCGTAGTTGGAAACGCAAAAATGATGCCATTCCTTGTTTTTCAGGGGCTTACGACAGCGCTGGGCTGCTTTCTCCCGAATCTGTAAAGATTTCCGACAGTTCCTGACGGCCAATAACAGTTGCGCCTCATCCGTCATGCTTAAAACCAGGTTCAAGCCGATTGCAACGCCGTGATTTATCTGCCATTAGTTCATTCGGCGTGGGGTTCAGTAATTGAGGGACGACACATGTTTGAGATTATTCCTAACTGGCATCCATTTCTGGTTCACTTCACGTTGGCGCTTTATCTGAGCGCCGGATTGTTCTTCGTTATCGCGAAGGTATTGCCAGGCGCGGCATGGTCGGCGGGCATGACGCGGGCGGCGTTGTGGAATCTGTGGCTCGGCGCCGCGGTCACGGTGATGACCTATCTGGCGGGACGGCACGCTTTCGGGTCGGTCACTCATGACGACACATCCCATGCCGCGATGGTGATGCACGCGCAGTGGGGGACGCTTACCACGGTGGCCTTTCTGGTGCTGGCGATCTGGTCGGTGATTGCCAAACGGAAAGGGCGTCCGGTCGGTTGGCTGTTCACCGGCCTGATCGTGCTGGCTTCAGCGGCGCTTCTTAACACCGGCTACAAGGGCGCCGATCTGGTTTACCGATATGGCCTCGGCGTGATGTCGTTGCCCAAGGAAGCCGATCACAGCCATGCTCGGGGCGTGGCGGCTCATGAGCATGAAACTGAAGGCCACAAGCATGGCGACGGTGCGGCCGGCCATGATCACGAGCCTGATCCCGCACCAGAGCACGACCACAGTGAGGGCGACGACCACAGTCACTGATTTTGGATGGGCGCCCCGAGGGCGGGGCGCCCGTTAAAGAACTCGCGGCAGATAAATTCGGATTGAAGTGCCAGTCCCGACGTGGCTTTCGATTTCGATATGGCCGCCTGACTGCTTGACGAAACCATAAATCATCGACAGGCCGAGGCCGCTTCCCTTGCCCACTTCCTTGGTGGTGAAGAACGGCTCGAAGACCCTCTCAAGATGTTCCGCCGGTATGCCTTCGCCAGTATCGGTTGCTGAAACCAATACGAAATGCCCCGGTTCCAGGCCCTCGTGATCGGTCAGACGGGTGTCGTCCAGGTATGTATTCCTGGCCGCAATCGTCAACGTCCCCCTGCTGGACATGGCGTCGCGGGCGTTCAGCGCAAGATTCAGCAGAACATTTTCCAGTTGCGCCGAATCGATCCGCGCGATGCACGGTTCGTCTTCCGTTTCAGTCCTGATCTCGACCCATTCGCCGAGCGTCCGGCGCAGTAAACCGGACATGCCCTCGACCATGTCGCCAATGTCCGTTTCCTTGGGCATCAGGGTTTGCTTGCGCGAGAATGCCAGTAATCGCTGCACCAGCACCGCGCCCTTGTCGGCGGCGCCGATGGCGCGCTGAACCAATTTCCGCAGATGCTCGTCATGTTCCAGTTTTTCCTGAAGCAGTTCCAGATTGCCCAGGACGACACACAGCAGGTTGTTGAAATCATGCGCGACGCCGCCCGTGAGCTGGCCGATCGACTCCATTTTTTGCGCTTGAATCAACTGTTCCTCGGCGGCTTCCTTGGCAACGGCATTATCCCGGAACACCGCCAATGTATGGGCCATTTCGCCGATCTCCCCGGCCCCGGTCGGAATCTCTATCTTCTTATTGCCGTTGCCAAGTTCCTTCATGGAGGCAATCAGCCGAACCAGTGGTTTTGTCAGGCCGAAATGGGAGTAGGCGACGGCCACGCCCAACAATATAAAGGTCGTTGTTGCGATCAGGGTCAAAATGCGAAGGTTGGATGATGCAATTTCTTCAAGGATTCGGGCCGCCGAGGCCTCCCGTTCAAAGCCTTGAAGCGTCGATAAACTTTCGACCATGTCTCCCAATACCGCGGACATCTTGTTCACGCGGTTATCCAGGACGGCAAGGTGGGACGTTTCCTCGTAAATGTAGTTGGCCATGGCGCTGGCGGAATCGCCGGACTGCAGCGCCGTCGTCGTGCGGTCGTTCGCCTGCTCGAACAGTTTGAACAGCCGAGGCAGATTATTGGACCAGCGGGCCAGATAGGACATGCGTTGCTCCAGCTCCTGGGCCAGTTCGGTGCCGTCCGCGCCAATGTCCAACGGTTCGAAATCGGAGATCAGAGCGGCCAGGTTTTGAACTGTATCGTTAAAATCCTTGATGCATTGCCGGGCGACGCGGCGCCCAGCCAGAACGTCGCCAGAAGCTCCACGGCTGGGTAGAAGGAGGTTTTCCTGATGCCGCCTGACAACCTTGCTGATCGCCTGTGTCAGCTCAAGCATCTGTTCCTGTACAGCCAGGGCGTTCCGGTTCAGTCTGGCGGATTCACGTTCCTCAACGTTGCGGCTTTCGACCGCTGTTTTCGTGTAACTGATATTGTTGAGCGCGATCTGGGCGCTCAAGCCGGCAATCGTGAGAACCGGGACGACCGCCAGCAAAAACACTTTGGCGCCGACGCCTGAAAATTTGCCGGCCCCCTTGGTGCGCCCGCCGACAACGGCAGGACCGTTTCCGCATGTCATTCCCCTGGCGTCACTCGGCATTCCGAGTGCCTCCGAATTTCGTTTGCCGTCGGGTTTGCAGGCGCAGCCGGTTCAGGTTGAACAGGGCTCTGCTGATCTGGTCGAAAACGTCGCTTGGTGTTTTTCCAACCTGTTCCCGGGTGAACTCGGCCGGCGCCCGGATTCCTATCGCCGCCTTTAAGGCCAGGATGTCGGCCAGCATGTCGTCAAGCAGGTCGAGGACGTCCTTTGGCTTGATGGGCTCCGTCTTGCGTCCCGGCAATGTGATGCCGCCCGGGATGTTGAAATCCGGTTGTTCCTCCACCGTGCGTTTCAGGAGTTCGAGAAACTCATGGACACGTGCGTAGACATCGGTCGGCACCTTGTTGCGTTCCGTCGCTTTGACCTCGACCGGTTTCAGCCCACGGGCCGACAAAAGCCTATCGAGCGCGGCATTGATCGACAGTGCGGTCCGATAGACGTCGTTGGGTACGGGAGCCGGAACGCCCAAAGCCTCGACCATGGCGTCGGCCAGCGCCAGCCCTTGCATGATATCTTTCAGCGTGCCGTCGGCGGCGAAATCCCGCGGCGGTTTGACATTGCTGATCCGATAAATCGGGCGCAACTCCCGGACTTCGCGCAGGATGGCTTCGATCATGGCCGCGAGGTCCTCAGTGCCAATAATTTTGGCCTCTATCGGGGCAGCGCGGTTGCGCGGCAGACCATTCATGAATCGAAGCTTCTGGACCCGCCCCATTAACTTCCGGGCACGCTGCATCACATGGCGAATTTGGCGGTCGTCGTGAGGCACGCGCACCGACGCGGGGTCGAACGATACAAGGTCCGCCTGGTGCAGGAGTTTTAGTTCCCCGATAATAAGCGCATGGGCTCTCAGGGCCCTCGCATTGGGCTGCTCCGCCGCCTCAACAGGGCCGGCCCCGGAGGCGAGCCAACATAGGGCGATCAGACCGACCGCAAGTTGTCTAAACAAGCCACCACCATGCTCAAAGGCTATCGTTTGACTACTGGAATTTCGTTTTGAGTAACACAAAGTTTTCTTTGGTCACCGCTTTGCAACATATGTGGAAGGGGGCACCCATCCGTCACTGAAGCTAAATTGGAGTTTCGGCGAAAAATCTTATTTTAGTCTTAATGAGTTGATGAAACGACACGAAATCGGCGCGTCAGATCGGGTTCGCGCCCAACGTCCGTTGCCTTGGTTGAGGCGTTCATGTAGTTTTTCAGATAATGGTGGAGCGTTTCGACATTGTCGTTCTGGGCGGCGGGCCGGCGGGGTGCGCGACCGCGCTGGGGCTATCGCGGCTCGGCCATCGCGTTGCGCTGGTCACGAGGCCGCGACGCGTACTCGCGATTGAGGGCTTGCCGGCGCGTACCGAAGCGGTGTTGAAGTCGGTGGGTCTGGGTGCGGCGCTCGCAACATTGGGGCCCCGGATTGAACGCCGGGCTTCGTGGCGCTGCGAGACCAGCACCGTCAACCGGGAGCGGATCGTCAACCGGGCCCGGTTTGACGCCGTGCTCCTCAAAACCCTCCGCCTGTCCGACGCGACGGTGATTGACGCGGCCGTGGGCGCCATTAGAACCGGCGAACATGGCGCCACGGTCACACTTCGGCCGTCGCGGTGGGACAAGATGGAACTCGAAGCCGGTGTCATTGTTGAGGCACGCGGCCGGCAGGCGCCTCGTTCGAAGGGGCGGCGAGTGGCGGCCCCAGAGACGGCCGCGCTGGTGCGGGAGTGGCAAATTGCCTCAGACATGGGCTCGTTCAGCGCCACCGCGTCGTTTGATGACGGGTGGGCCTGGTTTGCCGCCGACCACGAAGGCCAGGCAGTGTTGCAGGTTTTTGTAGCCGGTGGCCGGGGGCAAATGCCGTCCCGAGAGAAATTGAATCGGTTTTACGGCGATCTGATCGCCCGCATTCCCGAAGCCGCGGTCTGGCTCACCGGGGCCCGGCCGGTGGGTCCGGTCATCGCCCGGGCGGCGGGGCCGGTGCTTTGCGAACCGACGATTGAGCGTGGCGTGATCCGTGTCGGTGATGCCGCGATCGCCCTTGATCCGCTGTCCGGCCACGGCGTGTTCGAGGCTCTCGGTTGCGCGCTGGCGGCGGTGCCGGTGATCATCACACTGATCCGACACCCGGAGCGTGCCGATCTCGCGATTGATTTTTACCACTACCGGGCGGGAACCCGCTTTGCCCACGCGATCGATGTCGGGCGCGAGTTTTATGCCGGCGAGACACGCTGGCCGGAGCGGCCCTTCTGGCGCGGCCGGCGACAGCCGCTGAAACGCCAACCCATGTTCGTTCATTGGCCGCCGGATGAAATTGTAATTGCCCGCCGGCCGGTGGTCGACGGGCACGTCATCAAGGCGGCCGACGTCCTGGTGATGCCCGATCACCCGCGCGGAATATGGCGAGTGGCGGGCGTCCCTGTGGTTTCCTTGCTTGAATTTCTTGAAAACAAGGGCAGTTCGCTCGAACTCGCGGTGCGTCGGTTCAAGGTAACCTTCGGAGAGGCCGCCGTAGCCCGCGACTGGCTGCGTTACCGCGGCCTGGTTCCGTAAGCGCCCGTCGTTCCAAGAGGAAAAAAGGGCTGTTCGCCGGCGATGCGAAAGCCGGCGATTGCCGCCTGTCCCGGGGGGGAGAGCAGCCACTCGATAAATGTCCGACCGTCCTTCGCCTTGACGTGGGGATGCCTGACCGGATTGACCAGGATAACGCTGTAAATGTTGATCAGCCGCTTATCCCCCTCAACCAGAATTTCCAGGTTTCGTTTGTTGTGGAAACCCAGCCAGGTCCCCCGGTCGGCCAGGATGTAGGCTTCCGCCTCAGCGGCGATGTTGAGGGCGGCGCCCATGCCCGCGCCGGCCTCCCGATACCAGGAAAAGCCCGCTCCATCGACATCAAGCGCGGCTTCGCGCCACAGCGCCAGTTCACGCCGATGGGTGCCGCTTTCGTCACCGCGTGACAGAAACGGCGCGCTGCTGGCCGCGATCAGCCGCAACGCTGTTAGCGCATCATGGCCGCCGCCGATGTCCGCGGGATCGTCGCGGGGACCCACAATTACGAAATCGTTGTACATCACTTCCCGGCGCTTCAGTCCGAAGCCCTGGGCGACGAATTTCTCTTCCGACGGTCGGTGATGGACGAGCAAAACGTCAGCATCGCCGCGCCGCGCTATTTCAATAGCCTGACCGGTGCCCTTTGCGATCACCCGAACCGAGATACCGGTTCGGGTTTCGAATAGGGGCAGGACGTGGTCGAACAAGCCTGAATTTTCGGTCGATGTCGTCGAAGCCACAGTGATGTGGCGACCGGCGCCGTGGGTCTCGTTTGCGACGGTGAAGGTCAGGAGGGACACGGTCAATGCGGCGCCCCACGCCCGCCTTCCAAGCAATCGGATCATGGTAAGCGCCCCTCGACATATGCGGCTGCCTCGCTGGTCGTCGGTCCCGCGAAAAACGTGTTCGCCGCGGCCCGTTCGGTGATGGCGCCCTGATAAATGAACATAACTTCATCGGCCAGACGGCGCGCTTGGCCAAGGTCGTGGGTGGTCATGACGATCTTGGTGCCTGCTTCATGAATGGCCCGTATCATGCCCTCCACCGCCCGGGTCGCCGCCGGGTCCAGATTGGCCGTCGGCTCATCAAGGAAAAGCACCTGCGGTTCCATTATCCAGGCGCGCGCCAGCGCCAGCCTCTGTTGCTCGCCGCCTGACAGCACCCAGGCCGAGCGATCGGCAATATCCTCAAGTCCCGCCCGTTCCAGCATGCGCTCAACCCGTTCCCCGCGGTCACGTCGCGACCAGCCGGACACCGCCAGGGCATAGATCAGGTTGCCGCGCGCGGAACGACGCAGCATCACCGGCCGCTGAAAAACCATGGCCTGAGCCCTGTTCGATTGTGCTCCGCCCGGCCCGCGCCACTGGATGGAGCCGGACGTGGGGTTGACCAGGCCATGGCACAATCGCAGCAGCAAGCTCTTGCCGGCGCCATTGGGCCCCAGCAGCAAGGTCATTGGCCCGGCGTCAAGCTGGAGCGAAATCTCGTCGATCAGGGCCTGGCCACCGGCGCTGAAACTGACCCGGTCGAGCGCCAGGGGCAGAATGCCGGTGTTCTCCACCGGCGGGGCCGTATTCGTAACCGTTGCTTCCATTAGCTCCGCAATCGCTTTGCGGCTTGACCCGTCAGCATGGCCGCCGCGTTGACGCCGATCGATAACAGCAGGACGATCATGCCCAGACCGACCGCGAGAGCCAGTTGTCCCTTGCTGGTCTCAAGGGCGATTGCCGTGGTCATGACCCGGGTGACATGGTCGATATTGCCGCCCACGATCAGCACCGCGCCCACTTCGCCAGCGGCGCGTCCAAAGCCGGCAAGAACGGCCGTCAGCAGGCTCAGCCGGCCGTCCCACAACAGCGTGCGGATCGCCCGGACGGGCCCGACGCCAAGCGATTTCAGCAATTCCCGGTATTCGGCGAAAAGGTCATCGACGATCTGGCGGCTGAGTGCGGCGACGATTGGCGTGATCAGGCAGGTCTGGGCGATAATCATGGCCCACGGCGAGAACAGCAGGCCGAATGTGCCGAGCGGTCCGGAGCGCGACAATAGCAGGTAGATCACCACGCCGACCACGACAGGGGGAATGCCCATCAGGGCGTTCAACACAATGATTGCGAACTGCCGGCCCGGAAATCGGATCACCGCGAGGACCGCTCCCAGCGGCAGGCCGATCACGGCGGCGATGGCCACAGCCGAAAGGCTGATCGCGAGCGAACGTCCGACGATCTCCATCAGCTCGGCATCGAGCGAGACGATCAAATCGAACGCGGCGGCGAATGCGGCGGCTAGGTCGCTCATGCCCTTGGTCTCTGACTGAAGCAATGATCGACGCCGTGATAGCTCATATCCTGTAACTTAGGCAACAGCGGCGGTTGGCGGCACTGTTTTCGTCGATAATAGAGCACTTTCAGCTTTTATGGGGGCATTTGACCGGGCTGATTTTGCGTTGTGGCGGCGTTGCGACGCTTGCCCGATACACCGTATCGCGCGGCGCGCCGCGCCTTGCCGGACGAGACGCTCCCGCCCATCAAATGATTCCATAAGAGCTGAAAGTGCTCTAGGGGCGCTTTCCGGCAGCCAGCGTGTTTGGTACACTTGACGGTGGTTGTATTCGTTGTTTGAGGATCCGATGGCCGGTCTCCGAATGGTTCGGCGGGATGTCCACGATGTCGCGACCAACGGTCGGCGCATCGTTTTTCATGTGCCGACGACAGCCATGTTCGAGCTTGATGACGCCGGCGTCGCCGTCTACGACCTTTTCAAGTCGACCGGCGAAATCCACGCGCCAGATATTGAACGGCATTTTGACGGCCGCTTCCCGGCGGCTGAAATCGCGCAAACGATCCGTGAGTTCAAGGAGCTTGGAATCCTTGTCTCAGGACAGGCGAAGGCCACCAGACGGCAACCCGTCGCGATCAGGAATTTTCCGCTCAGCACCATGGTCATCAATGTTACAACCGGTTGCAATCTCGCCTGCGACTATTGTTACAAAGAGGACCTGACCCGGCCGTCGGGCGCGATCCGCATGGATTTCGAAACCGCCGCCCGAAGCATTGATTTGCTGCTTGGAGAAAGCGGGGACCGGGAGCGGGTAAATGTCGTTTTCTTTGGCGGCGAGCCGTTGAGCAACATGCCGCTGATTAAAGCCGTTGTGGCCTATGCCGAGGGCCGTTGCCAGGCATTGGGCAAATGCCCCAACTTTTCGCTGACCACCAATGCGACCCTGCTGACCGAGCAATCAGTCGATTTCCTGGGCGGGCATAATTTCGCCATTTCACTGTCCATCGACGGTCCCAAAGCGGTACACGATCGTCACCGAAAAACCAGGCGCGGCGCCGGAAGCTACGATCTGGTAGCCGAAAAAACGCGCATGCTGCTGGGTCGTTACAAGGCGGGCCCGGTCGGCGCGCGGGTGACCGTTACCGCGGGCGCAATCGACGTTGCCGCGATCCACCACCATCTGTTCCATGAGCTGGGTTTTACCGAGGTGGGCTTCGCGCCGGTCACATCCGACGGCTCCAGCCGGTTCAAATTGACCGGGGATGAACTGGCCGAGTTTTTCGAAAATATGAAAGCATTGGGCCGAAGCTACCGGGACGCGGCGATTGCCGGTCGCAATATCGGATTTTCCAATCTGCAAAAGCTTCTGGCCGACCTCCACCACGGCAATCGCAAGACCTTGCCCTGCGGCGCCGGTGTGGGGCTGCTGGGGGTTGAGCCCAAGGGCAGTCTGGCCTTGTGCCACCGTTTTGCGGGCTCGGATTTCCAGACCTTTGGGACAGTTCGTGAGGGCATCAGGAAGGACGAGCTGGCGCGGTTTCTGGAAGATGCGGCCAATCTCGATGATAGTTCGTGCCGGACCTGCTGGATACGCAACCTGTGCGCCGGGGGCTGTTATCATGAATCATATCTGAACTATCACGACCCGAAGAGTCCGACATACCTTTATTGCGATCTGATGCGCGACTGGGTCGACGCCGCCATTGAATGTTATGACGCGATATTGGCGCGAAATCCGGATTTCCTTGCGGAGCATATTGGGCCCCGCGGACCGAGCGGCGCATCGATGGACATGGGCGGGTAGGGCGCCTTGAGGCCGGGCGCCGATCAACAGGCGGCAATCCGCTGGGCGCTCGGTTTTGTCCGGCCGCAAGGTCGCGCCCTGGTTCAGGTTCTGTCGCTGTCGATTGTCGCCACCGGTTTGGCGCTGGTGCAGCCGTATCTTACCAAGCTGCTGATTGACGACGGCTTGATCGAGCGCGACATGGCCGTGGTGTCGTGGCTGTGCGGAATTCTGGTCGCGGCGGCGGTGCTTTCGGCGGCGGCCGGCGGTCTGAACCGTTGGCTCTACACCGCACTTTCGGGCCGGATTCTATTCGCCATGCGCGAGCAGGTTTACCGTCAATTGACGAGCCTTAGTCCCGATTTCCACGCCACGCGCGGTACCGGCGATATCATGACCCGGCTCGATGGCGATATTGCCGAAATTCAACGGTTCTCGACCGATTCGCTGCTTGCCGTGGTCAATGGCGTCCTTGCGCTTGTCGGCAGTCTGGCGGTTATGCTGTGGATGAGCCCACTGCTCACATTGATCGCCTTCGTCCTGCTACCGCTCCAGGTCGCTTATTTGCGGACCATGCGTCCGCGTATCCAGCGGTTGACCCGAGCCGCGCGGGAGCGGGCCGGCGACATCACCGGATTTCTGGTCGAGACGCTGGGGGCAATGAAATTCGTGCAGGCGGTTGGCGCCGGGGAGCGCGAGGCGCGGCGTCTCGCCGGGTTGCACAGCGATTATTTGTCCGATCAGCTACGCCTGCAAATCACGAACTATTTGGCCGGCGCGGCGCCCGGGGTGCTGATGACCCTGGCGATCGCGCTGGTTTTTGTCACCGGCGGCTACCTGGTTGCGGACGAACGGATAACGATCGGCACTTTGATTGCGTTTTCGGTCTATATGGGACGGGCGGCGGGGCCGATACGGACTTTCCTCGGTCTCTATGTCGCGAGCCAACGGGCCCGGGTCAGTCTGAGCCGGGTCATGGAACTGGCGTGTCAGCGGCCTGTGATATGTTCGCCGGCGCACCCGGCATCCTTGCCGGACAAGGCAAAAGGCGCCATTCGTTTCGAATGCGTAACATTCTTCCGCCCCGGCCGCGACCGGGCAGTTCTCGATCACGCCAGTCTGGAAATACCGGGCGCGGCGAAGGTCGCGATCGTCGGCCGGTCGGGCGTCGGGAAGTCGACAATGACGGATCTGCTGCACCGCCATTACGATCCTGATGTCGGCCGCATCCTGCTCGACGGCATCGATCTTAAGACGCTCGACATTGGGGCCTTGCGCCGCGCGATTGCGGTGGTTGCTCAGGACACTGTGCTGTTCAGGAGCACCATTGCGGACAATATTCGCTACGCCCGGCCGGGCGCCACCCGGGCGGAAATTATCGATGCGGCCGCACGGGCCCGAATCGACGGGTTTATTCGCACGTTGCCGGACGGATATGACACTTCGGCCGGCGAGCGTGGCGCACAACTTTCGGGGGGGCAGCGTCAGCGCCTGGCGATGGCGCGGGCGATCTTGCAGGATCCACTGGTTCTGGTCCTCGATGAAGCGACGACCGGCATCGATCGGGAAACGGAAGCGCAATTGATCGATCAAATCGACCGGCTGTTCGCGGATCGGACCCGCATCCTCATCGGTCATCGTGAGACACTCATTGCCGATACCGATCAGGTGCTGGAACTTTATGACGGAAAACTGATCGCGTGGCCTGATCGGGCTCCGGCGGCGTTGGGGGCGGCGGGTGAGTAGCGGCGTCCTGGTTGGCCTGCTCGACAGCGGGGTGGATGGCGGCCAAAGGGCGCGTGTCGCCGCCGCTCGCCAATTTAAGGTCGGCCCTGAGGGCAAGGTGGTCGTGGGGCCGGACACGGCCGACGCCATCCGGCACGGCAGCTTGCTTGCCCAGGTGATCTGGCGACACGCGCCGCGGGCCCGGCTTCTCAACGCCCGAATATTTGACGACAAACCAGTGGCCACCCCCCGGCTGGTGGCGGAGGGCTTCGACTGGCTGGTCCGACGAGGCGCCGCAATGATTAATATGAGCTTCGGCCTGCGCGAAGACCGCGTTTTGGTGCGCGAGATTTGCCAGCGGGCAATGGGCGAAGGGATCATACTGGTGGCCGCAAGCCCCGCGCGGGGAACACAGATATATCCCTCCGCCTATGACGGGGTGATCAGCGTCAGCGGGGATGCCCGCTGCGCGGCTGACGAGATTTCCCATCTGGCGACCAGTCAGGCCGAATACGGCGCCTGCCCACGCGGCATGAAGGAGGTTGGGGATCGTCGCGTCGGCGGTTCCAGTTTCGCCACCGCCCATGTTACAGGGAAACTGGCGGCCTATCTGGACGACGGCGGCGCGTCAATATTGGCGGCGGATTTTCTTCGCTCCAGGGCCAGGTATCACGGGCCGGAACGACGCGCGATTTGAACAAACCTTAACGGAAATATTGCGCCGGGCCGGGCGCGCAACAGCAGGAAATGTGGGGGGCCGCTCTAGAAATTTGGCTTGATATTGTGCCTGGCGCAAACAAATCGCACTTTAAGCGTTATAACATGGGGGTCCTCGCTGACCCGGAACAGACGCGACGCCCCCCGGCTTTCCTTTGTGATCACCGGTGAAAGGTTACGGCCAAGGGCCTCTTTCGGAATGCGGCAGAGGTCACCGGAGCCAAGCTCAACGGAGCAACCGGGTTTACGTATGTCTTGCCAGTCAACTTGGGTCAGAGGCGTACAATGTTCAGATTCGATCGAACTTTTCTCCTTCATTGCGGATATCTTTCGGCGGCCACAACCCTAAACCGACGCGTATCAGTGCCGCTACCCAAGGAGTAAAACTTATTCGGTTGCACCCGTGGCACCCTGCAAAAATGGGCAGGATCGAGGATTGATCGAACTTTAGAAGTTGGGGTCGATGTTATGCTGGGCGCAAATGATCCGCGCCTTCAGGGTCGTGACATAGGGGTCTTTGCTTACTTGGAACAGACGCGACGCTCCACGGCTCTCCTTGACGATCAACGGGGAGGCGCCGGAAATCAGGGCCTCTTTGGGAATGCGGAAGAGGTCACCGCTACCTTGCTCAACATAGCAACCGGGTTCTTGCACTTCATCCCAATCGACTTGGAGCAATGCCGACCGGTGCTCGGATTCGATTGAAGTGTTTTCCTGCATAGCGGGTCTCCTTCAACGACAACCAGTCTGGGGAAGAAAAGCATCTCAACCCTGCCCATTCGCTATTTTAAGTCAGCAAGGATTCAGGAGCAAACAATCGTCGAACGGCTGGCGGCGCGGGCCCGCCTGGGCTGTCGCTTTTTCGACGGGGGTTTCGTGAAAGGTAAGAAACAAAGGGAGTTACAGGGTAACGAATAACCGTTCTAAACAGCGCTTTTGGGGGCGGCTCTGAGCAGTGAAACCGACCCTCTCAGCGCCGGGCGCGGCGACTCGAATTTACATTTCCGCAATGCCTGTCCAAAGCCAATGCGCAGATGTGCTCCATGGCCTGTTATCGGTCCATTGTGTTCTTGAGCATATCCATGATGCTGGCATATCCGGAGCTTGCGAGTCGCTTGCCGCATTCCTCGAGGTAAACCGGCGAACCCTTGATGCCGTGGCCGTTGATGACGCGATTATAGTAATTGAACAGCGCACAGACCGACACCACGTGGTGGAAGGCGTCTTCGTCCCAGCCGGCATCGAGGATCGCGTCGGCATCGGCCTGGGTCATTCTGGTCGGGTCGAGGGTAAGCTTGCGGACATAGCGCAGGATCGGCTTAAGCTTGTCGTCGATTGCCGCGGTTTCGATGTCTTCAAGCAGGCTTTCCAGCAGCGCCGGGTCGACGCCGAAATGCTCGGCGGCGGCAGCGTGGACGCCGAAGCAAAATTGGCAGCCATTCAGATTCGACGTAAAGGCCCCGATAAGCTCCCGCTCGGCCACCGTAAATGGCGACGGCCCGCGCAAAAGAACCTCGGTGAATTCGAGAATCAGTTTCGAGCTTTCCGGATATTTCTCAAACAGATGGAGCTGGGTTGCATCCTCCGGCAGGAAATTCATGAATGGCATTTGTCTTTTCCTCGTCCTGTCAGCATCTGGCGGGTCTTGAACTTGAGGATCTTTCCCATGGCGTTTCGGGGTAACTTCTTCACGAAAATGACGTCCTTGGGGTGCTTGAACCGCGCCAGTCGGTCGTCGAACAAGGCCAGGACTTCCGGCTTGGCGAGCCGGCGTCCCGCGCGCAAGCCGATGACCGCCACCGCGACCTCGCCCCAGTTTCGATCGGCGCGCCCGACGACAGCCGCTTCGGCAATGTCCGGGTGTTCGTAAAGCACCGCTTCCAGCTCGGCCGGGTAGATGTTTTCGCCGCCCGACACGATCATGTCCTTCTTCCGGTCGACAACGTGATAATTGCCGTCTTCGTCCCGGTAGCCGATGTCCCCTGTATAATGCCAGCCGCCGCGCAAGGCTTCGGCGGTGGCTTCCCGATCGCCCCAATATTCGACCATCACATTGCGCCCGCGCACAAGAATTTCGCCGCATTGTCCGGTCGCGACGTCGTTGCCTTGCTTGTCGATGAGCCGGACCTCGCAATGAACCGCCGGCTTGCCGGTCGAGCCCGCCGTGGTCATGGCGTCGTCGGCTCGTTGATGAATGGCGATCGGCGCGGTCTCGGTGGAGCCGTAAACCTGAACCACGGGTATGCCACGATCATGCCAGGGAGCGATCACCGGTTTGGGCACGATGGAGGAGCCGGTGGTCAACATTCGCAGGCTCTTCAAGTCGGTCTCGCCCCACTCGGGATGACTGCTGGCGGCCTGCATCTGCGCGGGCACCATCACGGTAAGCGTTGGCCGGGATTTGGCTATTTCGCGCAATGTGGCCGCCGCATCGAATTTGCGATGCAGTGTCACCGTCGCTCCGGCATGCAAGGCGGGCGTGGTCAGAATGTTCAGGCCGCCAACATGAAACATCGGCAGGGTGGTCAGAATGTGATCGCTGCTCCGCAGATCGTGGGCGAGCATGCTGTTGATCGCGTTCCACAATAATGCGTTCTGGGTCAGCACCGCGCCCTTGGGCTTTCCGGTCGTGCCCGAGGTGTAAACGATCAGCAGCGGCGAATTATCGCTGATAACATTGACGGGCGTATCGTGCGCGCTCTCCCTGGCCAGGGTTGCGAAATCGGTCCATCCGGCATCGGGCGCGGCGGCATCGACACAAATCAACGCGATGTCCCGGCCGTCTTCATTCAATGCGGCGACATGACCCTGGAACGAGCGGTCTGCGAACAGGCATCTGGCGCCGGATTGGCGTAAAATGTATCGGTGCTCAGGCGCGGCGAGCCGCCAGTTGAGCGGCGCCAGCATCGCCCCCAGTCGCGCGCAGGCGAAGAGCAAAATCAGCATTTCCGGGCTGTTATACCCCAGATGGGCGATCCGGTCGCCGGGGGCCACGCCCAGCCTGTTTTTCAGCCCGGCGGCCAGCCGCGCGATGTTCGCGGATAATTCGCCATAGCTGATTTCCTTGCCTTCGAAACGGATTGCCGTCTTTCGCGGCGTAAAGTCGGCCCACTTTGCAATCCAATCTGAAATGTTCACCGCGGCTTCCCTTGACACAGGTCTCGTATGGCAACGTCTCACCCTAACATAATCCGCGACCTCAAGCCTGCTCAGGTCCCGGTGGGTTCAGGAATTTTCCCATCGCGGTGCGCAGGTCGGTCGGAATTTCGGTGTTTTCAGGCCGATAGAACGAGCGCATGACCATCACAAGCCGCGCCTTGGCCCGCATTTCGCCGCCGCATCTGGCTTCGATACGGACGATGAACGAGGTGCGCCCGATTTTTTCCAACCACAGGGTGAATGACAGCACGTCGCCAAGGCGGCTTGGATGAACGAATTCGCAGTGCAGATCGACCGTGGGCAGGCCCCAGCCATTGACCACATGAACCTGGTGGAAATCGAGCCCCAGGCCCTGGTCGAACCACCGCTCGACCACCTGCTGGATCCGTTCGATCAAACGGGGATAGAACATGACGCCAGCCAGGTCGCAGTCGGCGAAGCGGATCGGTATGTCGGTGGAAAATACGCCCATCGTTTTACTGCTTCCTCCAATGTGTGGGGATTGCACCTGGCAAGGGCCGCGCGGCTCGTCCGGGTCGCCTCCTCAGCGGGGGGTGAAACCGCGCATGGTCTGATCGGCGATCACCAGCTTGTTGATCTCGGTCGTTCCTTCGTAAATCCGAAGCGCCCGTATCCCGCGGTACAGCTCTTCGACCTTGACCCCCGACACCACCCCCTGGCCGCCAAACAGTTGGACCGCATGGTCGATCACCTGTTGGGCGGTCTCGGTGGCATGCATTTTAGCCATTGAGGCCTCGCGGGTCACGCGGTCGGCCTTGCGGTCGCGGGTCCAGGCGGCGCGGTAGACCAGCAGGGCGCTGGCGTCCACGCCGGTCGCCATGTCCGCGATCTTGGCCTTGGTGAGCTGGAAGTCGGCGAGCTTGCGGCCAAACGCCTCGCGCTCGTCAATCCGTGCCAGCGCTTCGTCGAGCGCGCGGCGGGCAAAACCCAAGGCCGCCGCCGCCACGGTCGAGCGGAATATGTCCAGGGTCGTCATGGCGATCCTGAATCCTTGTCCCGGCTGTCCCAGCATCCTTGACCTGGGCGCCCGGCAGCCGGTGAACCTGATCCGGGCCAGCGGGTGCGGCGCGATAACGTCGATCCGCTCGACGATTTCGAGCCCCGGCGTATCGGCGTCGACCACGAAAGCGCTGAGGCCCCGAGCCCCCGCCCCCCTGCCGGTGCGTGCGAACACACAATAGAAATCGGCGATGCCGCCGTTCGATGTCCAGGTTTTTTCGCCGTTGAGCACATAATCATCGCCATCGGTTTCGCCATCGATTTCGGCCGTGGTGGCGATCGCCGCCACGTCGGAACCGGCGTTCGGTTCCGAAAGCGCGAAGGCCGCGATTTTTTTGCCGTCCCTTACATCGGGCAGATATTCGTCCTTTAGTGCATTGCTTCCGGCAAGCGTTATCGGACCACTTCCGAGGCCCTGCATGGCGAACGAAAAATCGGCGAGGCCCGAATAACGGGCCAGGGTTTCGCGGATCAGGCACAGGGAGCGCACATCCAGTGTCCCGGTCAAGCCGCCATGGCTTGCCGGCACGCAGGCGCGGAGCCAGCCGCTCTCGCCCAGTTTCGAGACTAATCGTTTGCACGCGCCGTCGATGTCGGCATTGTGGTGGGAACTCAGCCCGATTTCCCGTGCCGCCCAGAGGTCGATCTCCTTCGCCAATGCGCGGTGCGCATCGTCAAAAAACGGCCAGTCGAGAAAGCTTCTATCGGCCATCAGTCGCCCTCGAAAACTGGTTTTTCCTTGTTTACGAATGCATGGTAGGCGCGCTCGAAATCCCGGGTGCGCATGCAAATCGCCTGGGCCTGAGCCTCGGCCTCGATCGCGGCTTCAAGGCTCATGGCCCATTCCTGATTGAGCTGGGTTTTGGTGATGCCGTTGGCGAAGCTGGGGCCGGCGGCGATCCGGGCCGCCAGGTCCTGAGCCTCCGTCAGAACGTCGTCGGCGTCGCACAAACGGTTGAAGAAGCCCCAGCGTTCTCCTTCCTCACCGCTCATTGCGCGTCCGGTGAGCAGCAGTTCCGACGCCCGGCCCTGACCGATGATGCGCGGCAGAATCGCGCAGGCGCCCATGTCGCAGCCGGCGAGGCCCACCCGGTTGAACAGAAAAGCGGTTCTGGATTGCGGCGTCGCCAGGCGCAAGTCCGAGGCCATGGCGATAATCGCACCGGCGCCCACGCACACCCCGTCGACGGCGGCGATGATGGGCTGCGGGCAGGCGCGCATCGCCTTGACCAGATCACCGGTCATGCGGGTGAAGCGGAGAAGCCCTTTCATATCCATCCCGGTCAGAGGACCGATAATCTCATGCACGTCGCCGCCGGCGCAGAAATTACCCGCCGCGCCAGTGATGACCACGGCATGAATATCGTCCGCATGGCCAAGCTGGCGAAACAGGTCACGCAGTTCCGCATAGCATTCGAACGTCAGCGGGTTCTTGCGCTCCGGCCGGTTGAGGGTGATGGTGGCGACCGCGCCGTCGACCCGCCACAGGAAATGCTCGGCCTTGTAGTCCGCCATATTCATCCGCTTTCTCCTGGTTTGACACTGTTCTCGACCGCTTGCCGGGCCGTGGCGATCGCTTGTGTCAGACTTTCGATATCGTCGGCCTCGAGACTTTGAAACATGTCCGCGAGCCATATCTCGTGCTGCCGGGCCAGGCTGGCGAACCATTCGCGGCCTCGATCGGTCAGGCTGACAATCTGACTGCGCCGGTCAGCGGGCGAGGGGACTTTGATGATCAGCCCATCCGCCTCCAGCCGCCGGGCGACATTGGTCACATTGCCCTGGGATACCAGCAGGCGGTGCGACAGCTCGCCCATGGTGAGGCCGCGGGGCGCCCGGTCGAGGGCGGCCAGCATGTCGAAACGCGGCAGCGTTGTGTCGAACCGGGTGCGCAGCAGGGTCCGGATTCGGCTCTCGATCAGATTGGTGCAAGTCAAAAGCCTGAGCCACAGACGGAGCGCGTCTTTTCCATCAACGGCCCCGGCCTGCCTGCCGTCAACAGCCGAACCCGCCGCTTCCATCACATGACCTCCCCGCCCGCGATCGCCAGCGCCTGGCCGGTTACCGATCGGGCGTCGTGTGAGCACAGCCACAAGGTCAGAGACGCCACTTCGTCGACTTCGATCAGCCGGCCCTGGGGATTATGTTTGGTGAGCTCGGCGCGGGTCTGCTCCGGCGTTCGCCCGGTCTTGGCGACGATGCCGTCGATGGCTTTCGTCACGATGTCGGTCTCGGTAAAGCCGGGACATACCGCGTTCACGGTTATTCCCCTGGTCGCGAATTCCATCGCCATGGCCCGGGTCAGTCCAACCGCGCCGTGCTTCGCGGCGCAATAGGCGGTCACATAGGCAAAGCCCTGAAGCCCGGCGATGCTGGCGATATTGACGATGCGGCCCGAACCGGCCTCGATCATGTCGGGGACGGCCGCGCGGCTGCACAGGAACACGCCGGTGAGATTGACATCGAGCGCCGAGCGCCAGAATTCGAGCGTGGTCTTGGTGAACGCCGTGGACGGCGCGGCGCCGGCATTATTGATCAATATCGAAACCGGCCCGAAATTTTCGCGGGCGCTGTCGAATGCCTGCCTCACCGACGCTTCGTCGGTTACATCGGCGACAATGGCCTGGGCGCCGGGGAGTGAGCCCGCCTTGTCCCTGAGCCGCTCCCAGGTTCGTCCCATTACGGTGACGCGCGCGCCTGCCGCCGCGAGCCGGTCCGCAATGGCCGCGCCGATGCCGGTGGCGCCGCCGGTGACCACCGCATGGCGGCCGGAAAAGTCGGTTTGTGCCGTCATATGTTTATCGCCATTTCCGCCGCGCGCTCCAGATTGCGTTCATATTGCTCTTTGCCGGAGAGATACTGCCTGGGCCACGGGACGCCGTCATAATGTTGCTGGGCCGCGGCGTGCAGGGTCCAGTAGGGGTCACTCAGATGCGGCCGCGCCATGCAGCACAAATCCGCCCGGCCCGAGGCGATGATGCTGTTGACGTGATCGATCTCGAAAATATTACCGACCGCCATGGTGGCCAGCCCGGCCTCGTTGCGGATGCGGTCGGAGAACGGGGTCTGGAACATGCGCCCGTAAACCGGCTCGGCCCTGACGCTGGTCTGGCCGGCCGAGACGTCGATGATGTCGACCCCGGCGTCGGCGAAGGCCCGGGCGATTTCCAGCGAGTCGTCACAGGTGACGCCGCCCGCGACCCAGTCGGTCGCGGATATGCGCACCGACATCGGCTTGTGGGCAGGCCATGCCGCGCGCATGGCCTGGAAAACCTCCAGCGGAAAGCGCAGGCGGTTTTTGGCCGAGCCGCCGTAATCGTCCGTGCGCTGGTTGGTCAACGGGGTGATAAAGCTCGATAACAGATATCCATGGGCGCAGTGAAGCTCGATCATGTCGAAACCGCACCGGTCGCCCATTTCCACGGCGCGGACGAACTGGGACCTGATCGCCTCCATGTCGGCGGCGGTCATCTCGCGCGGCACCTGATTATGCTCCGACCAGGCGACTGGCGACGGGCCGATCACCGGCCAGTTGCCGTCGTCGAGCGGTTCATCCATGCCGTCCCACATCAGTTTTGTCGAACCCTTGGGACCGGAATGACCAAGCTGGAGGGCTATTTTGGCCCGGGAATGATTGTGAACGAAGTCGACAATCCGCTGCCAGGCGACGACATGTTCGGGCACGTACATCCCGGCGCAGCCCGGCGTGATCCGGCCTTCGGGCGACACGCAGGTCATTTCCGTAAACAGCAGTCCGGCGCCGCCCAGGGCTCGTGATCCCAGATGCACCAGGTGGAAATCGCCGGGCGTGCCCTCGACCGAGCTGTACATGTCCATCGGCGACACCACGATCCGGTTGACCAGTTCCATGTCGCGCAGTTTGAACGGGGTGAACATCGGCGGCGTTTGCCGGTCCGGCGCGCCCCGGCGACCGCAGGCGGCGAACCAGCGTTCCAGCCCCTCCAGATAGTCCTTGTCGCGCAACCGCAGATTTTCGTGGCTGACGCGCTGGCTGCGGGTCAGCAGGGAATAGGCGAATTGCTCGGGCTCGAAATGGGTATAACGCCCGACATTCTCAAACCATTCGGTGGAGTTGCGCGCCGCGCTTTGCAGGCGCAGAACCTCGACTCGCCGGGTCTGTTCATATTCATCGAGCGCTTGTGCCCGATCATCAAAACGATGGAGATAGTCGGCCAGGTCGATGGCGTCCTCGAACGCCAGCTTGGCGCCCGAGCCGATGGAGAAATGGGCGGTGTGGGCGGCGTCTCCCAACAGCACGATATTCTTGTAATGCCAGTGATCGTTGGAAATGCGCGGGAAATTGATCCACGCCGAGCCGCGCACATGGGCGGCGTTGCTCATCAGCTTCTCGCCATCGAGCCAGTCGGCGAAAAGAGACTCGCACCAGGCAATCGAGGCGTTGGCGTCCAGCGCCTCGCCCCCGGCGCGCCGCCACACTTCCTCGGTGGTTTCGACGATGAAGGTCGAGGTGTCCTTGTCGAAGCGGTAGGCGTGAGCCTGGATCCAGCCGCCATCAGTCTCCCTGAAGATAAAAGTGAAGGCGTCGAATTTCCTGCGGGTGCCGAGCCAGATGAATTTGTTGGCGCGAACGTCGACATTGGGCCGGAAATGCTCGGCATAGGCGGTGCGGATTTTGGAATTGAGCCCGTCGGCGGCGATGACAAGATCCGACTCCCCGGACCACCGCTCGACATCCTTGATTTCGACCTCATGGCGAAAGACCTGCCTGATGCCCAGCTCGTCGGCGCGTTCCTGGAGCAGGTTCAACAGCCGCAGACGCCCGATGCCGGAGAATCCGTGACCGCCCGAGGTAACAATCGTGTCCTTGAAGTGGATGTCGATATCGTCCCAATGGGCGAAATTATCGAAGATCGCGTCGGCGGACTTTGGATCGTTGTCGCGCAGATTGTCCATGGTCTGGTCGGAGAACACCACACCCCAGCCGAAGGTGTCGTCGGGCCGGTTGCGCTCATAAACCGTGATGTCATGAGCCGGGTCGCGAAGCTTCATCGAGATCGCGAAATAAAGCCCGCCCGGGCCCCCGCCAACAACCGTGATCTTCATGCGCAGCTCCTCCGCCGACAACACCAAAGTATTTTAAGCTTAAAATAAATTTCGGCAAGGGGGAATTTTGGGGGGCTGCGCCCTGTTGCTCGTGAATGTCGGACCGCCAAACGTGTTATGCCGCCCCGCGAGCCAACAAGTTTAATGTCGGCTCGCGGGGGCTTTTCTTGTCAGTGTGCCTTGCTCAATTCAGCCGCGTCGGCGCCCAGCCCGGTTTGGGACCGGATATATTGGGCATTGAATGCCGCTCGTTCCGAGGTGGCGCGGGCGCTTTTGTCTGTGACCGAAAACAGCCACGCGGTTGCGAACGCGAGGGTCACTGAGAACAGGGCGGGGTCCTTGTAGGGCCACAGGGGCTCGGCATTGCCGAGGATGTGCACCCAAACCGTGGGCCCGACGATCACCAGGCCGACCGCCGATACCAGTCCCACATATCCGCCCGTAATCGCGCCGCGGGTCGTCAGACCGCGCCAATATATCGACAGGATGAGGACCGGAAAATTGGCGCTGGCGGCGACGGCCAGGGCCAGCCCGGCGAGATAGATCACGTTCTCACCCTCGAACAGAATGCCAAGTCCGATCGATATTGCACCGATCACGATGGTGGCAATCCGCGACACCCGGACTTCGTTTTTCTCGCTGGCCTTGCCGCCGCGAAAAACGTTGGCATAAAGATCGTGGGAAATCGCCGAAGCGCCGGCCAGTGTCAGGCCCGCCACCACCGCGAGAATGGTGGCGAACGTGACGGCGGAAATGAAGCCCAGGAACAAATCGCCGCCCACCACTTTCGACAGATGGACCGCGGCCATGTTGTTGCCGCCGACTAATCGGCCCGCCTCGTTCACGAACTGCGAATCGTTCGACACCAGGACGATCGCGCCAAAGCCGACCACGAAAAACATCAGGGCAATGACATAACCGATGATCCCGGTGGCGACCAGCATCGAACGGCGCGCCTCCTTGACGTCGGGCACCGTGAACAGGCGCATCAGCACGTGGGGCAGGCCGAGAAACCCGAACGTCAGTCCCATCGCCAGGGAAATTGCCGAAATCGGATCCGGGAACAGCCCGCCCGGCGCCAGCACGGCCTTGCCCTTGGCGTGTGTGGCGACCACATTGTGCAACAGGTTTTCAAAGCTGAACCCGAACTCGGCCATGACCAGGAAGCTCAAAACGGTCACGCCGGTCAGCAGCAGGGCGGCCTTGATGATCTGAACCCAGGTGGTCGCGATCATGCCGCCAAAGGTCACATAAAGGACCATCAGCACGCCCACCAGCACCACTGCATAGTTATAGGGCAGGCCGAACAGAATCTGGACCAGCGTTCCCGCGCCGACGATCTGGGCGATCATATACATCGTCACCACCGCCAGGGTGCCGAACGCGGTCAGGGTGCGAACCGGCCGCTGTTCGAGCCGATATGACACCACGTCGGCAAAGGTAAAGCGCCCGAGATTGCGCAACGGTTCGGCGATCACGAACAGCATCAGCGAGAATCCGACCACCGCGCTCAGGAAATAGAGGATGGTATCGAAACCGATGGCGTAAAGCAGCCCGGTCATGCCCAGGAACGTGGCCGCGGACATGAAATCGCCGGCGATCGCAAGTCCGTTCTGCGTGCCACTGATGCGTTTGCCCGCTGAATAGAAATCCTCGGCGGTTGTTGTGCGCCTGGAAGCCCAATAGGTGATTATCAGTGTCGTCGCCACGAACAGGGCGAACATGGAAATTGCCGGAAAATTAAGCGGCTGATCAGCGCCCGCGGCGGCATGAGCCGGTGTGGCGGTCAGAGTACACAGGCCGACCGGGACTGCCGCCGCGATCAGCGCGGACATAAACGCGGGACGCAAAGCCATTACTTGATATCCTCAAGGACTTTTTGGGTGAGCAGGTCGAATTCCTGATTGGCCCGCCGCACATAGATCGCGAGCATCACCACCAGGCTGATGACGAAGGTGAAGCTAAACAGGATGCCGACAGTGGTGACCACGCCGTCGCCGAGGGGCTGAGTGATCAATCCCGGCATATAGGCCAGAGCGGCAATGAAAAGACCGTACAGGCCGATCGTCAGGCCGCTTAACAAACGGACCAGGCGTCCGCGCTTGCGTTTTAATAGCTGGAATTCAGGATGACTGCTTATCGCGTCGATGGTTTCTGGCGACATGTCCCCGGAACCTCTCCTTCCCCTCCAAAAAAGCGGCATACTTCAGGTCGGCGGGCCGAACATATTCTTCAGATTGTCGAGGCCCGACCGATCACTGTTGCCCGTTATTCGTCCCCTCCCCATGGGCCGAATGAATGCTGACGTTATCAGCAAACGGAATTGTGTGCCAGCGGCTAAAGACGATGAGGGACCCGTCAAAAATCGAAGAGTTCGTCGACCTCGCTTTGTTCAACAGCTTGCGAAGGCCCTCTGATCACGGCGCCGACACGTGCAATAAGGTCCCGCAGCGATTCGCAGGCAGTGGTGCAAACCCGTTGCATTCCGGAATAATCGCTGTCGCCTGATGTGGCTTCAAGCGATGAAATCGCCTCTTCGACCAAGCGGTCCATCTGTTCGATCAAATTTTCGAGCTCAACGCGATAGTCACTTGGGACATGGGCGTAGGCGGCGATAGCCAGCTCCTTGTCGGGAAAGCTGCTTTGGGAAAAATGCCGCTCATACCCCATGGGGCGCCATTCCTTCGCCTCATCCAGCAGCTCGGGAACGTCCGGAACCATCTCAAGGAGCATCACGATTTCGTTAAAGTGGTTAAGATAGTCGGTGGCCAGAAGCGTGTCCCGGCTGATATTCGTGCCTTCGACCAGTCTTTGAAATTTTCGGAACTTGTCGACTTCGTCAGTTTGATGCTGTTGTGCCAGTTGGGACATATGTCCGCTCCGAAGCCGCCGCGGGCTTGCCCACCCGGCCATGCCGCAATGATTAATCAAAATATGGCACCGCAATCATGAAAAACAGATTAAGGCAGGCGGTGACCAACTCGCTCATATTATATTTGAGCCAACGCCTTCCTTGCCATAATCGCGGGTTGCATGGCAATGTGTTAATTTGGTGTATACGATTAAATGTATTGCAGTCACAGATGCCGATCGGTCGGTGGCGATGTATTATCACGGGATTCTCATGGAGGTTTTGTTCGTGAAAGGCGGTAACGCCACCAAGGTTTTGCTGATGGTTTGGATGGCTTTGACATTGGCGACCTGCACCAGCATTGAGCGGGGGTTTCTACCCGATGCGCGGCTGATCGATTCGCATTGGGAGAGCCATGCCCTGGGATCACATGAAGTCTTGAATCATGCTCCATGGGACCGGTTTCTGGCCACTTACGTCACCATAGACGATCACGGTGCGGCCCGGGTTCGCTATGGGGATGTGACGACCGCCGATCGGGATGCGCTAAACCAATATATCAGCAAGCTTTCGAAGGCGCCGCTGAGCCGAATGCCGCGGGACCGGCAGCGCGCCTTCTGGATCAATCTTTATAATGCGCTGACCGTCGATCTGGTGCTCGATCACTACCCGGTTAAATCCATCCGAAAGATCAAGCCCGGCTTCTTGCCGGTCGGTCCATGGGACATGGAACTGATCACAGTCGAGGGCCGGCGTTTGACGCTTAACGACATCGAACATCGGATCCTGAGACCCCTGTGGCAAGACCCGCGCATCCATTACGCGCTGAATTGCGCGGCCGCGGGTTGCCCCAATCTTCAGCGCCAGGCTTTTACGGCGGACAACACCGAAGCGTTATTGGAGGCCGGGGCCCTGGCATTTATCAATGACCCGCGAGGGGTTGAATTCGACCGGCGCGGCCGCCTCACGGTCTCGAAGATCTATGCCTGGTTCAAGGAGGATTTCGGGGGCACGGTCGACGGCGTGCTCGACCACTTGCGCCACTATGCCGGGCCGGAACTCAGCGAAAGGCTGGCCGATACCAGGCGCATCGCCAGATATCGCTACGACTGGCCGCTCAATGAAGCGAAGGGCGAGCCGGGCGATTAGAGCGCTTTTAACTTAATCGGAATCAAGTTCGGCTGTTTATATGCCGCCCTGGCGGCGCCC
>JBHHWG010000003.1:0-74287 GCA_046756385.1 Sphingomonadales bacterium | reverse complement strand
CTTTTGCTGGCATGATCATTCTGTTGCTGTCGCTCCACAAAACCGAAACCGGGCTTGCCGGTGCGACCGCCGAGGAGCATCGCGAGGCGTGACAGACACCGATCAATTGCATATAGATCGCTATCTGCCCGGATGAGGCGGCGGGAATAACGTGATGGCGGAAGAAAAGGTTATTCGTGGTAAACAAGTTTCTTAGGAAGGAGCCGGGCCGGCCCATAATCGGCCTGGAACGGAGATAATGAGCCAAGCAGCAAAAACCGTTGCCGAGGCGCCGACCGGGTCCGCGCCGGATTTGCACATCAATCAGGGAACCGGATTCGAACCGGATTGGCTGGCGGATATTCGCGTCAATAAAAGCGCGGTCGAGCGCCGGACATCGACGATCATGACGCGCCGGTCGGTCAAGAAAGACTGGCAGATCGCGTGGATGCTGCGGGCGATTTCGTGCATCGATCTGACCACCTTGTCGGGTGACGACACCCCCGGCCGGGTTCAGCGGATCTGCGTCAAGGCGCGCCAGCCGTTGCGGCAGGATCTTGTCAAGGCCGTGGGCGCCGAATCGCTGGGCCTGACAACCGGCGCGGTCTGCGTTTACCACACCATGGCGCCAACCGCGGTTGAGGTGCTCAAAGGGTCGGGTATTCCGGTGGCCGCGGTGTCGACCGGTTTCCCGGCCGGCCTTACGCCGCTGGAAACCAAGCTCGCCGAAATTCGAGCCTCGGTGGCCGCCGGCGCGCGCGAAATCGACATCGTTGTCACTCGGGCCCATGTCCTCAATCAGGACTGGCGGGAACTTTATGACGAAGTGCGGGCATTCCGCGAGGCTTGCGGCGTCGCCCATATGAAGACCATCATCTCGACCGGACAGCTTGGCAATCTCAACAATGTGGCCCGTGCCTCCATGGTGTGCATGATGGCCGGGGCCGACTTTATCAAGACCTCCACCGGGATGGAGAGTATGAACGCCAATCTGCCGGTGAGCCTGGTCATGATCCGCATGATCCGCGAGTTTCAGGAACGCACCGGCCAGAAAATCGGCTTCAAGCCGGCCGGCGGCATCAAGAACACCAAGCAGGCGCTGGCGTATCTTGTGTTGATGAAAGAGGAACTGGGCAACGGCTGGCTGAATGCGGATATGTTCCGCTTCGGCGCGTCAAGTCTGCTCGGCGACCTTGAGCGCCAGATCGAATATCACATGACCGGGCGCTACTCAGCCCATTATCGTCACCCGCTGGGCTGAGCGAGCTAAGAAGGAGCGCTTTTGTGAGCATCATTGAGAAGTTCGAATCGATGGAATATGGCCCCGCACCGGAAAATAACGCCAAGGTCCTGGCCTGGCTGGATGGTTTCGATGGAAGTTTCGGCCATTTCATCGATGGAAAATGGGTCAAGCCTGAAAACCGCGAATCGTTCCCAAGCCGAAGCCCGGCGACCGGCGAGGTCCTCGCCCAGGTCGCGCAGGGCGGCGAGGAAGAGGTCGAGATGGCCGTCAAGGCCGCCCGGCGTGCCCAGAAAAGTTGGGCAGCACTCGGGGGACACGGCCGCGCCCGGCACCTCTACGCCCTGGCCCGTTTGGTCCAGAAACACTCGCGCCGGCTTGCGGTGCTGGAGTCGATGGACAACGGCAAGCCGATCCGGGAAACCCGCGATATCGATATTCCGCTGATCGCCCGGCACTTCTATCACCATGCGGGCTGGGCTCAACTGATCGACAGGGAACTCCCGGGCTACGACCCTGTGGGCGTTGTTGGCCAGATCATCCCATGGAACTTTCCGCTGCTGATGTTGGCCTGGAAGATCGCGCCGGCGCTGGCCGCGGGCAATACCGTGGTTTTGAAGCCCGCCGAATATACGTCGCTGACGGCACTGATGTTCGCCGACATTTGCCGGGAAGCCGGTTTGCCGGAGGGCGTCTTGAACATCGTCACCGGCGACGGCCGCGTGGGCGGAATGATTGTCGATCACCCGGACCTCGACAAGCTGGCGTTTACCGGCTCCACCGATGTCGGCCGGCTGATCCGTCAACAATCCGCCGGGTCAGGCAAGAGTTTGACCCTGGAACTAGGCGGCAAATCGCCGTTCATCGTCTTCGACGACGCGGATCTCGACGGCGCCACCGAGGGTCTGGTGGACGCGATCTGGTTCAATCAGGGGCAGGTTTGCTGTGCCGGGTCCCGATTGCTTGTTCAGGAGGGTGTCGCCGAGCGCTTTTTGAACAAGGTCAAGGCGCGCATGGAAAAGCTGCGCGTCGGTCAGTCGCTCGACAAATGCATCGACATTGGCGCTATTGTCGATCCGGTGCAGCGGGACCGAATCGACGACCTGGTGCAAAAAGGGGTCGAGGAAGGCGCGACGCTATGGCAGCCGGCCTGTCCCTTGCCCAAAGACGGCGTGTTTTATCCGCCGACCTTGTTGACCGATGTCGGTACCGCAAACATCGCTGTCCGGGAGGAAATTTTCGGGCCAGTGGTCGTGGCCATGACTTTCCGCACCCAGAAAGAGGCGGTGGAGCTTGCCAACAATACCCGGTACGGCCTTGCCGCCAGCGTCTGGTCGGAAAACATCAACCGGGCGCTGGAAGTGGCGCCGGCGATCAAGGCCGGCGTGGTCTGGATCAATTCCACCAATCTGTTCGATGCGGCCGCGGGCTTTGGCGGATACCGGGAATCCGGTTTCGGCCGTGAAGGCGGGATCGAGGGCATGCAGGCCTATCTGAAACCGTCGTTCGAAAAGAAGCTGAAACCGGCGGAGCCGACGCCCGCCCGCGCGCCCTCGGGCGGCGTGACGTTCGAAGGGCTACCCCCGGTCGATCACACCGCCAAGCATTATATCGGCGGCAAGCAGGCCCGTCCCGACGGCGGCAACAGCGTCGCGGTCGCCGATCACAAAGGCGGCTTTGCCGGGCTCGTGGCCGATGGTAACTACAAGGACATCCGCAATGCGGTCGAGGCGGCGGCCGCCGCGTCGGGTTGGGCCGGAACGTCGGCACATCTGCGGGCTCAGATCCTCTTTTTCATCGCGGAAAATCTGAGCTATCGGCAGGCTGAGTTCGAAAAGCGGCTCATGAGCCTGACCGGTGTGCCGAAGGCGCAGGCGGCCAGGGAGGTTGAGCTTTCCGTGAAGCGCCTGTTCGCCTACGGCGCATGGACTGACAAGTTCGAAGGCAGCGTGCATACCCCGCCAATGCGCGGCGTGGCGCTGGCCATGAAGGAGCCGGTGGGCATTCTCGGCATCGCCTGCCCGGACGAGACGCCGTTACTGGGAATGGTTTCGCTGGTTGCGCCGGCCATCGCCATGGGCAATACGACGCTTGTTTTGCCGAGCGAACGCTACCCGCTGCTGGCGACCGACTTCTATCAGGTCCTCGAGACTTCGGACCTGCCGGGTGGGGTGGTCAATATCGTGACCGCGAACAAGGACCAGTTGGCGGTGGTGCTGGCCAGGCACGATAACGTCGACGGCCTGTGGTATCATGGCGGCGGCGATGTCTCGGCGGAGATTGAGCGCGAGGCCGCTGGCAATATGAAACGCACCTGGGTCAATTACGGCCGCGCCTACGACTGGTTTGATGACGACCAGGGCGAGGGCCGCCATATCCTGGGACGAGCGACCGAGGTCAAGAATATCTGGATACCCTACGGCGACCAGACCTGATCGCGGCAAAATCCATATAGGCAAAAAATAGCGGGGGCCTCGGCCCCCGCAAATCCTTCAACCGACGCGGTTGAGAAAGCCGACCAGAACCCGGGTCAACTGTTCCGACGCCCGTGCGCCGACCTCCATGGTTTCGTCATGGGTCAGTGGATCGCCGGACAGACCGGCGGCCAGATTGGTAATTGTCGAGACCGCGGCCACCCGCATTCCGCAATGGCGGGCCACCAGACATTCGGGGACGGTCGACATGCCGACCGCATCGGCGCCCATCACGCGAAACGCGCCGATTTCAGCCGGTGTTTCGAAGTTGGGCCCGGACACCATCAAGTAGGCGCCTTCATTAAGGTGGACGCCCTCATCGGCGGCGGCGGCAAAAAGCGTTTGACGCAGTTCACTGTCATAGGCCCCGGTCATGTCGGGGAAACGGGGCCCGATTTCATCGTCGTTCGGGCCGATGAGCGGATTGACCCCGGCGAAGTTGATATGGTCGGTCAGCGCCATCAGGCTGCCCGGCCCCACCTCCGGGTTCAAACTTCCGGCGGCATTTGTCAGGACCAGCGTCTTGACGCCCAGCGCCTTTAGCGTTCGGACCAGGACCACCATCGCGTCGAGCCCCTGGCCTTCGTAGAAATGCACGCGGCCCTGAAGGCAAACCACCGGCGCACCGTCCAACCGGCCAATCAGCATGCGCCCGGCGTGTCCCTGAACCGAAGGCTGCGGGAACCCGGGGACGTCTGAATTGGAAATCGCGGTCTCGATATCCATCGCTTCGGCAATGCCGTTGAGGCCGCTGCCGAGCACCAGGGCAACCTCGGGCATCACACCATTGTAGCGCTTTTTCACGGCAGCCACCGAGGCCAGTATTTTTTCCTTCATTTCGGGCACGTTTGTCATTTTGTTTCCTTTTTTTTACCCTTATCGGCAGGCTGTCCCTATCCTACGTGGTCGGTCTTTACGGGTTTCCTGAGTTCGTCAAAGTCCAGCCCTTTCTGGTCTCGGATTTCCTCGGGCGTCAGGTCATGCAATTCGTGTGGGAAGACCAGCCAGGCGTCGGTTTCATGGATGTAAAAATCGGGCTTCAGATCGGTCACATTGTGTTTGGGCTTGTAGTAAACCGTGGCGATCTTGACGACATCAGGCATGTTGCGCCGGCATTTGCGCCGCAGCTTATCAAGAATAGCGGCAAGACTTTTTCCTGAATCGAAAACGTCATCGACGATCAGCAGGCTGTCTTGCGCGTCGATGTTGTTGACGATGTATTCGAGGCCGTGAACCCGAACCACCTTCTGTTGTTCCATGCCGATATAGGATGAGGTCCGGATCGCGATATGGTCGGACTGCACATCGTGGAAGTCCAGGATCTCCTGGACCGCGATGCCCGTCGGGGCGCCGCCGCGCCACACCCCGACAATGAACTTGGGCGCGAAGCCACTGTCAAGAATCTGGAATCCAAGCCGGATCGAATCCTCGAGCAAGCCTTGAGCCGTTACAAAATATTTCCCTGTCCAGGTCATGCTGTCCTCGAAATTGCAAGCGGTGTGTTACTTGGTGCCGAAAAGGCGGTCGCCGGCATCGCCCAGACCGGGGACGATATAACCCTTTTCGTTGAGACATTCGTCCACCGCGGCCGTGATCAGCGGCACATCGGGGTGGGCTTCGCGGAAGGTGCTCACGCCCTCGGGCGCCGCGACCAGGCATACGAAGCGGATATCCCTGGCGCCCGCGCGTTTGACCTCTTCGACCGCCGCCGCCGCCGAATGGCCGGTCGCCAGCATCGGGTCCAGCAGAATGGACCTCCGATGCTCGATATCCTTGGGCAGTTTGAAAAAATATTTGTGCGGGCGGAGGGTTTCCTCGTCACGATACAGGCCGATCTGGCCGACCCGCGCCGATGGAACCAGATCCAGCATGGCCGCGAGCAGCCCATCGCCCGCCCGAAGGATGGAAATGAAGCAAAGTTTCTTTCCGGCCAGGATCGGCGCTTCCATCCCGCGGATCGGTGTTTCGATCATTACCGAACTAAGCGGCAGGTCGCGCATCGCCTCATAGCCGAGCAGCGAGCTCACTTCGCGCAGGAGTTTTCGGAACTCCGCCGTGCTCGCCGCCTTGCGCCGCATTAGCGTTAATTTATGCTGCACCAACGGGTGGTCGACGACCGTAATTGGGGCGCCTTCCGGCAAATTCGAGTGCGTTTGGCTGGTCATGGCATGGATCCTTCGGTTGGCATGCCACTTCGCGCGGCAGTCAGGCTTCTCATGCCTTACGGAGGTCTAGGCGTCAAGTCCGTTGGGCTGTTGACAGCGCCGCGAGCGGGAGTTTGGCGGGACGAAAAACTGTTGCATTCTAGATGGCAAATAGTAATTCTGCACCGTCATGCCAGAGGCAAAAGAATTCTTGCCGCCAAAGTACCGGGAAAGGGTGAAATGACAATAGTGGAAAAACTCCGAAGGTTGGTGATTGGGGCTAGCCTGGTTGGCCTGGTGGCGATCTGGCAAATCACCCCGGCGCACGCGGATGATTTTCGAACCGTCCTCATTTACGATCTTGGCGGAAAATTCGATCGCTCTTTTAACGAGGCCGCTTACAAGGGCGCGGAAAAATTTCGCGAGGAGACCAATATCCGCTATCGCGATTTCGAGCCCACCAATGAGGCGCAGTTCGAACAGGCGCTGAGGCGCTTCGCGCGCCGCAAGGCGGACCTGATTGTCGCAATCGGAGTTTCCTATAAGGTTCCCCTGCGCAATGTCGCCAGGGAATTCCCGGACCAGCGCTTTACCGCGGTCGACGCGTCGGTGGACCTTCCCAATGTGCAGTCCATTCTGTTCAAGGAACACGAAGGGTCGTTCCTGGTCGGCATGCTGGCGGCGATGAAAGCGGAGAATGCGACCATTGGATTTATTGGCGGCATGGACATTCCGCTGATACGTCGTTTTGGGCTCGGTTATGCCGAGGGCGCGAAATACGTCAATCCCGATATCCGGATATTAAGGAACATGGTGGGGACAACGCCATCGGCGTGGAGCGACCCCATCAAGGGCGCTGAACTGGCGCGGAGCCAATATGCCCGTGGCGCCGATATTATTTTTGCAGCCGCCGGGCCGGCCGGCCTGGGCGTGCTTCAGGCCGCGCGCGATGCTGAAAAATTCGCGATCGGCGTGGACAGCAACCAGAACCATATTCAGCCGGGATATGTGCTGACCTCGATGCTCAAACGGGTCGATCTCGCTGTCTATCGCGCAATGGCTGAGGGGCGGGATGGTTCCTGGAAGCCTGGGATCACGATCCTGGGTCTGAAGGAGGCCGGGGTCGATTATGCGGTCGATGACCACAACCGTTCCCTCATGACATCTGAAATGATTGAGCGGCTGGAAGCAGCAAAAAAGAAGATCGTTTCCGGGGCGATCACGGTGACTGACGCCATGGCCGATGACCAATCGGGCGGGCACTGACTTTTGGAATGATCCTGAGCATGTGTACTGATGCGGTTATTGGTGGTTGGGCAAACAAAAATCAGTTGCAAACACCGGAAAGAAGGATAAAACTGCGCCAACTATAAGGGGTGACGGGATGAAGCCCGATAAAACCATCAAAGATGGAGAGGTGTGGGATGTTTAAACGAATTAAGAAGTTGGGCCTTGGGCTCGCGCTGGTTTCAGTTGTAGCATTGTTCAGTGCCGCGCCGGTGAGTGCGAAGGACTTCAAGGTGGTGGTGCTGTACCAGATCGGGGGCAAGTTCGACCGTTCCTTCAATGAAGCGGCCTTCCGGGGCGCCAAAATCTTCCGAAGGGTAACAAGAAACCGCTTCGCTGAGTTCGAACCGACCGATGAGGCGCAATTCGAACCGGCCCTTCGCCGGTTCGCCGAGGAAAAATTCGATCTGATCGTCGCCATCGGCATCCCCTATGCGCAACATTTGCGAAAAGTTGCCGCCGAGTTTCCAGACCAGAACTTTACAAGCATCGACGGCCTGATCGATCTCCCCAATGTGCAGTCCATTTTATTCAAGGAACATGAGGGCTCTTTCCTGGTCGGTATGTTGGCCGCCATGAAGGCCAGGAAGGGAACCATCGGATTTATTGGCGGCATGGACGTTCCGCTGATCCGCCGGTTCGCCGTCGGGTATGCCGAGGGCGCGCGCCATGTCAATCCGAGGATCAAGCTTATCGAGAGCACGGTGGGCACGGACGAAATGGCATGGAAAAACCCGGACAGAGGGGCGGAACTGGCATTGGACCAGTTTGAGCGCGGCGCCGAGGTGATCTTTGCGGCCGCGGGCGGCTCCGGTCTGGGCGTGCTTCATGCCGCACACGATGCCGGCAAGTTGGCGATTGGCGTCGACAGCAACCAAAACCGAATCCATCCGGGGTTCGTCCTGACCTCCATGGTCAAGCGGGTTGATCTGGCGGTTTCTGAAACCATGACGGCAGCGGTCAATGGGACCTGGAAGCCCGGCGTGACGGTTTTGGGTCTACGAGAAAATGGTGTCGATTACACCCTTGATGACGACAACCGCGCTCTGATCACCGAGGAAATGAAGAGCCGCGTCGAGGAGGCCAAGCGGCAAATCGTGGCCGGGGAAATCGTGGTGACGGACGCCATGAGCACGGCACCCTAAAGTCGTGCCGGCAGGTGACGGCAGCCACGTCTGCTGTCCGGGATTTTAGGACGTCGCAGAAGCCTTTTCTTACCAATTGGTAAAAAACGGTTGCAATAAACGTTGAGAGGGGGGAATCTGCCCGATCCTAAGGGGTGGTCTAACGCACACCTAATGTAAATGGAAAAGAGCGGGGATCGGGGAGATGGGGAAAAATTTTCGATGGCTGCGATTTGTAGTGTTCGTGGCGGCGCTGGCTGCGCTTGTGAACGGCGCACCGGCCACCGCACGGGACGCCCAGTTCGTGCTTCTCTACGATCTGGGTGGAAAATTCGACCGATCCTTTAATGAATCGGCCTTCAAGGGCGCAAAAATATTTCGCCGGGTAACGAAAGTCAGATTCCAGGATTTCGAACCAACGAACGAAGCGCAGTTCGAACAAGGACTGAGAAGGTTCGCTCAGCGCAAGGCGAACCTGGTCGTCGCCGTGGGAATCTCATACGCTGTTCCCTTGCGCAATGTGGCGCGCGAATTTCCGAACCAGCGCTTCGCCGTCATCGACGCGTCCGTCGACCTTCCTAACGTGCAATCGATCTTGTTCAAGGAACATGAGGGATCGTTTCTGGTTGGCATGCTTGCGGCGATGAAGGCCGAAAACGGGGCCGTTGGATTCGTTGGCGGCATGGACATTCCGCTGATCCGCCGGTTCGCCGTCGGTTATGCCGAGGGCGCGCGCCACGTCAACCCGGATATCCGAGTCATCGAGAATATGATAGGGGCCACGCCGTTGGCATGGACCGACCCGATCAAGGGCGCGGAACTGGCGCGGAGCCAGTTTGCGCGTGGCGCCGATGTTATTTTTGCGGCTGCCGGACCCTCCGGGCTGGGCGTTCTTCAGGCGGCGCGCGACGTTGAAAAATTGGCGATCGGTGTGGACAGCAACCAAAACCACATCCAGCCGGGCTATGTTTTGACGTCGATGCTCAAGCGCGTCGATCTTGCGGTATACGAAGCCATGCTTTCGGCGCATGACGGAAGCTGGAAACCGGGCGTGATTATAAAGGGCCTCAAGGAAGATGGCGTGACTTATACTCTCGACGATGACAACCGTGCCCTGATCACCGCGGAAATGAAGAACCGTGTCGAGGAGGCCAGACGGCAAATCGTGGCCGGGGATATCGTGGTGACGGACGCCATGAGCACGGTGCAGTAACATTTCCACAAACGGGTCAAGGATCAGGCATGACAAGTGATGCGCTCAAGACTGAGGGCGGGCGCCTCGCTATCGAGGCCGTGCGGTTGGAAAAGTCGTTCGGCCCGGTACAGGCCAATGCGGGCGTCGATATCAGGATTGAGCGCGGCGCCGTCCATGCGGTGATCGGCGAAAACGGAGCCGGCAAATCGACGCTGATGAACATGCTGTACGGGCTGTATCGCCCGGACAGCGGCGAAATCCGCGTCAATGGCGCGCCATGTCAGTTCGCCTCACCCAGCGACGCGCATCACGCAGGTATCGGAATGGTGCACCAGCATTTCATGTTGGTTGAAAATTTTACCGTACTTGAAAACATCATGCTCGGTTTTGAAGGTGGCGCGATCCTGGCGCGACATCGGAAAGAAGCCGCCGACCGCCTTCGTCAGATTGAGCGGGATTACGATCTGCAAGTCGATATCGACACAACGATCTCCGATCTGCCGGTTGGGCTGCAACAGCGGGTCGAAATCCTCAAGGCGCTTTATCGAGGGGCCGAGATTCTGATCCTTGACGAGCCGACCGGCGTACTCACGCCTCAGGAGGCGGAGCAGCTGTTTCGCATAATTGAGACGCTGCGCGAGCAAGGCAAAGCGGTCCTTTTCATCTCGCACAAGCTGCGCGAGGTTATGCGCATTGCCGACCATGCGACTGTGATGCGCCGGGGACGCGCGGTGGCCCGGCGGGCGATTGCCGATACGAACGAGGCCGAACTTGCCGAACTGATGGTCGGTCGCAAGGTGGGTCGCAAAACCGCGCGTATCGAGGTTGGGGACCAGCCCGAGATGTTGCGGCTGGAATCGGTCAGTCTGGTCGATGAAGCCGGGGTGGAGCGGCTGAAGGACATCTCGCTGACGGTCCGAAGCGGCGAAATTGTCGGCATTGCAGGGGTGGCCGGCAACGGCCAGCTTGAGCTCCTTGAGGTCATCACCGGAATATCGGCGCCGACCACCGGCCGGATTTTGTTCGACAATCAGGTGATCGCCGACCAGACGAGGCACACTGATGGTGGAACCTTGCGCCGCATGGGCCTGGGCCATGTCGCGGAAGACCGCCTTAGGGCGGGCGCGGTTTCGGGCATGATCGCGTCCGACAATGCAATACTCGGCTATCACGAAACAGATCGCTTCTCGCGCCGTGGCATTCTTGATCCGGCCGCGATTAAGGAACATTGTGAAAGCTGCATGGCGGATTACGATGTCAGGCCGCCCATGCCGGATTTGCCGTTCGGTAATTTCTCCGGCGGCAATCAGCAGAAACTCGTGATCGCCCGCGAGATCGCCCATGACCCCACCTTGCTGGTGATCGGCCAGCCGACCCGTGGCGTCGATATTGGGGCGGTAACCAACATCCACGACCAGATCATTTCCTTGCGTAACCAGGGCAAGGCAAACCTGGTGGTCTCGGCCGATCTTGACGAACTGCTTGTTTTGGCTGATCGGATTGTCGTGATGTTCGATGGCCGCATTGTCGGTGAGGTGACAGGCGGCGAGGCCGACGAGCGGACGCTTGGCTTGATGATGGCGGGTCAAACCCCGCAAGAAGGTGAGGAAAGGGAACAATATGTCGGCTGAGCGCCAAGACGACGATTTGCCGCTCTGGGCCAGTGCCGGCGTACTGCCCGTGCTTCAGCTCGCCACGGCTTTCGCGTTGTCGGGGCTGGTGGTTCTGGCGATCGGTGAATCCCCGCTTGAAGCCGTAAAGTTGCTTGTTTTCGGCGCTTTCGGCTATGGCGAGGCGGTTGGCTATACCCTTTATTATGCGACCAATTTCATCTTCACCGGGCTTGCGGTGTCGGTCGCGTTCCGATGCGGCCTGTTCAATATTGGCGGCGAGGGGCAGGCGATCATGGGCGGGCTGGGCCTGACATTGGTCGCGTTGTACCTGGGCGATTTGCCGGCTCTCCTCCTGATCCCGCTGGCGATGCTTGGGGCGGCGGCCCTGGGCGCGGCGTGGGCGGCGATACCCGCCTGGCTGCAGGCAAGGCGCGGCAGCCACATCGTGATCACGACGATCATGTTCAATTTTATCGCCGCCTCGTTCGTATCCTGGTTGCTGGTGGGCATCCTCAAGCATCCCGATGCGCAAAGCCTTGAAAGTCCTGATTTCCCGATGGCTGCGTGGATGCCCAAAATTCACGATGTTTTTGCCTCGATGGGCATCAACATTGAAGGCTCGCCGCTCAATCTGTCCTTCGTTGTCGCGCTCGCCTGCTGCGCCCTGGCGTGGTTCTTCATCGAGCGAACGAAGTGGGGCTACGCCATTCGCGTGGTTGGCGGCAACCCTCACGCGGCCCGGTTCGGCGGGATTTCCGTTTCCCGGAACATCGTTCTGTCGATGTTGGTGGCGGGCGGCCTGGCGGGCCTGATGGGACTGAATGAGCTGATGGGCGTGCAGCATCGTCTGATCGCGAATTTCACGATGGGTTTCGGCTTTGTCGGGATCGCGGTGGCCTTTATGGGCAGAAACCACCCGATCGGCATTGTGCTGGCCGCTGTCCTGTTCGGCGCGCTCTATCAGGGTGGCGCGGAGGTCGCCTTTGAGATGCCGGGCATCACGCGCGATCTGATTGTCATGGTGCAAGGGCTGGTGATCCTGTTTGCCGGCGCGCTTGAGCATTTGTTCCGGCCACAGTTGCGTTATCTGCTACGGCGGCTACAGCCGGCGGAGGCCGCCAATGGCTGATCTGTATTTCGATATCCTGATCCTGGCGGATTCAACCTTTCGGACCGCTACGCCGTTGGTTTTGGCGGCGCTCGCCGGTCTGTATGCCGAACGGTCCGGCGTGGTCGACATCGGGCTTGAAGGCAAGATGCTGGGCGCCGCTTTTGCCGCGGCCGCCGTCGCCGCGGTTACCGGTTCGGCCTGGCTCGGCGTGGGCGCGGGGGTTGTGTCCTCGATGCTGCTGGCGCTGTTGCATGGCTGGGTGGCGATACATCAGCGCGGCAATCAGATCGTGTCGGGCGCGGCGATCAATCTCATGGTCGCCGGGCTGGCGCCGACGCTCGCCAATCACTGGTTCCACCTGAATGGCCAGACGCCATTGTTGTCGGGGGAAGCGCGTTTTGGCGCAATCACCTGGTTCGGAGCCGCCGAAGCCAGCATGGTCCCGGTGATCGGACCGCTTTATACCGAAGTGATCTCGGGCCACAACGCGATCACCTATCTGGCGGCCCTGATCGTCCCGCTGGCGGCATGGGTCCTCTATCGAACCCGGTTCGGATTGCGCCTCAGGGCGGTTGGCGAGAATCCGGAGGCCGTCGATACCGCCGGCATCAGTGTCTACCTGCTGCGCTATCAGGCGATGCTGGTAAACGGCTTCTTGTGCGGGCTGGCGGGAACCGTGTTGTCGACCGCGCTGGGGTCGTCGTTCGTTCGCGATATGTCGGCGGGGAAGGGCTTTCTGGCGCTGGCGGCGATGATCTTCGGCAAGTGGAAGCCGATACCAACCTTGTTCGCGTGCCTGTTATTCGGTTTTGTCGATGCGCTGCAAGGGCGGCTCCAGGGTTTCGAGTTTCCGGTGCTGGGTGAGATACCGTTCCAGTTCACGATCATGTTGCCTTATGTCATGACCGTGATCATCCTGGCAGGGTTCGTGGGGCGGATTCAGGCGCCGAAGGCAAGTGGGCTGCCCTATTCCAAGGGGGACTAGATGTCCGATTCAAAAATCCGCGCGATGATCGACGAGGCCGAAAGCGCACGCCGACGAGCCTATGCGCCATATTCCAATTACATGGTCGGGGCCGCGGTTCGCAGTGAGAGCGGAAGGGTTTACACCGGCTGCAATGTCGAGAATGCGGCTTATCCGCTCGGCCAATGCGCCGAGGCGAGTGCGATCGGGGCCATGATCAGGGCCGGGGACCGCAAGATTGTCGAGGTGGTGATCGCCGGGCCCACCGATGAGCCGTGCACCCCATGCGGCGGCTGCCGCCAGCGCATTCGGGAATTCGCCGATCCGGATACCAGTGTCATAGTCTGTGGACCCGGCGGCGTGCTGCTGGAAACCACAATGGGCGAGCTTCTGCCGCACGCGTTCACGCTCAACGGCTAAGATAATCAGTTCGGGGTCAAGACAGTTCAATGAGTACGTTTCTGCCGCAGGAATTCATCCGCACCAAACGCGATGGCAAGAATTTGCCGGACCGGGACATCGAGCGATTCGTGGCCGGCATTACCGACGGTTCGGTCAGCGAGGGACAGATCGCCGCCTTCGCCATGGCGGTTTTCTTCAATGGGCTGGAGGCGACGGAGCAGGCGGCGCTTACCACAGCCATGACCCACAGCGGAGACGTGCTTGACTGGGGAAGCGCGGCGCTGGACGGGCCGGTTGTCGACAAACATTCCACCGGAGGCGTGGGCGACAAGGTAAGCCTTGTACTGGCCCCGATTGTCGCGGCTTGCGGGGGCTATGTCCCGATGATTTCGGGCCGCGGGCTGGGGCATACCGGGGGTACGCTCGATAAGCTTGAAAGCATCCCGGGTTATGACGCGACCCCTCGGCTGGATCTGTTCGCCCGGATCACGCGGGAAGTGGGCTGTTCGATCATCGGTCAGACCGGGAATCTGGCGCCCGCCGACCGGCGCTTTTACGCCATCCGCGATGTCACGGCGACTGTCGAATCCGTGCCGCTGATCACGGCTTCCATTCTGTCCAAGAAGCTGGCGGCGGGGCTGGATGGCCTGGTGATGGACGTCAAGTTCGGATCCGGCGCGTTTATGGACACCGCTGACAAGGCGCGGGTGCTGGCTGAGAATATCGTCCGGGTGGCCGGGGTTGCGGGTCTGCCGGTCACCGCGCTGCTGACCGATATGAATCAGGTGCTTGGGAAAACCGCCGGCAATGCGGTTGAGATCGCGGAATGCGTGGCCTTTCTTAAAGGCGACGCCCAGGAGCCGAGGCTCAAGGCCTGTACGCTGGAACTGGCGAGCCAGATGCTGGTTCTGACCGGACTGGCTGACGATGCGAAATCCGCCCTCGGCAAAGCGACGAGCGCGCTCAATAGCGGTCGGGCGGCCGATATTTTCGCAAGAATGACTGTTGCCCAGGGCGGGCCTTCCGATTTCATGGAGAACGCCGAACGGCATCTCCCCGCTGCTCCGGTCGTGAAATCGATCCATCCCGAGATCGAAGGATCAATCAGCGCCATGGATGCCCGCGCCATGGGGCTGGCCGTGGTCGCGCTCGGCGGCGGACGAACCCGCGCCGACCAGGAGATCGATCCGGCGGTCGGCTTGACGGACATCGCCGGAATCGGCGATTCGGCCGGGCCGGAGCAGCCGATCTGTCTGGTTCACGCCCGCGATGAACAGGCAGCCGATCAAGCCGCCGCGATGGTTCGCGCGGCGATCGAAATTTCCGATCAGCCGGTTGATGCGGCTGGTATGGTAAAAGAGATCATTACAGGATAGGGAGACCTTAATGCCGCGCGCCGCGATACTGGTCCTGGACAGCTTTGGCATCGGCGCCGCGCCCGACGCCGACCGGTTCGGCGATGTGGGCGCGGATACATTGGGCCATATCGCGGAGGTCTGCCACCGCGGCGACACCAGTGCCAAGCGCCCGGCGGCCGGACCGTTGCAAATACCCAATCTTTCCGCGCTGGGCCTGGGTGAGGCCGCCCGCCTGGTTACCGGCCGTGTGCCGCAAGGACTGGAACAGACCGGCCCTGCACAGGGGATGTACGGCGCCTGTGCCGAGCTTAGCCACGGCAAGGATACGCCGAGCGGCCACTGGGAAATGGCGGGCGTGCCGGTGCTGTTCGACTGGGGCTATTTCCCCCCTGACTATCCGAGCTTTCCAGCGGGTCTGATTGACGGTCTGATTGACCAGGCGGGGCTGCCTGGCGTTCTGGGCAATTGTCATGCCTCTGGCACGACAATCATCGCCGAGTTGGGCGACGAGCATGTGGCCAGCGGAAAACCCATCGTTTACACATCGGCTGACAGCGTATTCCAGATTGCGGCCCACGAAGAACATTTCGGTCTGGCGCGGCTTTATGAGGTCTGTGAGATCGCGCGCAAGCTGGTCGACCCTTACAATATCGGGCGGGTGATCGCCCGGCCTTTTGTTGGCGCGAATGGCGCCTATGAACGCACGGCAAACCGGCGGGACTATGCGACGCCACCGCACCAGCCGACGCTGCTTGACAAGCTTTCCGAGGCCGGGCGGGAGGTGATCGCGATCGGCAAGACCGGTGATATTTTCGCCCATCGCGGGATGACCCGCAAACGCAAGGCCGCCGGGACCGCCGCGCTGTTTGACACGACGCTGGAGGAACTGGGACGCGCGCCTGACGGCAGCTTGCTGTTCACGAATTTCGTGGATTTCGATTCCCTGCACGGCCATCGGCGCGATCCGCTGGGCTATGCCGCCGAACTGGAATTGTTCGACAAGCGGTTGCCGGAGCTTACCGCACGGCTTGAGCCCGGCGATCTTGTGGTGCTGACCGCGGATCACGGCTGTGATCCGACATGGGCCGGGTCGGATCATACCCGCGAATGCGTGCCGTTCATTGCCTTTGGCCCGGGGATACCGGCGGGCAGCATCGGGGTTCGGGACAGCTTCGCGGATATCGGCCAGACCGTGGCCCGTCATCTGGGGATCAAACCGCTTAAGGCGGGCAAGACGGTTCCAGGGGAAACAATATGAAATTCAGGATATCAGCCGCCGCTATCGCATTGGCCGTTGGGTTCGCCGCATGGTCGTTCGCGGATGAGGGGAGCGATCGCGTTGCGGCGTCACTGCCATCTTCCGATAGCCTGATTACCAGAATCGCGTTCGGCTCCTGCGCCGATGAAGTCCTGCCGCAGCCGATCTGGTCGACAATCGCCAAGTCCGATCCCGACCTTTTCCTGTTCATCGGCGATAATGTGTATGCCGATATCTATAAGGGGAGGTGGGTTGACGGCCCAAATCTGGAGGCGATCGAGTACGCCTATAAGACTCTTGGCGCCCGACGGGATTTCAGGGCCTTTCGCCAGAAAGTTCCGATGATGGTCACCTGGGACGATCACGACTACGGTTTCAATGACGCCGGCGCGGAGTTCCCGCTGAAAGCAAAATCGAAGGACCTGATGCTCGATTTCTTCGAGGTGCCCGAGGATGCCGCGGTGCGCGGGCATGACGGCGTTTACAACGCCGCGATATTCGGCCCGGAAGGACAGCGGGTGCAGATCATCCTGCTTGATACCCGCTGGTTCCGCTCCACCCTCAAGCCCACCGACGAAATGGGCGCACCAGGCAAGGAACGCTACCTGCCCGAAGACGATCCGTCCAAGACGATGCTGGGTGACGAGCAATGGGCCTGGTTGGAGGAGCAGCTTGGGAAGCCGGCCGAGTTGCGGCTGCTGGTTTCGTCAATCCAGGTGATTGCCGACGGCCACGGGTGGGAGCGCTGGGGCAACCTGCCGCGCGAGCGTGAGCGGCTTTATCAGTTGATCCGGGAAACCGGAGCCGAAAACGTGATCCTGCTGTCCGGTGATCGTCATATCGGCGGCTTCTATCGCCTGGAAGGCGTCTCGGACTATCCGCTGTACGAATTCACGTCCAGCTCGATCAACAAGTCTTTTGCAATGGGCGCCACCGTGCCCGAATACGGCCCCCATCAAATGGGCCACCTCTATGGGCCGGAGAATTTCGGCCTGATTTCGGTCGACTGGGGCGATCAGATCCTGAACCTTGAGCTCAAGAATATTGCCGGGAAGACCGTGCGGGCCGTGACCATGTCGCTCGATGATCTGAAAGATCATTAATCGAGAGCGGCCCCGTCAACGGTGAGGCGAAAAGAAAGGGGCGACCCAAAGGCCGCCCCTCGATTTTGGTGCGATGTCCAAAGGACTAGAAGGCGAACCTTACGCCCAACTGGACTTTCCACAGCGATGGCAATGTGGACACACGTGGAGCCGCACGCCCGGCGTTGAAGCTCTCAAAGACGAGCTTGCCGTTGGCATCCGTGGATGCACGGACGATCGGCGCGGTGAACGGGAAGCTCACCTGCTCGACCCGGCCCCAATCGTTGTTCAGGAAGTTCGCGAGGTTCTCCATATCGAAGAAGAATTCGAACTTGTTGCCCCCAAACACCGGCAGGCTTGGCATGTGGATTTCCTGGACGAAGCGCATGTCGACCCGGGTCCGCCACGGGCTGCGGAACGCATTCTTCTCGGAAATCTGGCCTGCGAACTTGGACAAGCCCGAGGATTCGACAAACGCGAAGAACGCTGCCTGGTCGAACCCGGGAGCGAATGTCACGTTCGGGTCGTTCGCCCCGGTCGGCACGTAAAGCAACTGGCTGTCCCGCCGCACAAACTCGCGGTCACCACCGAAGACGCTGGTGTCACGATTGTTGTTGTCGAAGGTGTAGCTGAACGGCTTGCCGGAACGGGTTTCCAGGAAGAAGCTGATCGTCGTGTTGTTGTCGCCGAAAAACGCCTTCTTGTAGGACAGAGAACCGGTCACCCGGTGGCGAATTTCGAAGTCGGAGGTGCCAAGCGGCTTGTTGTTGCGGTCCGATGCCGCCGGCTTGCCAAAGTTCGACGTTGCGGTCGAGCTTTCGCCCGGGTTCACATCCTCCACGTCCGAATAGGTGTAGGATGCCGAGAAGTAGGTCTCGCCGGCAAACCGGTCCTCGAACGTTTTATCGACGGCGACCGAGTAGCTGTCCGACTTGCCCTTCGATGTGTTGGTGAGCAAAAGATCGAAGCCATTGGTGTCGATCGTGTCGAAAATCGGACGACCGTCGGAGGCCGTGCCAACCTGGACCCGGCGCAGTTCGCGCCAGTCGACGGCATCCTTCACCCGCGACCAGATCGCCTCGACGGTGACGTGCCAATCCTCGCCCAGCGGACCGAAATCGAAGTCATGCTCGAGGGCCAGATTGAACTTCCAGTTTGACGGGATGTCGAAGTCGGGGTCGACGGCATTCACGTTGCCGTTGCCCGAGAACATGCAGTCCTGAACTTCCTGCGCGACATTGAAACCGTCAACGTTGGTCAAGGCGGCCGCCGAACTCATGATGCCGGCGCACTGCGGGTTGTTGCCGTCGTCGCCCGCGACCGTGAAGGTCACGCCGTCGTTTGAGAAGCTGTTGGACAACCACACATTCGGCGTCCCGCCCGAGAACAGGCCGGCGCCGCCGCGAACCACGGTTCGTTCGTCAACCAGATAGTTGAACCCGAATCGCGGCATGAAGATGCTGCGGCCGTCCAGGGTCTCCTGGTTCGAGAAGCCATGCCGGTCGACGAAGTTCTGGTTAAGCTCGGGAGCGTCGCTTCCGGTGTACCAGTCGTACCGGAAGCCGGCCATGATCGTCAGGCTATCCGTGGGTTCCCACTTGTCCTGGCCGTAGGCGCTGTTGATCGTGAAGTCGAAATTGGCCGCGGCGTCGTTTTCATCGTTGGTGAACGCGTTCTGATAGAACAGGCTCGACGCGATCCTGTTTTCGAAATCGTCGATGCTGTCGAAGTTGTAGTCACCTTCGGAGCCGGGCGTAAACAGGTTGAAAATATCAAGGGTGTCCCGCTCGTAGCCTGCGGTGAACAGGTGTTCACGCCACAGATAATCGCCCTTGAACTTCACCTGAACCTGGTCGTTCGCCAACCGGTTGCCGTGACGGAAAAAGTCCGGACCGATCCGGATCTCGCCGCCGCCTGGCGTGTCGATGGTCATCTGGGCGAAGTCGGTGCCGCCCAGGCTTTCCTGGAACGTATCGACCTTTTTCAGCGCGAATTTGAATTCGGTCGAGAAGGCGTCGGTCCAGTCCGAGAAGATCTGGGTCGACAGGGACTGAAGTTTCTCGGTCTTGTTGTACCAGTTCGAAGGCAGCCCGATCCGCCGACCCCGCCTATTGCCCTGAGGAACGAGGTCGTTCCCCTTAACGTACTGATAGGTCGCTGTCAGCGTGTGCAGTTCGGAAATATTCCAGTCGATCTTGGCCAGGAACTTCTTGTCGGTCACAGTACTGCCGCTGGTGGGCAGGGGCAGGGCGTCAAAGCCATAGACGCGATTGGCGATATCGAGGACCCGATCGATGTCGGCCTGGGTGACGCTGTCAATCTCATTGGCGCGGCCGGAGCCGGCGGGGCCGAAATCCAGGCCCGACGTGTCCGAGGCCGAGAATTTCTCATAGCTCGCGAAGAAGAACAGCTTGTCCTTGATGATTGGCCCGGAAAGCGTGCCGCCAAATGATTTCTCGGTGAAATTACCCAGGCGCGCGTCGATGTCGCCGGTGCTGTTGCCGGTCAGACCCTCGTTCGAGAAATGGAAAAAGCCCGAACCATGAAACTCGTTGGTGCCCGACTTGGTCACGATATTGATCGTGCCGCCCTGGAAGGAGCCGAAGGTGACGTCAAAGGGGGCGACCTCGACACCGATCTGCTCGATGGCGTCAAGTGAGACCGGGGTACGTTGGGTCGGCAGGCCGCTGTTGTTCAGGCCGAAGTCATCATTTTGGCGAACGCCGTCGATCGTCAAGCTGTTGAATCGGTTGTTGCCCCCGCCGATGGAGACCGCGTTGGAGTTGGTCAGATCGATCGAGACCCGCGGGTTCTGACGGATGATATTCTTAAAATCACGTCCGACATTGGCCTGCGCGTTGATGTTATCGCTGCCGAACAGGCTTCCGGCGCCCATTTGAATCTGAGTGTCCGACTGCCGACCGGTGACCACGATTTCCTCGACCACGCCTTCAGCGCGCGCGACCAGGAAAACCGGCGTGGTTTCCGCCAATTCCAGAAAGACATTTTCCTGCGAAAAGGATTCGTAATCGGCCGAGCCTTCCAGGGTGACCGTGTAGGGGCCGCCGACGCGAAGGCCGCGGGCAACGAAACGGCCCTGCGAATTCGTCGTAAATGTGCGCCGCTGATTGGTCCGGCTATCGACGACTACCACCCTGGCGTTCGCAACCGCCTGTCCAACGCTTGTGACTACACTGCCGTTAATCACCGACGTTGTCTGCTGTGCGACCGCCGTGGGTGTAAGGGCCGCGGTTGCCGCCGCGGTCATTGTCAGCGCAATAGCCGTTCTTAAATAGAGATAGGTATGTTTTTGAGAACGCGTTCTAAGCATACTCCCCCCTTGGTTTTGTTTATGGCCAGTCAAACTGGTTCTTGATGATGCAAGTTCCCTTCTATCCGCAAATGCAGTGCCGAAAAAGAGACTATTGACGCGATCCATGAGACATCAAGGGATTTGGAGGATTCGACCAGCACCTTAGCAATTATTCCTAACGCATTGCCCTATAAGTAGAATTTGGCACGGACCGGTTCTGTGCCTATCGAAAGGAGGTCAAAAGACGGTAATCACAACTTCGTGAAGATATCCCGAGTGGTTTGCCGGGGTGAGCCGGGGAGGGGCCAATTATCCGGGCGAATCGCTATTTGACGGTTTGTTGAAAGCCCATGTCTAGCTGATCACGTAGAAAACGATGAGTGCCAGGATGACAAGAGCGTTCACGACAAGTCCGGCGAAAATGACTATGTCGGCGAGCGTTTTCTTTCTGAGTAATTTCATGGTCGCCGATCATGGCCAGAACGGACCACCAAGTCAACGCGGACTTATAAATCCGCTGACAAATAAGGCGTGTGCCAGGGTGCAATGCAGAAATGCATGGCTGATCTGCCAAATGAACGCTGGCAGTCGTGCATGACAAATCCTAAGTCTGTCTTCAGATGTTGCACCGCAGTATCTGCATTGCTCAAGGCGAAAGCCTTTGAGCCGCCGCCGTCCGGGCCCCCCTGATTTCCCGGACGGTATTCTTCACTGTCTCTCCCAGACGTGAAGCCTCCAAACCATGACTAGCCGGGCCTGTTCAAGGGCCCGGCTTTTTTTTGGTGGATTTCAGCGCGGATTCAGTGATTTCATGAAACGCGGCATGATTGGCGGGGCGGCTTTGCTGCTTGACCGGGCCATGGCGAGGTGGTTTAAATACTCTCCTGCCGGTAGGGTAATTCCGCTCCGCGACCCGCGGGCGTTTATGCGCGGTGTTCAAGGTGGAACCGGGAGAAGCGGTCGTCACGGGCTATGGTCGGTTCGGTTCATGAGACCGCTCGGGCGAAAAGGGATTCAGGGGAGGCGGCGTGTTGGATCAGAGTCTGCTGCAAGCTGCCATGACGCAGCACCGACAGGGTGATCGGGGGGAGGCGGAAAAGCTTTATCGCCGATTTTTGGATGAACACCCGGATAATCCGGATGCCCTCCAGCTTTATGGTCTGCTGTGTCAGAACATGGGGCAGTATGAGCGCGCCGATAGCCTGATGCGGCAATCGATCGCAAAGGTTCCCGAGCAGCCGCACGTTCACAATAATCTGGGCAATGTGCAAAGGGCTCTCGGCCGGGAGAAGGACGCCATCGCTTGCTACCGGACCGCGACAGAGCTGAAGGGCGATTACGCCGAGGCGTGGCATAATCTCGGCCTGGCTCTAAGATCGACGGAGGAGCTTGATCAGGCGATAGACGCCTTGCGCACGGCGGTTTCGGTCCATCCGAAGTATCATCAGGCCTACAATTCCCTGGGTAATGTGCTCAAGGATGCGGGGAAGATCGATGAGGCTGTTGCGGCCTATCATAAGGCGCTCGAGATCCGGCCCGATTACCTGAAGGCCATGCATAATCTGGGTGTTGCGTTACGGCTTTCCGGTAACCTCGAAGGCGCGATCGAATGCTACCGCAAGGTGCTCAAAGGCGATCCCAACATCGCCGAGGCCCATTATAATCTCGCCAATGCCCTGCAACTGCTGGAAAAGGTAGAGGAGGCCGAGGCTTCCTATAACAAGGCAATTGAGCTAAGGCCGGATTTCGAAGAGGCTCACTATGACTTGAATCAGCTTCTGTGGACCCGGGGCGATTCCAACAAATTCCTGCAGTCCTATCCGGCGGCAATTCAGCGCAAGCCGGACTCGCTTGATTTGTGGCTGCGCTATGTGGAGCGACTGATTTCCGCCAAGGCCTCGACGCCGGCGGAGGAGACCCTGAGAGCCGCAATCCAGCATTTTGGCCAGAAACCGGAACTGTTGAACCTGTTAGGCAAAACGCTGGCGCATCAACGGCGCGAGGAAGAGGCCTTGGTGTACCACCAGAACTGCCTGGATCTCGTCGATGATGACCCGCAATATCTGCTGAGTTATGCAGACACGTTGCTCCGTATTCACGAATACGAAGCCGCGCTTGAGATCATGAACAGCGCTGTCGCCCTCGATCCGCTTGACCAGGAACTGATCGCCTATCAGTCCGACTGCTGGCGTTTTCTCGGCGATAAGCGGTACGATATTGTTAATGATTACCAACGCATGGTCCGGGTGTTCAAGCTGCCGTTGCCGGCGGGATACAACGATTCCTCGGCCTTTTGCCGTGATTTGTTCCATGCCCTGACGCCGCTGCATAGCGAGACCAGAAACCATCCGATGGACCAGACGCTTCGCGGCGGCTCGCAGTCCTATGAGGGATTGTTTGATAAAGACATCGAAATGGTGCAGCTTTACAAGCAGTCTTTCGAAAAGGTGATTCAGGAATATATCGCCGACCTCGACGACGACCCCACTCATCCGCTTTTTTCGCGCAAGTGCAAAAAGACCCGGTTTACCGGCTCCTTTACCGTGAGGTTGCGCAAACAGGGATGGCACACCAATCATGTTCATCCGGCCGGTTGGCTGAGTTCCTGCTTCTACGTCCAGCTGCCCAAGGTGGTCGCCAACGAAAACACCCGCGAGGGCTGGATTCATTTCGGCCAGCCGGGCGCGCGGTACGATCCGCCGGTCGAGCCGATGCGCTATATTCAGCCGGCCGAAGGGGTGGTCGCGGTATTCCCGTCCTATCTGTGGCACGGGACCGTCCCCTTCAGCTCGAACGAGACGCGTACGACCGTGGTTTCCGATATTGTTCCCGACGATTAGGCCGGACGATTAGAAATTCCAAGGCTATCTTGCGGCGGATACGCGATCGGGTTCGACCAGACTTGCCGCCTCGCTGTAACGCGGCAGGTGGAGTGCGACTTTGGTCCCGACGCCGACCGCGCTGTCGATTGTGACGTATCCGCCGGATTGCTTGACGAATCCAAACACCATGGATAGTCCCAGCCCGCTGCCCTGGCCGACCGGCTTGGTCGTGAAGAAGGGGTCAAAGGCGTGTTTGACGACTTCGGGCGCCATACCGACCCCGTTGTCGCAAACCGTAATGGTCACATAGTGGCCGGTTTTCAAAAAGGGGTGCTTCTCCTGAACTGCTCTGTCCACGTCGAGGTTGGCCGTCGTGATGGTTATTGTTCCGCCACCGGCCATGGCGTCGCGGGCATTGATCGCCAAATTGAGAATGGCGTTTTCCAACTGAGAACGATCAATTTTCACCGGCCACTGATCGCGCTCAAATTCTGTCTTGATTTGGGCCCGCCCGCCAATGCTTCGCTTCATTAACTCACCCATTTCGCCGACAACATCGCCAACGTCAAGAATTGTTGGCGATAGTCTCTGGGTTCTGGAATAAATCAGCAGATGCCGGACCAGTTTGGCGCCTCGACCGGTCGCATCCAGGGCACGGCTGATGCGGTGAATAACCTCTTTGTCGTCCGTCATTCCATCCAGAATCAGTTCGAGATTGCCTTGAATGATGGCGAGCAGGTTATTGAAATCGTGTGCGATGCCTCCCGTCAACTGACCCACGGCCTCCATTTTTTGAGACTGGCGCAACATGGCTTCGGTCTTTTTGCGTTCCGTAACGTCTCGCCAGACGCAAACAGTTCCGGCCAAAGTGCCGGCCTTGTCGTATAAAGGGCTGGCCAACCGTTCACCATCAAAGCTGGTCCCGTCCTGTCGAAGACATTGCACTTCCGTAAAGTCACGGACCGGGCTTGCCTGGTCACCCATGGCAGTGACTGTGGCCGGCTCCCATTTACCGGGATGGGTTAACAGTTTGCAAACGGATTTTCCAATCAGCTCATTGCGGGAGTAGCCAAAGAGACTTTCCACGGCGGCATTGCAATCGACTATTTTCTGCCGCAGATCGGTCATGACGACCCCCTCGCTCAGGCTGGCCAGCGCCAGGGCCTGGCGGCTTAGAATGCGTTCGGTTTGTTGTCTTTCAGTGATATCCCGCAGCGATCCGACGAACCGCCGCCGTCCGTCGCTGGACATTTCGTTGATGTCGATCTCGATAGGGAAAAGCGTGCCGTCGGCCCGCCGCCCCGTGACTTCTCGTCGGCGCGGCTCGATCGCCCTGTCGGCATTTTCGATCAATTTGCCAAGAGATTCGTTATGCATCCGAGCCATGGCGGGCGGCATGAGAATTTGCACGTTCTTCCCTATCACGTTTTGTGCGTCATAGCCGAAGATGCGCTCCGCCGCCGGATTAAAGGACAAAATTGTTCCCCGCTCTTCGATGGTGATAATCGCGTCGGTCAACGTATCGAGGGTGGTGCGCAATTGCAGTTCGCTGGCCTCCAGCTGGGCCAAGGCATGCTTGTGTCCGGTGATGTTGACGGTGGCGGACAACCTGGCGGGCAACCCCTCCCACTGTATGTTCATGGCGTTGCCCACTGTCCAGATTTCGCCACCGTCGCGTGTCAAGGTGCGCAACTCGATATGCCTGATTTTTTCCAGAACACGAAGGGCTAGAATACGTTTCAGCTCGCTGGGCGGAAGAAGTTGGCCGACATCCATGCCAATAAGTTCATCCACGGTGTAGCCGTGCATTTCCGCCTTGGCCTGGTTGGCATAGATGATCTTGTTGTCCCGTGTGATGAGTATTCCCTGGGGAGACTCATCAATCAGGTTGCGATATTCCCTTTCGCTCCGCTTGAGCGCATCCTCGGTCCGTTTTCGTTCAGTGATGTCCTCAACGCATCCGATCATGGCGACTGCCGCGCCATCGGCGTTGTCAAGAACGGATAGTGACAGGCGCCCCCAGAAAACCTCGCCGTCCTTGCGCTTGTATTGTCGGGCGGCATATTGTTTCACGCCCTGCCTAAGGATGGGTATCAGGTCTGATTCGGCGGTTTGGGGCACACAGTCGGCATGCAGCATGGAATTATGTTGGCCGATCGCCTCGCTGGCGCTGTAGCCCCACAATTTTGCGGCCGCCGCATTCCAAAAAGTAATGACGCCGTCTATTGTGGTGACTACTACCGCTTCCTGTATCTGATTTATAATTTCCGCTTGAAATTGTGATCTGTCAGATATTTGCCGACATTTGGGGACATCGGTCAGGGTGAGGACAAGCCCGCCTTCCGGGGGCCTGGTCTGGCGAATTTCAATGTCGCTGTTCCTGGGCGGCAGTCCGTCAAAGGCGCAAAACGAAGAATCGGCAACCAGATCCAGGCGCCGTCGTATCAGTGCTTCGAGGTCGCGGGGTCCGTAATCGGTTGGTGACGACAGGAAATCGACAAGATCAACAAGACGGGCGCCGGGCTGGGCCAGTTCCCCGGATAACCCGAGAAAGTCGACAAAGGCCTGGTTGCAAACGACGCAATTAAGATCGGCATTGTAAATGCTGACCCCTTGATCCATGTGTTCGATCCCCGTGCGGATCGAGGCGAGTATTCGATTCCCGGTAGTTGCTGATTTGGCCATGTGCGGCCTTTCGTGCCGTTGCGTCCGCGCATCAAGGCCTGCAATATACGTAGGTAAAATAATGTAGTACAAAACGAGAAATTAGCCACGTCGACGTTGAGAGATATTGACGCATGTCTTTTTTGTATAAGCTATAAAATTAGGAAAATATTCACCACTCTTGTTGCTGTGGTGTGTTACGTGATTTGATATAAATAGAAAAGCAAGCAAAAATGTCTTTGTTTGATATGATGGTAAATATAGAGAGCGATATTATATTTCCAAAAAAATATATGAGTAGAAAAAACGCATTAGTTGTTGCGATGTCAATGCTAACATGAGTGATATACTGTAATTTTGTCGATGGTAATGAAGGATATACATGCGATGCGCATGATTACATTTTGTGATAAAAAATAATAAAAAAAGACTAACATGTTTTGATGAAGATGGGGAGTCCGGTGTTTGCCGTCTCTCACCAATGGTGGCGGTTCTGAGCGCCATGATCGCGAGGCCGGTGGAAATGGCTGGCGATCGGCCGTAAAACAACAACCGGGCGTAAAAGAAAAAAGGGGAGGGGCGCAATGGAGCAGCGTCATCATGAACTGTGGTCGTCGCGGGCGGGTTTTTTGCTGGCGGCGATTGGCGGCGCCGTGGGCATGGGAAACATCTGGAGGTTTCCCTACATGGTTGGAAAGAATGGCGGCAGCGCGTTCGTGCTGGTCTATCTGGTGTGCGTGGTCGCGGTCGCGATTCCGATCCTGATGGCCGAATTCCTGATCGGGCGGCGAGGCCAGCAAAGCCCGGTGAACGCCATGGCCGCCGTGGCCGCCGAAGCCAGGCTGTCGCCGGCGTGGCGGGGCGTCGGCTGGTTGGGAATGACGGCGGCGTTTCTGGTGCTGTCATTTTTCGGCCCGATCGCAGCTTGGGCCGCTTCCTTTATTCCCCTCGCGGCTTCCGGCGCGCTTTCCGGCATGTCGGGCAGCGAAGCCGAGGCCACGTTGAAGGCGGTGTTGCACAACCCGGTTCAACTGGTCGCACTGAACGGCCTGTTTCTGGCGCTGACCGCTTTCATCGTCGCCCGCGGCATCAAAAAGGGCATCGAAAAAAGCGTAAAGCTGCTGATGCCGGCGCTATTCGGACTGTTGATCATTATGGTCGGCTATGCCGCGGTCGCCGGCGATTTTGCGGCCGGCCTCGCGTTTCTGTTCGCGCCCGATTTTTCGGCCATTGACGCAGGCGTGGTTCTCGAGGCGGTTGGGCAGGCGTTCTTGTCGATCGGCATCGCGTCGGGGATCATGATGGCCTATGGCGCTTATGTGCCGTCGAATATTTCGATCGGCCGCGCCGCCGCCACAATCTCGATGGCCGATGCCCTGGCGGCCCTGCTGGCCGGGTTGGCGATCTTCCCGATCGTGTTTGCAACCGGCCTCGATCCCGCCCACGGGCCGGGTCTGGTATTTGTGATCTTTCCCCTCGCGCTGGGCGGCATGCCGGGTGGTGGGTTGCTGGGCACCCTGTTTTTTGTGCTGCTTGTGATTGCCACGCTGACGTCTTCGATTGGCGTCCTCGAACCGGTCGTTTCGTGGGCTGAGGAAAAACTGAACATCAGACGGTGCTGGGGCGCCGTCTTCGCCGGCATCGGCGCGTGGGTGCTCGGTCTGGCCAGCCTGCTGTCATTCAGCGTTTGGAAACAGTTTTATCCGCTGGCGTTCATCGGGAAATTCAGGGAAGCAAACCTGTTCGCCCTCGCCGACGGGCTGATCAGTAAAATCATGCTGCCCATGGGCGGTATTCTGATCGCGTTGTTTGTCGGCTGGCGGCTGTCGCGAGACCTGGTGTGCGAGGAACTCGGCATGGGCGACGGCGGAGCGTACAGCCTGTGGCGTTTCCTGCTGCGCTATATAGCGCCCGCCGCCGTCGCTTTAATATTTGTCACCGGGTTGATTTGATACGCGCCGCCGGATAATCGATATCGAGCCCGTCCAGTGAAACCGGTTTATAGGACGCGCGTTCATATTCGGGGCCTGGCGGATAGGGCTTGGTGGCGTCGAAACCGACCTTGGCGCCGAGATAGCCGGGAAAGCCGGGATTGAGGCCGTGGCCGAATACATTTTCAATGACCAGGATGCCGGAGTTGGGGTCGAGGCGGGTGGCCATCGCCCATTCAACGTCGGACGGGTTGCGGATATCGACATCCTCATCGACCACCGTCACCATTTTAAGCGGCGGGAATGCCGCGAAAGCCGCCATCATGGCCTGTTTGGGCCAGCCGGCGCGCTTTTGTTCGATTTGCACCACGGCGTGGTAAAAGCCGCCGCCGCCATGGGTGAAATAGACGTCCCGCACACCAGGGATTTGCTGCTGGAGCAACGCCAGAACATTGGCCTCACCCAGCAGCCCGACCGAGTTCCAGACCTCGATGCCTGACAGGATGGTTTGAAATACCGGGTTGCGCCGCCGATGCGCCGCCTTGACGTGGACCACCGGGCGGGGCGCGCGTTTGGCGTAGTAGCCGGTCACCTCCGCGAACGGCCCCTCGTCGGCAAGTTCGCCGGATTTGATTTCGCATTCCAGGGCGTACATGGCGCTGGCGACCATTTCCACCGCTGAGACCGTGCCCGGCACCAGTTCGACCGGCGATCCCTGGAATTCGCTGGCGATGCCCAGTTCGTCGGTATCGGCGGGCGCGGCCTCGGACGGCGCGGCGGCGGCAAAATGCAGGCCGGGACCGACTCCGATATTGAGCGTAAATGGCAGGCTTTCGCCCCGTTTCGCCGCCTTGTCGAGATAGAGTTCCAGGTGGCGTCCGGCGTCGATATTGACGGTCATCGTGTTGCTGTCGACCACCATGAACCGCTGAATCGACGCGTTGCGAACCCCGGTCTCCGGATCCTTCGCAATCACCACCGGGGCGTCGAAATATTGGCCGCCATCTTTTAGCGCGTGAACGGGAATCGGCAGTTTGGACAGATCCACTTCGTTTTCGGTGACTTCCATCACCGGACCGGTCTCGACCACGACCGGATGCACCGGGTCCTTTTGCCATTTCTTGATATGGCCCGAGATGACGGCCGGGAGTTCAAGCTGATCCTTGTCCATCAGATCGCCGAGCAACTCCCGCGACCAGTAAAGGCCGGTGAAAACCGGATGGCTGTGGCCCTTGACGTTTTCGAACAGAACCGCGGACGGCCCGCCTTCGAATTTGGCGGCGATGCCGGCCAGATCGAACGCGGGATCGACCGCTGATTTTACCCGGATCAAGCGGCCAAGGCGGTCCAGTTCGTCAATGATCGCCGTGAGATCGCCGAGATGGCTCCGGGACATCAGTTTCAGGTCCTAAAAGCTGTAGCCGACCCGCACCGCCCATTCGCGGGGCCGGCCCACAATGCCGTCGGCGGTCCCCTGGGTGAGTGCGTTGGCGAAGCCCGACACAAGATAGCGCTTGTCGGTCAGGTTGCGCACGAAGAAGGTGACCTCCCAGTTATCGCCGGGCGCGACATAGGTGATGCTGCCATTCACCAACGCGTAGCCGGGCTGCGCGATTTCCGGGAAATTCAGGGCGTCGTTAAAGGTGAGCGAGCGGTACGATACGTCGAACCGGGTCGCCAATGCCGCGCCGCTGGCCAGGGAATGGGTATAGCTGATCGCGCCGTTGAGCTGCCACTTCGGCGCATTGGGAAGCTTGCTGTCGAGGGTGATGGTGCGAATGTCAGTCGCCAGCGCGACGCTGGGATCAAGCGCGGTATAGTCTGCATCCATAAAGCCGACGCCGCCGCTGATCATCCAGCCGGGCGCGGGCAGGGCGGTCAGCTCCAGCTCAAATCCGTCGATCTCGGCGGCCGCCGCATTGCGGGTAACCGGCGCGATGCCGTCATTAACCTGAATTTGAAGATCGTCGTAATCGGTATGGAATGCCGCGCCGTTGAACCGCAGCCGGTTGTCGAGCGCCGAGAGTTTGAAACCGGCCTCGAAGACCTGGGCGAATTCCGGTGCGAACACCGGAATGCCGGTCTTGGGTGGGAATACCCGCTGGGTGAAGCCGCCCGACTTGAAGCCCTCGGAGTAGGAGACATAGGTCATGATGTCCGCGGTCCACTGGTAGGCCAGGCTGACATAGGGCGTGAACTCGCTGATGTCCTGGGTGCTGATGCCCTCGGGCAGCACCCGCGTCGGCCCGAAAAAGCCGGGATTGGCGGGGTCAGGCTCGCCCACGCCGATCAGCCCGAACAGCGGAGCCACGAAATTGCCCTGGGCGTCGGATAACGGCAGCACCGGCGGGCCGGGCGGGAACGGAATATTGGAACTCGTGAACTTGGAATTCAGGACGAACTGTATGCTGTCGTCGATGATGACTTTTTTGCGCTCGTCGGTGAACCGAAAGCCGGCCGTGAGGCTCAAGTCATTGAGAAGATCATAGGAGAATTGGCCGAAAACAGCGGAGCTGCGGTTGTCGACCTTGGCCCCGGAAATGATGCGGACCGGCGTGAATTCCACGTCGTCGATATTCACCCCATCCTCGATAAAGTGATAAAGGCCGAGGATCCAGTTGAGCCGGCCGGCCATGGCCTCGCCGGAAAATTGCAGCTCCTGGCTGAATTGATCGACGTCAAAGGTATCGAGCTGCTGGCCGATGATCGCCGGCGTGCCATCCTGATCGCGACCCGTCCGGGCTTCCACGCTGCGAAACGAGGATATCGACTTGATATTCATGAAGCCGATATCCCAGTCCATCACCAGGCCGAGGCCCCAGATGTCGGCCTCTGAACTGAGGTCGATGTCGCTGGTATTGACCAGGGGGCCATCGATATCGACAACATCGGCGGGGCCGAAAAAGGCCGCGCCCGGAAGTGCGCCGATGGCTGTGAGAATATTGTGAAGCTGGGCGAAACTGGGCGGCAGCGGCGCGGGGGGGAACGGCAATCCCGTAAATTCGCCGACCAAGACCGCCGGGGCGCCGTTTTCGCGCCCGCGGGTGTAATCGGCGAAGAAGTTAGCCTCGAAGGTGCCCGAGGGTGTCCAGCGCAATGCGAGGCGGCCAGACTGCAAGTCATCGTCGCCCAGCCTGCCGGGGCGGTTCGGCGTATCGACGAATCCGTTGCGGTTGAAGGTGACCGCCGAGGCCTTGGCGAACAAGGTGTCGGACAGAGGCAGGTTGACATTGAGCCGGGTGTCGATGCGATCGAATTTGCCCGCGGTAACCGACAGGTTGCCGGAATATTCGTCGTCGGGAAGTTTCGAGGTGATGTTAATCGCGCCGCCGATGGTGTTGCGGCCGAACAGGGTGCCTTGCGGCCCCCGCAACACTTCAATTCTTTCAACATCCACGAGGTCGAGAACCCCGCCGATGGATTGAGATAAATAGATGCCGTCGAGGTAAATGCCGACGCCGGGCTCGGTTGTGAGCGTGAAATCAATCTGGCCGATGCCACGGATATAAACCGACGCCGCCGAGCTGGTACCCGAAATCGGCGCGCCGGTATCGAAAATAAGATTGGGCGTCGCCTCGGCGATCTGCGAGACATTGGTGATGTTCTGCTGGTCCAGGCTCATTCCGGTAAAGGCTGTGATCGAAATTGGGGTTCGTTGCAGGCTTTCCTCCCGCTTGCGCGCCGTGACCACTATTTCTTCAAGGGTTTGCAGGTCTGGTTCGCTGTCGGCTTGCTGGGCCAGGGCCTCTGGCGCCCCCCAGGGCAGAAGTGCCGTGCCACAGAGCAAAAAAGCGGCCCGCCTCAAATTCCGATTGAAGAATGACATCGTCGCCTCCCCAGCGTTGTTCATATTGTTTTCGTTGTTTTTGTTGGCTTATCGCGCCACCGCAACCGGAACATTTTGCCAAATTTGCGTGCCTCACACAAATAGTTCTCAACCTGATCCAATAATCCGCGACGCCGCCGCCCGCCGCTCTGTCATCAAGGGTGTTGACCGCTTTGGCCCAGCCGACGACCATGGCATGGTTTAAAGCTTCATCGCCAAGAGAAACCAGCGGACGAGAGTAAGTGAAAACCTGGGATAAATTGCTGCAAGACCTGCCGACGCTGGAACCCGGCTGGGTATGGCTGACCGGGGCCGGGCCCGGTGATCCGGGCCTGTTGTCGCTGTTGGCCTGCCACGGACTGCGTCAGGCTGACGTCGTGATTTATGACGCGCTGGTAAGCCCCGGTGTCCTGGCGCTGGCCGGCGACCGGGCCCAGATGATAGACGCCGGCAAAAGGGGTGGGCGGCCGTCGCCCACCCAGTCGGACATTTCCAGGCGGCTTGTTGAACTGGCCCGGGCGGGCAAGCGGGTGCTGCGCCTGAAAGGCGGCGACCCGCTGATATTTGGCCGGGGAGGGGAAGAGGCGCTGGCGCTGGCCGCGGCCGGGGTGCCGTTTCGCATTGTTCCCGGAATATCGGCTGGCGTCGGCGGCCTGGCCTATGCCGGCATCGCCCTGACGCACCGGTCGATCAATTCAGCGGTTACTTTCGTCACCGGCCACGATGTTTCCGGGTCGGTCTCGGGCACGCTCGACTGGCCCGCATTGGCCAAGGGATCGCCGGTGCTGGTCATTTACATGGCGCTGTCGAATCTGGAGGCGTTGGCGGGTCGGCTGCTCGACGCGGGCAGGCGGGCCGACGAGCCGGTGGCTTTGGTCAGCAAGGCGACCACGCCGGACCAGAGGATCGTTGAAACCACGTTGGGAAGCTGCGCGCAGGCCGCTGTCGAGAAATCGATTGAGCCTCCCTGCATGGTCGTGCTCGGCGAAGTGGTCCGCCTCAGGGCCGGGCTTGACTGGCTCGGCGCCATGTCCGGCCGCAAGCTTGAAGCCGGCCCTCTCGATTGATCACAACCGAATTGAATTTCCCATTGCCCGACTGCGTTGAACTGGTCTGTGGGCCGCTCTACTATGGACCGCACATTGACTAGATGGGCGAAGACAGGAGCCGGCGGTTATGGATTTTGGCTTTAGCGAGGAGCAGGCCCTTCTAAAGGACAGCGTGGAGCGGTTTATCCGCGACGAATATGATTTTGCAACACGGACGGCGATTGTTCGCTCGGACCTGGGATATCGGCCTGATTTCTGGTCCAGGTTCGCCGAATTGGGTTGGCTGGCGTTGCCATTCGCCGAGGATGACGGCGGCATCGGCGGAACCCCGGTTGAAACCATGATCCTGATGGAAGCGTTCGGTCAGGGACTGGTTGTCGAGCCCTATCTGGCCTCGATCGTGCTGGCGGGCGGCGTTTTGCGACTGACGGCATCGGTTGAGCAACGGCGGGCGCTGGTGCCGGGTATCGTTGAGGGTCGCACGATCGCCGCGCTTGCTCACAGTGAGCGGGGCGCGCGCTACAACAGCGCCCATGTCGCCACCACCGCGAACCGGGACGGCGATGGCTTTCGACTCAACGGGGCGAAATCCATGGTGTTAGGGGGCGCGGCGGCTGATCATTTTGTCGTGTGCGCCCGAACCGCCGGTGAAATCGGCGATGACGGCGGCCTGTCATTATTCTGGGTCAACGCCTCCAGCTCGGGCCTGACGCGCCGGCGCTACACGGCGATAGATGGATCGCGGGTATGCGATCTGTCGTTCGCGGACGTAAGCCTTGATGGAGGGGCGCTGATCGGTGCGCCTGGCGGCGCTCTTCCCGTGCTTGAAACGGTATTTGACCAAGCGATCACGGCCTTGTGCGCGGAGGCTGTCGGGGCGATGTCCGCGGCGATGGCGTACACGCTGGAATATACAAAAACACGCAAGCAGTTTGGCGCCGAAATCGGCAAATTTCAGGTGATTCAGCATCGAATGGCGGACCTGCACATGGCCTGCGAACAGGCGCGCTCGATGGCTTACATGGCGACCCTGAAGCTTGATAATTCCGACCCTGGGGAGCGGACCCGGGCGATATCGGCGGCCAAGGTGCAGATTGGCCGGGCGGGCCGCTTCGTCGGTCAGCAGGCGATCCAGCTACATGGTGGCATGGGCATGACTGACGAATTGAATATCGGCGCTTATTTCAAACGCCTGACCATGATCGACGCCCTGTTCGGCAATGCCGCGCATCATTTGCGCCGCTTCGAGACCCTGGACCGGAAGGCGTTCTAGAGCGTTTTTAACTTAATCTGGATCAAAAGGAGGGTGTTTAGATGTTGTCCTGGCAAGTCGTTAAAACGCGGCATAGCAGCGCTATGCAAGGCTTTAAGGACGCCGCCAGGGCGGCATATAAACAGCCGAACTTGATTCCGGTTAAGTTAAAAACGCTCTAGCCTGCGGCGACCGTGAGATAGTGGATGCTGAACAAGGCATCATCATCGGTCCAGGCCGCTACTGGTTCGAAGCCGCATCTTGACGCCAACGCCTTGAACTCGTCGATCGTGTATTTGTAGGAGTCCTCGGTATGAATGGTCTCGCCCGCGGCTAAACGGACCTCCATGCCCTCCAGCGCAATGTGTTGATCGACCAGACTTTCCAGATGCATCTCGACCCGGCCCTCGACCGGGTCGAAAAATGCTTTGTGGCGAAATGACGAAAGCTCGATTTTGCCTCCAAGCTCCCGGTTGATGCGCGCCAGCAGATTGAGGTTGAACTGCGCGGTGACGCCCTTGGCGTCGTCATAGGCTGCTTCCAGCGTCCGGATGTCCTTTTTCAGGTCGACCCCGATAATCAGGCTGCCGCCGGGACCCAGCATGCTGGCGGCGGTTTGGAGGAACTGTTCGGCGTCCTTGTGTGTGAAGTTGCCGATCGTGGAGCCCGGAAAGAAACCGACTTTGGCCTGGCCCTCGCTCGATTTAAGGCTGCCGCCGTTCGTGCCCGGCAAGGAAAGCTGAGCCGTGTAGTCCGCGCAAACGGCGATGATTTCGAGGGCGCGATAGGCGTCGGCCAGTTCCCGGGCGAGGGTTAGAAGGGCACTTTTGGATATGTCGATCGCGCAGTAGGACGACGGCTGGTCGGCCGCATCGAGCACGGCCCTCACCTTGGCGCTTGAGCCGCATCCGAACTCGACGACGTCACGATTCCGGCCCATATGCCGGGTGATTTTGGCGCTGGTTTCCCGCAGCAGCGACAGCTCGGTGCGGGTCACGTAATATTCATCAAGCTCGCAAATGCGCTCGAACAGTTCGGACCCGCGATCATCGTAAAAGAACCGGGACGGGATGGATTTCTGGTCCTTGCGCAAGCCCTCGGCGACTGCATCACCAAACGATTGCGCGGTCGGTCTAAAGTCGTAGAATCGCACTGTGGCCGGTAAATCGTTCATGTGTCCTTTCCTCGGCCTGATACCAATATCGGCCCCGTTTCCGCGAGAGGCTGCAACTATACGATAGCAGGCGCGGCAAGCAAGCCGTATTGGCGCCCGGCGCCGAGATTACCAGGTTCTGGGGGTGGACAGAGCGGAGAAAAACATGGGAAAGAGGCTTAATCCGGCAATGAGTGTGTTGCCCAGGATCGGATGGCGCGCAATGGGGAGAGCCGCCGCCATGATTGGAATGTCGCTGTCCCTGGCCGTTTGCGCGCCGAAAGTGCAGAAATTTGGGGCGGTCGAGCCGAATCCGGCCGCGGCGCCGGGCCTCACCGCTGCCGGGTTGGTGGCCACGGACGGTCAACGGCTGCCGGTGAAAAAATGGAATGGCGATGGGCCCGTCACGGCGGTAATTATCGCGCTCCATGGCTTTAACGACTACCGCATGGCGTTTGATGCGCCGGCCACCTGGTGGGCGCGTCACGGCATCACAACCTATGCTTACGATCAGCGCGGTTTCGGTGACACTGCCGGGCGCGGAATCTGGGCCGGGACCGAGGCCCTGAAGTCGGACCTGAGACTGATGGTATCGTCGGTTCGACGCCAACACCCCGATGCCCGGGTCCTTGTCCTGGGGGAGAGCATGGGCGGCGCCGTCGCCATGGCCGCGCTTTGTGATGGGGAGGGAGGGCGCCTTCCGGTCGACGGGGTCATCCTCGCCGCCCCGGCAGTGTGGGGATGGAGCTCGATGAATCCGCTTTATCGGGTCGCGCTGTGGCTGTCCGCGCACACCATCCCCTGGAAGAGGGTGACCGGCGGCAGCCTCGAAATCACGCCGTCCGACAATATTGAAATGCTGCGGGCCCTCGGCCGTGACCCTTTGGTTATAAAGAAAACCAGGATCGACGCGGTGTATGGTTTGACGGGATTGATGGAACGGGCTTATCGCAATGCCTCCAAACTCAATGTCCCGATTCTGCTTCTCTACGGGCGGCACGATGAAATCATACCGGCTGAACCTATTCATAAAGTGGCCGAAAGACTGAATGGCGCGTCACGGACAATCATCTATGAAAACGGCTATCACATGTTGCTGCGCGATCTGCAAGCGGAGGTGGTGTGGCGGGATATCCTGGAATGGATCGGCGGTGACCGATAAAACAGATGTGGAGTCAGCGCATTCTCCGGTAAATCGAGAATCGACGGCGCTGTTTGGCGCGTTTGGCTCGTCCAAGCAATTTTAGCGTGATTCCGAATAGGCCGACCAGAAACGCGATGGTGAGGACCAATGGATGGGTCAAAAAATTAATCAGTTCGACGAATAGCGACAGCGCGCGGAGCAATGAACCCGGGTCGGTGCTGGCCCTCGTGGCTCCCTGTGTGCCGGATTGACCTGAGGCGGCGTCATTTGGGGGGGGATAATCGTCGCGCCAGGACGTGGCGCAGGGATTCCGCGCCCCGTTTTCGGCGGTTTGGCCAAAGATATCGAAGCCTTTCAGCCCGAAAAAGCTGAATTCAGCGCGGGCGTTTTCGTCGCTTGCCAAGCGGGCCATGTTGGTGATGGCCGATCGCAGGAACGGGTCCTCAACCGCGGTGAAAATCGCCTGGACGGCTGTGCGGCGGGATTGGCCGGGTGGGCTCGGCGCAACCCGGCCAACCCGGCGTGAGCCACTGCCGTTCGGACCCGCCGCCGAGCCGCTTTGTCGGGGGGCGTTGAAGCTGCTGGACCAGTCCCGCAATTCCCGAGCCGCTTCGGCGGACGCCACGGCCCCGCTTGCCAGACTCTCGCCATTTGAAAAACCGAAATTGACTACCGGAGCGAGGGGAGCGTCAGTAGTTGAGCCTCTCAGTTCCGGGCTAACCGGAGTTGTACTGTCCAGCCACATGGCGGCACTTCGTGGCCCGGATGACATGGCATGCCCAATGTCGGGGCCTGTATGAACCGCGGCGGTCGTCCACGACGGCTTTGCCGGTGTTTCCGGCTGGCTGGAAATGGGATTGGCCGTCGGCTGGCCGCAAACCAGGGATGCGATGGCAAGTACGGCCAGATATTTCACGAGCCAATTTCGCGGAACACCCTTTTGACGGTCCGGTTGAGGGACTCGGGCCGCCGGTATGTTCGTGTTCACCAGCATCACTTGTTTTCTGGCGCGCCTTGGTCGGGCAAAAGATGCCAGACTTGGGAGCAGGTCGCTCGCCTTGTCCGGCCCTGACGGATAAAGCGTGGTCCATGTTCCCTAGTATAACAAAAAATTGTGCCACTGGGTAATCGGGGCTCGATCGGTCGTGAAAGGCTGTTGAAAACAATCGGTAATTGTGTTGGCGACACGGGCGCTTCATGGGTTTTTGATTAACAAAAGTGCAAGGAATTTCTGGTCCAATGCGAGTGTTCGATTGAGGGCCAGGCGCCTCTTTTTCGAGCGAGGCGCAGTGCCGAAAAAAAGAAAGTGCGGTGGATAGCTAAATGCATCAGGCGCGGTCCATACAGGGGGGCAAGAAGTCTTTTGCCGAACGCTATAATCACCATTTCAAAGTGGTTCACGCTGACACGGACGAGCTGCGAGACCGTGTCTACAAAATCCGTTATCAGGTCTATTGCGTCGAACGCCCGTACGAGGACCCCGCCAGCAACCTGAACCGCCGCGAGAAAGATGAATTCGATGCTCATTCGGACCACTGCCTGTTGCTGCATCGTGAAACCGGTGATGTGGCTGGCACGGTCCGACTGGTCCTGCCCTTGTCCGGCCACGATGGCCCCCGATTTCCGATTCTCGGCGCCTGTCCTCAACTAAGTCCGTGGCCGGAGAGGTTGTTGCCGGCGGCGACGACCGCCGAAATTTCACGATTCACTGTGTCCAGGGAATTTCGCAGACGGCTTTCGGACACGCTTTATGCCGATTCCCGCCCGTCGCGGCGAGGCAGTCTGGCTGAGGCGCGCAACCGGCGTTCCACGCCCGAGGTCACCATCGGGCTGTTTCGGGCGATTGTTGAAATGAGCCGCGCCAATGGCATCACCCACTGGTGCGCGATCATGGAGCCAACGCTGCTGCGGATCTTGGCGCGCATGGGGGTTTATCTTCATCCCTTTGGTCCGCTGGTCGAGTATCACGGCCTCCGACAACCGTGCTACGGCAAATTCCTCGACATTTTTGACGGGCTGCGCAAACGCCGGCCTGACATCTGGAAAGCGGTTGCCGAATAGCGGCTGGGCCGAATTACGGACCATCTGACTGTCGGATTTCTTTACACTCCCGGTGCCCCCGTTCGCAGGCGCTAACCGATTGAAAACACATGAAAGTCCGCCCTGTTGTGGGGCAGGTGAAGCGTAGTTGCGGATGATCCGCGAGCGCCGGTGTCGGAAAATCTTACAAATTTGAATCTCACAGGTTGGCCTGGGGCGCTAAAGCATTGAAATGGTAATGGTTTGTCGCATGGCACACTAATTGCATTTATTGCGTGTGGATAGCGGAAAAGACTGCGCATCTATCGGCGTCGGCCAGCCGCTGAAGCTTAATCGGTAACGAAGTCGCGGTAGCGGTACGGGCCATGAAAAAGGATATCGAGATGGTAGGATTCATTAAACATATCAAAAGAGATGTTTCGGTTGGGATCGCCAAAGGCATCAGCGCGCTGTTTTGCGCCGCGCTGATTTCCGTCTCGGGACCAGCGGAAGCCGTGAAAAAGGCCGGTATCGAGTTCTCCCCGGGCTCGATTCTTGAGATCGGAACAATTTGGGAAAACATCGTGGTCTTGCCCGGAGACATCTTGTTTGGCGTCGGCATAGTGGACGCCGTCAAGGATGGTTCGGGGGCTGTCATATTTTGGCAAAACGGAGATAACGGCCGCGAACTGACATTTGAATTCGGGGGGTTCCTTGTTGAAAGGATAACATTGGCTGGAACGGTTGCCGTTGTCGAGTTCAGTGGCGGCTTCGCGGACCTGTTTTCCGACCCGCTCCAGGATTTCTCCGGCGGCGCGTCAGGTGGCGGTATTCCTGGTGATATTGCTTCGGCCACGAATGGCACGCCGTTTGTCAATCTCCTGGGAGCAGGCACGGGTACGGTCTGCGATGCGACCTGCTTCTCAGGCGCCGGCCCGGCAATCACGCTGGTCTCCACTATCTTCCTGGCCGTGGCGGGCGATCTGAGCACTGTCAGCAGCGGCACGGGGTCTGGCTTCTTTGATGTCGATATTTTTGGCCCGGGCGTCGCTAACACCAATTTCGATACCAATGGTCAGCCAAGCGGCCAGGACTTCCTGCTTGGGTCGTCCTTCGCCACGATCCCGGTCTCGAATTTCCCGCTGGGTGGGTCGGTTGACCTGCGAGGCGCCGCAATTCCAGAGCCGACTGCAATGGCGCTGTTCGGATTTGGTCTGATCGGCCTGGGGATGCTCGCGCATCGTCGACGTCGCCGGTCCTGATTCTCACCACTGGGAGTCCTAACCCCCGAGGGCAATCCTCGGGGGTTTTTTGTCCAAGGTCTCGGCCGTTCCGGTCAGGAGGTTCCCTGCAATAGCTCGGTCAGCGGCTTGCGCCATGATCGTGAGGTCCCGCCAGGCTGCCGGGGCCATCCAACGCGCCCGAGAAAACAGATTTCGCGACCGCCACTGACGGTATCAAGTCGCGCCGCCAGCCGGTCGGCGGCTCGCGTCAGCCGAACCCGATCCGAAAAGCGCTGGCCCTCGCGGGCGTGGCTCGCGAAGCACAGGGGGGCCAATGAGGGTTGCGCGACCAGGCCAAGTCGCGTCGCCGTGAGCCAAAAGCGGTGCAAGGCCTGACCCCGGCGCAGCAGCACGGTCTCCCGATTGCCGCTCTCAGTGGCGGTATTGCAGGTGATAAGGAAATGGGCGGCGCAATAAAGTCCCGGCAGCAAGTCCATCTCGACTCGGGGAATGACGGTCGCATTCAAAAAGCGGTTGGCGAAATCGAGGCGCGCCCAATTGGTCATGAACCAGGCCATCAGCCGCACGGTCATCCTGTCCAGGCCAAGACTGGCCACCGGGACGCCGGTCGCGCTGAAGGCGTGGTTCCAGTCCAGAATCTTGCGATGGACCTCGTGGGCGGCGGCCAGGCGCAGTCTGATGTCGGTGGCGGCGGCATTGATCCGGGCCATGCGCCATTTTTGGCCTGGCGTTTCGAACCACGACACCGAAAGACCGGCGCCCAGGGCGGCTTCCAGTTCCTGCTTTTGTTCGTCCGTGAGGCGCATCATCCGGTAGCGCCTGCGATCCACCGAACGAAGCATCAGATATGGGAACAAGGGGTCAGGGTCGACCGGCCTGTCCTTGGGCAGCCAGACCGAAATTTCATGGGCGCCATCGTGGCCGGTGCCGGTATGGCGCCATTCGCAGGAGCGGCCGAACCGACGGGCTGCGATCCGAATCCCTTCGAGGAGAAAGCCCCCCGACATCAGGGTCGGCTCACCGTCGCGATATTCATAAATATTGTGGTGCTCGCGGCCACCGAGAAAAATATCCACCTTGTCCGTATCGCGAATGGCAAATCGCCAGGGCTGCGCGTTGTCCCCGCTGGGAGCCCACTTGGCGAAACTGAGAATCTTCCCGATTTCGGTCGTTCCCTCCTTCTCCAAGGAGGGGCGGGCAATGCGGGACAGGCGGGCGAAGAGCCGGTACCCGATATGCCGCTTGACGGTCTGAAGCGGGTTGCGATTGCCTGACCACAGATAAGTCGAATGGGCTTTGTCCTGATAGGGGTCGAACTGGTGACACCAGGGCGCGGCACGCACCAGCCCCCGGCGCAAGAGAATTTTCACCGCCTCGGCCGCAACCACGCCGGCGCACAGATTGCACGCGGCGATGCTGGAGGGGCCGCGGTGGCCCGCCAGATCGAGGCGGGTGGGATCGAGTAGATAGGATCGATGAAACGCCCTTGGCGTCAGGCCCAACGCGAAATTGACGTACTGCCGGTCCGCCGCCAGGCCGGCAAGGCGAAAATATTGCTCGAACGTCATGTGACCGGGCATGAATATGAGATAGCTCACCCCCATGCCGATGGGCGCGGCGGTGATCGCGGGAATAGCCAGCGCGCTGCAGCGAGCGAAGATTTTCGACCGAATTCCGAGCTCAAAGAAATCCAGGCCGTCCACAAACAGGTCGGCGCCGTTCAAAAAGGCGTCGAGATTCTGATCGTGAACCCCGTCTGGAAATGTGGAGAGTGATATTTCCGGGTTGATGTCCCGTGCCATGGCCTCCAGCACCTCGGTCTTCGGTTTTCCGAGCGAGCCGAGATGGGCCCCGATCTGGCGATTGAAGTTGGCGAGGTCGAACCTGTCGAGATCGGAAATGTGAAATGAACCAATGCCGAGTCGGGTGAGCGAGAGCAAATGGATGCCGCCGACGCCCCCAAGGCCCGCTATGGCAATCTTTTTGCCTTTAAGGACTTGCTGTTCGAACTCGGTGATCCATCCGATATTTCTATCAAACGCCCCGGCGTAATCGAACTGATCGGACACAGCCAAAACACTCCGTTTCCCGAGCCGGGCGTACTTTGCCAATCAATTTAACGGCCGGCACCCTCCAGCAACGCTTGTGCGGCGGCGCGTTCCGGGAAGGGTTGGTCGGATGCCAGGATCTTTTTCAGAAGGTCCTGGGATTCTTCCTGTTTCCCCGCCCGGGACAACGCCAGAGCGAGGTGATAGCGAACGTTCTGATCCTCCGGCATGCCATCGGCCGCCTCTCGCAACAGACGTTCGGCGCGCGAATTTTCACCGAGTCGCAACAAGATCAGGCCCAGTGTGTCCGCAACGGCCGGATCGGAGGAACTGGCGGTATGCGCCAACTCCGCGTGATCAAGCGCCTCGTCCAGCTTTTTCATTTTCATGAGCGTCCAGGCGAGATCGTTTCTTGCTATCCAGTGCCCCGGCATTTGCCGGATGACGGTTTCATAATGTTGCCGCGCATCCTCAAAACGCCCGGTCTCTTCGTATGTGCTGGCCAGTTGGAGGCGAACGGCCACGTCGCTGGGGAAGTCTGTCAACCACTGCTCCAACGTTGCCCACGCCGCCTGCCGATCTCCGGACCGCCACTGACTCAATGACAGCTTTACCGCTGCCCCGCTGGTGGCGTCCGCCTGTTGAGCCCGTTTGAAATGTTCGATTGCAACATCGAACTTGCCTTGCTGGAGCGCCAGATTGCCTTGCAGTTCGATCACCTCCGGATGGTCGGGGTGCTCGACCGCCAGGTCCGCGATCAGTTTCCTGGCGGCGTCAGTGTCTTGCTTTCGACCGAGTGCGCGGGTTTCCAGGATCCTCGCTGGTAGATAATCGGGGGCCCGGGCCAGGGCTTCCTGGATCGCCTGTTCGACCCCGTTCCAATCACCCCTGGCTTCAAGCGCGGTTGCCTTCATGTGTCGGGCGGCGGCCGATTGAGACTGCAATCTGATGAGGGATTCGAAGGTTGCCAGTGCCGCGTCGACCTGGCCGGCGGCCAGTTGCGCCTTCCCGGTGACCTCCAGCAACGACGGATTTCGCGGAAATTTCTCCAGGATCTGGTTGGTCGCCGAAAGCGCCTTCAGGGGCGCGCCGGTCCTGAGATGGGCCTGAGCAACCAATATTCGCAGCGTTGCATTGTCGGGATTGTCCTGGACCACGATCTCGAGCAGGCGGCCGGCTTCCGCGTGGTTTTTTTCAATCGTTTCAAGCTGGGCCAGGCTGAGCAAGGCGTTCAGATGTTTCGGTTTGTGTTTCAAAAGGCCGTGATAAAGGGAGCGCGCCCTGTCGGGCTGACCGTGGCCCAATGCCATCACCGCCAGATAGTGGGTGGCCTCGAAAAATCCGGGGTCAATTGTCAGTGCCTTCCTGAAGGCGGCCTCGGCGCCGGCGAAATCCTTTAGTCCAGTCAGGGCCTGGCCAGCCAGGGTCGCGCCAATGGGGCTTGCTGGCTGTCGAGCCTCCAGCTGCCGCGCCGCCGTCAGGGCCCGCTCGAACTCCTTTGCCCGCAGCAGGATGCCGATATAGGCGATTTCGTTGGCTTCCTTTCCGGGTTCCAGCGTGATCGCGCGTTCGATGTCGGTTAAGCCCTCCTCCGTCTCCCCGAGCGCCATTCTGATAGTGCCAAGCTGCAGCAATGGCGCGGCGTCGTGTGGGCGAAGCGCAACCGCGCTTCTGAGATATCGGCCGGCATTGGCGATGTCGCCGCTCCGGACGGCGGCGGCGCCAACCATGGTCAGCAGCTCGGCGTCGCCGGTGTCTTTATCCGCAAGTGGTTCGAGGATGGTGAAAGCCTGCCGCGACTGACCAAGCCGCAACAGCGTGCCACCCAATAATTTTCGGGCTGTCATATGGTCGGGAACCTGATCGACAAATTGCAGCAGGTAGTTCGCCGCCTGCTCGAACTGTTCGAGTGCGAAACTTGCTGCTCCGGCCACCAGAAGCGTGGGCAGGTGAGCGCTTTCCTGACGGAAAACCTTGTCCCCGAAGGTCTTCGCGTCCTCATATTCACCATCCAGGTAGGCGGCCAGAGCCCGCAGAAAATTGGTATAGGCGTGGTTGGGGGAGACTTTTAACAGAGCCGCCAGGTTGTTTTTGGCGTTGTCGTATTTTTGTGCGCCGATTTGAGCCAGCGCCAGGCCCATTCGAGCGACATGGTAATTCGGATTTTCCGCCAGCAGCGCGGCGTAGATCCGCTCCGAATCTTCATGGTCGCCACGGGCAAATGCGAGATCGCCTTGTAAGGACCTGACGTGGAAATCCTGAGGGGCAATCTCCAGAGCCTGGCGCAAATACGCCTCTGCCTGGATCAAATCACCGAGGTCCTTGTAGGCTCGGGCCAGGCCGACCCGGGCCACATGAGAATTTGCGTCGACTTCAAGCGCGGCGCGAAACGACTTTTCGGCCTCGCCCGGCATTCGCAGACCGCGATAGGCGTCGCCAAGCAAGGCGAGAACCGAGGCCTTGTAGCTGTTTGAATCGCCGGATTCGAAGGAAATCTCCTCCAGCACATTCTGGAATTTCCCCTGCATCAGCCACGCCCGGCCGAGCGACAGGGCCACCGACGTCCGGCCCATCCCGAGACTGATCGCCCGCAGCAACTCCTTTTCGGCGGCCTCCGCTTCGCCGATTTCCAAATAAATGCCACCCAGAAGAAAGCGCGCGGCCGAGCTGTCAGGGTTTTTCTGCAGCGCATTTTTCAGTTCGATAATGCTGGAGCGCAAATCTCCGGCGACCTGAAATTCGCGGGCTCTTAGAAGATACTCCTCGGCCGTCAAGTTTGCCGCGTTGTCGCATGCGCTCAGGGCCACCACGATAAATGCGACCAGGGCCAGGCCGCGCCGGAATTTAGAGCGTTGAATCCCAAAATTCCGAACTTCTGGCTTGGGTATTTTCGTGAACATGGAACCGGACCCTCGAATTGAATGCGTCGGGTGCGCTGGGCGCACAATCGAGTTCGTGGAGCGATAGGTTCTGGCCATCATGAGCTACGGAAAGAGAAGTAATACATTATCGCAATGATTTGTATTTTTTCAAGTTTTACACAGGCTGGATGCGCCGATTGATTTTATTGTCCGGGTAATGCAGTGTGGAGACCGGACCAGCGTCTGGTTGATGCAAATGCCCGGTGTCACTGAAAAAACAAACACGGGAAGTGTGAAGCCGTCACGCGCCTTGCCGCGCCGCCTGGGCTTGGCCGCCATACGGTGGCGTTGGGCGGTAATCCTGGTGACCATTCTTATGGTTGGGGCTGTCGGCGCGGGCATCACGCGGGTCGAACACACCACTGACAGTCGCGTTTTTTTCGGTAAACACAACCCATTTCGGCTGGCGTTCGAGGCGCTTGAGGGGCGTTTTTCCGAATCCAATGATCTGCTCATTGTGCTGGCGCCGCGCGATGGTGACGTTTTTACCCGGGAAGTCCTGTCGGCTGTCGAGATGTTGACGGAACAGGCGTGGCGGATTCCGTTCGCCGCCCGTGTCGACTCGCTTACGAATTTCCAATATTCGCGGGCCTTCGAGGACGATCTGATCATCCGTGACCTGGTTGTCGGCGCGGCCGGTCTTGGCGATGATGAACTGCGGGCGGTCCGGGAAGCCGCGCTGTCCGAGCCGATGCTCAACGGCCTGATCGTTTCACCGGGCGGCGACGTCACCGGCGTGGTGGTGAATTTGATCTATCGCGAGGGCCAGCGGCAAGCCGCCGAGCAGGCCGCCGCTCATGTGCGCTTGTTGACGTCGCGCCTTATGAAGCGTTTCCCGGAAATCAGATTTTACCTCACCGGGTCGGTGATGATGTCCGACGCTTTTGCCGAGGCGACGAGGCGCGAACTCACGACTTTGTTTCCGGTCATGCTGTTGGTCATTGCGGTCATGATGGCTCTCTTATTGCGGTCCTGGGCGGGGATGGCGGCGGTGTTGTCGGTGGCCATTGTCGCGGCGTCGACGGCTTTGGGCCTCGCGGGCTGGTCGGGATTGGTCCTGAATCCTGGCTCAGCGGCGGCGCCGACAATCGTGCTGACGCTGGCGGTCGCCAACAGCGTCCACATTTTAACGTCTTTTTTTGAGCGGCAGGCCCATGGCGGCTCGCGGTATCGGGCGGTCATTGAGGCGTTGGAGACCAATCTGTGGCCCGTGTTCCTGACCAGCGCCACCACAACGATTGGTTTTCTCAGTTTAAACGCCAGCGATTCGAAACCGTTTCGCGATCTGGGCAATCTGGTCGCGGTCGGTGTCGGCGCCGGCTTTTTTTGCGCGGTGGTCTTTCTGCCGGCGCTGATGTCGATGTTTTCGGCGACGGCGGGAAAGGGCCGCCCGGTGCGCTTTCATCATGTTTTGTCGCGGTGGCACGGGGCCGTGGCGCGGCGCCATCGTGTTCTGTTCTGGGGGTGTTTGGCGGTCGTCATCGGCCTTATGACAGGGCTTTCGAGAATTGAGCTCAACGATAGCTGGGTCGAGTATTTCGACCACAGCTTTTCCCTGAGGCGGGATACGGATTTCGTGCGCGAACGTCTGACCGGGGTCAATGTTGTCGAATATGTCATCGAGTCGGGACAAGACAGCGGCATATACGAACCGGCTTATCTGGAGCGGGTCGACCGGTTCGTGGCATGGGCTGAGCGTCAGCCCGAAGTCGTGAACGTTCGGGCGATCACGCAGATACTCAAGCGGCTTAACAAGAATTTCAACGGCGATGAACCGGGCCATTTCAGGCTTCCGGAAACCGCGGCGCTCGCCGCGCAGTATCTGCTCGTTTACGAGATGTCCTTGCCGTTCGGCCTGGATCTCAATGATCGGATTGACGTCGCCAAATTGGGAACCAGGGTGAGCGTGGCCACCCGGGGGCTGTCTTCGCGGCAGCTAAGGACGTTTGATAAACGCGCGGCGGCCTGGTTTGCAGCCGATAACGACAAACACAGCGCCGGGACCGGCCACGGCCTTCACGAACCGCTGAAGGGGACCGGGGTGCCGATCATGTTCGCGCATTTGTCGGACCGGAATATTCGCAGCATGTTATGGGGGACGATGCTGGCGCTATGTCTGGTATCCGCCATCCTTATCATCGCCCTGCGCAGCGTCAAAGTGGGCCTGATCAGCCTGGTGCCCAACCTTGTTCCGGCGGTAACCGCGTTCGGCCTGTGGGGCTTTCTTGTGGGCGAGGTTGGCGTGGCGATATCGATCGTCGCCGCGGTGACTTTTGGTATCGTCGTCGATGATACAATTCATCTGCTCAGCAAATATCTTCGCGCGCGCCGGAGCCTTGGTCTCGGGCCGGAGGCGTCAATTCGGTATGCCTTCCTGAATGTCGGAAAAGCGCTGCTGATCACCACGCTCGTTCTGGTCGCCGGTTTCCTGACGCTTACGATGTCCGGATTTCAACCGACCTGGGGGATGGGGGTTCTGGCCTCCGTGACAATTGCCATTGCCTTGCCGGCGGACTTTATGCTGCTGCCTGCCTTGCTGCTGAAGCTCGATCGGCCGGGCCGCTCATTATAAGGCGCGGCGGTCTCTTTGCAGCTGGTGGGATACTTGTCACCGCGGCCTGGATAATTTTTCAACCATAGAGATTTCGCTCCATCTTCTAACGGTATCGAATAGGCGCTGTTTTTGCTAGGATACATGCATCGGGATAAGTCGTTCGGCCGAAGTCTGTAACGCCTAATTGTCGGATTTTCTGGCGAGCAACCAGATTACCGGCATTTATTGCAACCACGCCAAAAGCTCATGCATGGCAGGGTTTGGGCATGATCCGTATCTTCAAGCAGTATGTCCCAAAGTCGGTTCTGGCCCTTGGCGTGTTGGATATCGCTGTATTGTTCGCCGCCTATTATGCGGGTTACTACATTCGCTTGCTGGAGCTGAAAAATGTACCGGCGGCGTTCGACGAAAGACTTGGCGAAGCCGCTCACTTTGTGACTGTGCTGACCATCGCGATGGTTGCCCTGGGACTATATCAGCGCGACGCTTGTCGCGATCTCAGGGTATCCGTCAGCCGCCTGATGGTCGTGTTCGGGTTGAGCTTTCTGTGGTTCGCGATGGTGTTCTATTTGATTCCGGATATCTCGGAATGGCGCAGCATTTTCATTATCTCATATGGGACGTCGTTCGCCGGGTTGCTGATAAACAGAATCCTGTTTGCGCGGCTGGTTGATCTGAATGCCCTCAAGCATCGTCTTCTGGTGCTTGGCGCGGGTGAACGGGCGCTTCGGGTGCAAGGCCTTGAGACGGATGGCCTGACCCATGGTTTTGCGGTCGTCGGCTTCCTTCGCATGAATCCGCGGGAAATGACCATCACAAACGCACACGAATTTTCAGCCGTTGTCTCGCTCGTCGATTTCGCCAAACAGAACCACATTGATGAAATCATTACAGCGCCGGAGGAGCGACGGGGCGCGTTGCCGGTCCGTGATCTGCTGGCGTGCAAACTCAGCGGCATCGGAATCACGGATTATTCAACTTTTGTGGAACGGGAAACCGGGCTGGTTGATCTGGAATCCCTCGACCCGAGCTGGCTGATCTATTCGGACGGGTTTGCCGCCGGACGTTTTGACCGCGCCGTGAAACGGCTATTCGACCTGACAGTCAGTTTGGGTTCCCTTTTTTTTACGCTTCCGATCTTTTTGGTGGCCGCTTTGGCGATTGCGCTTTCATCACGGGGGCCGATTTTTTATCAGCAAAAGCGGGTGGGGCAGTACGGTCGGGAATTCACTCTGCTGAAATTCCGGAGCATGAAAGTTGGCGCCGAACCCAAATGCGCACCGCAATGGGCCCAGGAGAACGATCCGCGGGCAACCCGGGTCGGGACTGTTCTGCGTTTGACCCGCATTGACGAACTGCCACAGATTTTCAACGTCCTTAAAGGAGATATGAGTTTGGTGGGGCCCCGGCCGGAGCGGCCATATTTCGTCGAATCCTTGACCCGCGAAGTGCCTTATTACTCAGAGCGGCATCAGGTAAAGCCAGGCATTACGGGTTGGGCCCAACTCAATTATCCTTATGGCGCCTCGGTCGAGGATGCCAAACAGAAACTCCAGTTCGATCTCTACTACATCAAAAATTGCGGCATTTTCATGGATTTCCTGATCCTGATCCAAACCGCGAGAGTGATTTTATTGCCTGAAGGAGCACGGTAATTGGCGACCAAGGGGAGCGCAGCCTGCGTGGCGCTTGAGCGCAATATAAGGGAGCCAGCGTGAGTGACATTGGCGTCATAAGCTATTCGGTCGCGGGAGCTGCGTTCCTGCTTTTAACCTGCCTGTTGGCTATCGGCTGGAAACAACGTGGACCGGGTAGCTGGCTGGTCGCCGCTTGCGCCCTAACCACGGTCTGGGCGCTTACGGTGGCGGCGAATTTACGTTTCGGCGTCGGATACGCGGTGACCGGCGGCCCGCTGGAGATTATCCACCTTGGTGGATGGCTGGCTTTTCTTCTCAGTCTTTTGTCGTTGCACTGGCGACAGGCCAAGCGCTCCCGAATTCGCATTATCGCGCCGGCGGTGACTGTGCTGGCTGTTGCGCTGTTGATTGCCGTCGACTTCGCGGCCGCGTTCGCGGCTGATGCCTCTGTCCAACGGCAGCTTTATTTGTGGGGCCTGGTGGGACGTCTGACCTTGAGCGTCGGCGGAATCGTGTTGATCGAAAATCTGTTTCGCAACACGGAACATAATGACCGCTGGAAAATACGGTTCTTTTGTTTCGCGTTGGCGGCTTTGTTCGGTTTCAATTTCTACATGTACGCCCAGGCGTTGCTTTTGCAAGCGCTCGACTTGCGGCTGTTTGAGGCACGGGGTTTGGCCTTTACCCTGATCGTGCCGCTGGTTGCTGTTGCGGCGGCCCGGAACCAGAAATGGTCACTCGATATTTTCGTGTCGCGACGCCTGGTGTTTCACACGGCTTCGATGGTTGTGGGCGGCGCCTACCTGTTGATCATGGCCACGGTGGCCTATTACATCCGGGAGGCTGGCGGTCTGTGGGGCACCGTATTTCAAGTAACTTTCCTGTTTGGCGCATTGCTGTCACTTGGCGTGGTTCTCTTTTCGGGACGATTCCGAACCTGGATCCGGGTCTTTCTGACCAAGCATCTCTTTGACTATAAATATGATTATCGCGAGGAATGGTTGCGTTTTATTGCAACGATTTCGACCGGTCCCGACTTGCGTCAGCGGGCGATACAGGCGGTGGCGGACATTGCCGATAGTCCGGGGGGTGGGCTGTGGTTGCACGGCGGCTCTGATCATTTCGCGTTGGTCGCCGAATGGAACTTCCACTCCCAGGTCACCGAGACGGAGCCGGTTGACGGGGCGCTGGCCCAGTTCCTGGCGCGGCGGCAATGGGTCGTGAACCTGGCGGAATTGAAGGAAAAATCGGAATTCTATGAGGGCTTCGTGCAACCGCGATGGCTTCGGTCCATCCGCCGGGCGTGGCTCGTGCTGCCGCTTATTCATCATGACCGATTGATCGGCTTTGTGTTGTTGGGCGAGCCTCGGGCGTCCAGGGATCTGAATTGGGAGGATCTGGACCTGCTCAAGACGGTGGGGCGGCAAGTAGCCAGCTATCTGGCGGAGCAGGCGGCCCAAAAAGCGCTCATGGAGGCGCGGCGGTTCGAGGACTTCAGTCGCAGGTTCGCCTTCGTTCTTCATGACATCAAGAACCTTGTCAGTCAGTTGTCGCTGCTTGCCAAGAACGCCGACCGCCATGGCGACAATCCCGAGTTCCAGGCCGACATGATCGCCACGGTCCGGGAATCGATCGGCAAAATGAACCGGTTGCTGAACCGGCTGCATCGGGCGCGCGAGCCTGGGCAGGCGGAGAAAGAAGTCGAATTGGTGTCGCTGTTGCGCGAAGCCATGGACGGCAAGGACCGGCCGGAACTGACCATGCGGTTTAACTGCGCGGTGGACCGGCTGCTGGTTAACGGCGACGGGGACCAGGTGTCCAGAGCTTTGGGGAATCTCATTCAAAACGCTGTTGATGCCGCGGACAGGGCCGGGACCGTGGAGGTTCGTTTAAGCCGGGAACGAGACAACGCGGTTATCGAGATTGAGGATGACGGACCGGGCATGGATGCCGAGTTCATCCGGACCAAACTGTTCAGTCCTTTTCACAGCACAAAGAACACTGGCTATGGCATTGGCGCCTTCGAGAGCCGGCAAGTCATAACGGATCTTGGCGGTCAGCTTGTGGTCGACAGCAGGCCCGATCACGGAACGGTCATGCACGTCCGTCTCCCCGTGTCACGGCGTTTGCCGTCGGATGGCATGGCGTGCCAAAGCTGGGAGGTCGGATGAGCGAACAAAAGAAAACCCTGTTGGTTGTTGAAGACGATAAGGGGCTTCAACGGCAGCTTCGCTGGAATTTCGAAGATTACAAGGTCGTGATTGCCGAGGATCATGATTCCGCAATCGCACAACTACGCGCGGCGGAACCGAAGGTGGTCACGCTCGATCTCGGCTTGCCGCCCGACCCTGACGGGGCCACCGAAGGTCTCAGGACACTTGAGCGGATTCTTCATTTGGCCCCTGACGCCAAGGTCGTGGTCGTGACCGGAAACGAGGATCGGCAGAATGCGCTGCGGGCGATCGCCGCCGGGGCGTATGACTTCTGCCAAAAACCCGCCGAGCCGGAGGTTCTGGGCTTGATCGTAAGTCGCGCTTTTTATTTGGCGGAACTGGAGGCGGAAAACCGTGCTTTGGCCCGGTCGGACAGGAAATCCCCACTCAGCGGCGTCATCACCGGCAGTGCTGAAATGATAGAGGTCTGCGAAATGGTGGAGAAAGTGGCGCGGGCCGAAATCAGTGTCCTTTTCGTGGGGGGAAGTGGCACCGGCAAGGAATTGCTGGCACGCGCGGTTCATGACCTTAGCCCGCGCAAAAAAGGCCCGTTCGTCGCTATCAATTGTGCCGCAATTCCCGAGAATCTCCTGGAAAGCGAGCTTTATGGGCACGAAAAGGGCGCCTTTACCGGGGCTGTCAAACAGACGCCGGGCAAGATCGAACTTGCCGAGAAGGGCACCCTCTTTCTGGATGAAATAGGGGATTTGCCGCTCGCCCTGCAGGTCAAACTATTGCGTTTTCTGCAAGAGCGGGTGATCGAACGGGTCGGGGGCCGAAAAGAGATTTCAGTCGATGTCCGGGTGGTCTCCGCCACCCATCAAGACCTGGTGGCGCGGATCGCCGAAGGCCGCTTTCGCGAGGACCTGTTTTATCGCTTGAGTGAAATCACAATCAAGATCCCGCCGCTCAAGGACAGGCAGGGTGACGCCGTGCTTCTGGCGCACAACCTTCTCCACAAATATGGCCGGGAAATGGGGCGACCGGTCAAGGGGTTTACCTCCGGGGCATTGGCGAGCATCGAAAAACACGATTGGCCCGGCAATGTTCGCGAACTGGAAAACAGGATGAAACGCGCCGTCATCATTTTCGATGGCAAACGGATTACAGCGACCGATCTGGACTTTCTTGACGTTGAGGTCAATCGGCCGATTTTCAACTTGAAACAGGCGCGGGAAGATGCCGACCGCCAGGCGATTCAGCGTGCCCTGGTCCAGTCAGACGGGAATATCTCTCACGCAGCCAAGCTTTTGGGCATCAGTCGTCCGACATTTTACGATCTGGTCAGGCACTATGATTTCAAGATCTAGCACGGTCCGGGCGTGGGCTCAAGCACAGCGAAAACAGGAGTTGGTCGTGATGCAATCGCAGAGCACTTTCCGAAATATGTTGCTTGCCGTGGCGATTTCCTTAGCAGCCGCAACGACTTGGGTGGCCACCGCCACGGCGCGGCCCAGTGACGAGAAATCGGCGACTTTACTTGATGAGGCCCGAGAATATTTCGCCGCTGAAAAATACAGTGCCGCTGTTATTCAACTTAAGAACTTGCTTCGGGCCAATCCCGATCACGTTGAAGCCCGCTTTTTCCTGGGCGAAGTGTATTTGAAGCTCGGGGACGTGCCGTCGGCGGAAAAGGAGTTCCGAATGGCCTGGGACCGGGGCATGCAAACCTCGGCCGTCAAGCTGCGACTTGGCCAGTCACTGTTGCTGCAAGGAAAATTCGAGGAACTCCTTAACACTATAATGGTGGAAGAGTTCGAGCCAGAGGCCCAGCCGGACGCGTATGTGCTGATCGGCAGGGCCCAGGTTGGAACCAGACAGCTCGATCTGGCGCGGGAGAATTTCGAGAAAGCTGAGAAGCTCCGCCCGGAAGGGGTGCAGGCCAAGCTTGGCCTGGCCCGGCTTGATGCCGAGGCCGGCCGGCTTGATCGGGCGGAGGCGCTTGTCGACCGGGCGTTGGCGCTGTCGCCGCGGTTGCCCAACGCCTTGTTGCTCAAGGGTGAATTCGCCAGGTTGCGGCGGGATTTGGCCGGCGCGCTCGAATATTTCAATTCCGTCGTGGAGATTCAGCCCCGCAATGTCGCCGGTCTGCTGGGCCGTGCCGCAACTCTGATTGATTTGAACAGGGATGATGAAGCGCTCCCCGATATTGAAGCAGTGTTCGAATTACTGCCAAACCACCCGTTGGCGAATTATTTCATGGCAATGACCTTCACCAAGAAAGGTGATTTCCAGACCGCCAATGAGTTGCTGCAGAAAACCGGTGCGATGCTCGAATCATATTTGCCCGGTTTCTATCTGAAGGGCGTCGTACATTACGGTCTGCGGAACTTTGAACAGGCGCAAATCAATCTCTCCCGGTTTCTGACCGCCTTGCCCGGCCATCAGGTCGCCCGCCGCTTGCTGGGCGCGGCCCAGGTGCGCACTGGCGAGCATGCGACCGCCCTGGAGACACTGAAGCCCTTGATGTCTGAAAGTAGCAATGACGCGAGGCTCAATGCATTGATCGGCGCGGCCTATATGGGTATCGGCGATTTCTCCAACGCCACACTCTATTTTGAAAAGGCCGCGGCGAGCGAACCTCAACAGAGTGTCCTTCAAACCCAGTTGGCGCTCAGCAAGTTGGCCACCGGCGATACGGAGGGCGCGGTCGCGGACCTGGAATCGATGGTCGACATCAATCCGGAGGCCGGCCAGGCTTCGGTCCTGTTAGCGCTGGTGGCGTTGCGTCAACAGGAATTCGATCGGGCTCTTGAAGTATCGCGGGAACTGCTGAAGAACCATCCGGAGAACCCGATGGCTGCGAATCTGATTGGCGCGGCGCTGCTTGGAAAGGGTGATGCCGAGGGTGCGCGACAGGCCTTCGAGCAGGCCCTCCAGCTGCGCCCTGACTATTTTCCAGCGATGACAAATCTGGCCCAAATGGATGTCGCGCAGAACAAACTCGACGACGCCAGGAAGAAATATCTCGAGATTCTGGACCAGAACCAGGGTTATCTGGTGGCGCTTTTCGGGCTCGCGGATCTGGCTCTTCGCAACAACGATCGCGCGGCGGCCGAGGGCTGGCTCGAACGCGCTGTGTCCTTGAATTCTTCGACCGTTACAGCGGGGCTCAGACTCGCCGGATTTTATCTGAGTGGGGGCGAATACGTCAAGGCAATGGCGACCGCAAGGCAACTGACCCTGTCGTTCCCCGATAATGCGTCAGCCCTTGAGACATTGGGCAAGGCCCAGGCCGCGGCGGGAGAGGCAGCGAGTGCGGCCGTAACCTTTCAAAAGCTGGCGGGGCTGGCGCCGAGATCGCCGCAAGTCCACAATTGGGCGGGCCGGGCGCAGGCGGCCTCTTCCGATCTGGACGGTGCGCGCAAATCATTTAATGCCGCTTTGGAAATCAACCCCGGATTTATTCCGGCGGTGGAGGGCCTGGCGGTTCTCGAGGCCGGTGAGAGGAATTTCGACCGGGCGCTTGAGATCGTCCGCAATTTTCGTGACCTGAACCCGGATTCAGAAGTCGGAGACGTTCTTGTTGGCGACATTTACATGCGCATGGATCGTCCAGACGAGGCCGTGACCGCCTACAGGCGGGCCAAGGAAAAAGCCATGAGCGATATGCTGGCGCTCCGGCTATACGGCGCTTTGACCAAGCAAGGCGAAATGGAGGCGGCGATTGTCGAACTCAAGCAATGGGTTGCTGCCAATCCGGATTCGGTGCCCGGCCGGCATGCACTGGCCAACGCCTATCTTGAAACCGAGAAACTGGCCCTGGCGATTGATGAGTACGAAGCCTTGCGGCAGGTGGACGAGATAAACAAGGTCATGATCCTCAATAATCTGGCATGGCTTTATCAGAAGCTTGGCGACCCAAGGGCCGCGCCGACGGCGGAGGAGGCGTTGGCGTTGGCGCCCAATTCAGCGCCGGTCAACGACACGCTTGGATGGATTGTGCTGGAGGCCGGGGAGAAGACGCGCTCTCTTGATCTACTGCGCAAAGCCAATGCGCTCGCCCCCGACGAACCGGACATTCGCTACCATCTGGCGGTGGCGCTGGAGAAAAACGGACGCCGGGACGAGGCGCTCAGGGAACTGCGGTCCCTCTTGTCCATGGGAAAGACGTTTGAAAACGTCGACGAAGCCAAATCGCTGCTCGATCGTCTCTCTCGCGGCGAATGAAGCCAGCCTTATTCCCGGCGGAGATCGGGTCCGGGGCCCGGGCCAGGATCCGAAATCTCAGTCGAGGTCTCGTTGACCACGTTGCGAAGTTCGTTTGCCGCCTGGGCAAGCCGTTTTGAGGCTGCCGCCGGGGCGCGCCGGGGCGCGTTGCGGATGCCGGCTGTGTTGGCGTTAATGGTACTGCTGACCTCTCGCATGCGTTCAGCCAGGGTGATGAACCGTTCCACGGTATCGCGGCCAGCCTGGGCCGCCGCGCTCATCTCCGACGAGGCCCTGCTGATGACCCGGCTCGCCGACGCGTCGCTTTCCAAGGCTGCCAGCAGATTTTCCTGGTTGGCGATCACTCGATGCAGCGTTGGCATGATCAGCGTGAGCATATTTTCAACCGCGCCATGGAGGGCGTCGAAACTCTCCGCCGTTCGGGCCATATCGCCGGCGCTTTGGGTAAGAACCGAGTTGGAAATTGCCGCCGCCTCTTCCAGCATTCGTTCGATCGTCGTGGCGAAAGCACGGGAGTGATTTTCGACATGCCCCCGCAGCTCACCGGCGTAAGTCTCAAGATCGCGGTTCAGTTGATCGAAGCGCTCGCCCTCGTTGGTATGGAGGCGATTGAGGGTTCCCTTGATTTCCTCGGCGAGGCCGGTGATGGCGTCACCGAAGGACTTGTCCGCGTTGGCGACCGTCTGGGTCGACGCTTTTAATAGCTCGTCTATTGCCCTGATCTGGCTGCCAAAATTCTTCTCAAGCTCATTGACGAAATTGGCGAGTACGGATTCCAGAAGATGCTGAACGCGCTCGCCTTGATCGCGCGTTGTCTGCCTGGCGGCGGTTGTCAGCTTGGCGATCGGTCGTGCCATCGTGCTTTGCACGGCGCTGACGAGCTTATTTACGATGGAATCGGTCGCCACCTGGGTTGCGTCGAGAACCCGTTGGGCGTGCTCGACCATATCGGCATGAATGTCGCTGCCTAGCCTGGTCATCGAGGCTGAAAGTTCGCGCGCGGCTTCAAGGCTGTTCCGGGCCGCTTGCGCCAGAAATCTGGCTTCGGCGCCACCGGGGAACAGCGCGCCGACAAGGGATGCCAGCCGATTGGCCTGACTGGCGCGAAAGGCCAGGAGAATTCGCAATGACTGGGCCAGCAGAAAGGCGACGAAGCCGGCGATCGTGACGGCGATGAGTCCGGCTCGAAAAGTCGCCAGCGTGACGAGCCGGTCGCCGTCGGTGACCGGTGTGGCGTCGCCGGGACTGAACCCAGGATTGATGATAACAGACCCCGCAAAACAGAATGCGCCGACACCGAACACCAGGAACGGCAGGGATTTGAAAATCCACAGATAGAGATTGTCTTCGACCAACGTTCGCGGGCTGAAAAAAACATGTGGGGGAACGCTGGAGCGCAGTGTGAAAGCATCGTCGCCAGGGCTTTTCGCGCCGGTCGCGGTTCCTTCCAGGGTGGCGGCGCAAGCCATGGCATGGGGTGCGAAATCCGGCGAATCGGCAAAGGCCTCAATCAGGTCGCCGACCGTCGGCGCCGTGCCGGAAAGCTGCCGGTCGTGGAGTTTTTCCAGCTTCTTTCGGATCGTCCGGATCGCGATGCCGTCCCACATCGCCAGCACGACGAAAATCCCGATGAATGCGAAAACCGCACCGAACGAAGTGAAGCCCGAAACCGCCAGGAACGGATCGTTCCGCAACAGGAGCACATATTCATGCTGAAGAACTCTGGGGGTGAAATAGTCAACGATTTGAGGTAGTTGACCATAGGTGTAGTAAGCAAGCAGTGACGCGATAACTAAGCCACAGCCGAACCAGATATGCCTGACCACGGGTTTTCTCCCAGAAAATGTTCTCGCGGGAATATGAAACTCCAGGTGTAAGATGGCTCTAAAAAGGATGCGAGCAAGCGATTAGCTGCAATGGGGCATCACCCCTGCCCGCGGGCCGAGGCGATGGCCCGGCCATCATGGTGTTGGGGATCGCGTCGAGTTGTGGAATAGTAATGGAATGTATATCAAAATCGCATGCTCCGCGGAGAATGACTAACCGAAACATCTAAGCGCATCGTCAGAATGGACAGGCGTGCCGCCAGGGCCGGGACAGGTAGCGATGGCTTCCAGAACCAAGCCGCTTCACGGGGAAAAGGCTGCAAACCTTGAGCACGGGAGGGGGCCACACCTTCTGCATGTGTTCCCAACCTTTGCCGTTGGCGGTGTTCAGGTTCGCATGGCGTCCATTTTGAACCACCTCGGAGACCTCAATCGTCACACCATCGTTGCTCTTGACGGAAATTTCGGCGCCCGGACGCGGCTTGCCGAGACGTGCGCGGCTGAGTTCATCGACCCCGGCTGCTCAGGGCTCAGTTTACCGTCACGGCACCGTGCTATCCGCCATCTGTTGCGGACGCGCCGGCCCGATCTGTTGTTGACCTATAACTGGGGCGCCATCGAATGGGCGCTGGCCAACCGGTTTCGGCCCCTGTGCCGGCACATTCATCTGGAAAGCGGCTTCGGCGTCGAGGAAGCGCTGCGCCAGGTTCCCAGACGGGTCTGGATGCGTCGCATTGCGTTGAGGAATATTTCCAGATTAATCGTACCATCGCGCACGCTTGTCGATATCGCGACCCGGATATGGCGCCTCGGCCCTGAAAAAGTGGTTCACATTCCTAACGGGGTCGATTGCGACAAATTTGGCCAGGAGCCGACGGCGGGGGCGGCCCCCGGCTTTGAAAAGCGAGCCGGTGAACTGATTGTCGGCACCATCGCGCCGTTGCGGCGGGAGAAAAATCTGCCTCGGCTGGTGCGGGCGTTTTCGCGTCTTGACCGCCACAGGCCAGTGCGGCTGTTGATCGTGGGTGACGGGCCGGAACGGGCGTCCCTGGAGACTGAAATCCAGGTCCTCGACATCGCCGACAAGGTGATTCTGGCCGGGCATGTCGAGGCGCCGGAACAGGTTATCGGCTGGTTCGATATTCATGCCCTGTCATCGGATACCGAGCAAATGCCCAATACCGTGCTCCAGGCGATGGCGGCGGGCAAGCCGGTCGCCGGTTTGCGGGTCGGTGATGTCGGTGATGTGGTGTCGCCTGAAAATCGCCCCCTGATCGCGGCGGCGGGCGATGGCGCCGGGCTTGCCGCCAATCTGAGCCGCCTGCTTGCGGACCGAACGCTGCGCGAGCGCATTGGGCGCGCCAATACCCGGCATGTTCGGGCGCATTACGATCAAGCGCGGATGTTCCAAAGTTACGGTGAAGCGCTTGGGCTTTTACCACCTGATCGGTCAGCTCTTGCGGTCGACGGCGACAAGATAACGGCGAGCGCATGAAGTTATTGACGTTTTCAACGCTGTACCCCAATGCCAAAATGCCCCATCACGGCGTGTTTGTGGAAAACCGGCTGCGCCATCTGGTCCGGGACGGCGCGGTGCAGTCCCGGGTGGTGGCGCCCATTCCCTGGTTTCCCTGCCGGCATTCGATGTTCGGCCAATACGCCACTTTCGCGGCGGTCCCCCAACGCGGTGAACGGCATGGAATATCGATCCAGTACCCTCGTTTCCCATTGCTTCCCAAGTTCGGAATGTCGGCCGCGCCGTTCCTGATGTTCCATGCCCTAAAGCCGGTGCTGAACCGGATTTTACGCTCGGGCTATGATTTTGATCTTATCGATGCCCACTATTTCTATCCCGAGGGGGTGGCGGCGGTGATGCTGGGCGAGGCGCTGGGCAAACCGGTAACCGTGACCGCGCGCGGCACCGACCTTAATCTGATACCGCGCTACAAAATTCCGCGCCACCTGATCCGGCGCGCGGCGCTTCGGGCCGCCGGTCTCATTACGGTATGCCAGGCCCTGAAGGATGTCCTGGTCGAACTGGGGGTGAGGCCGGAAGGGGTGAAGGTGCTCCGCAATGGCGTCGATTTGGAGCTGTTCCGCCCCGCCAATCGGGCGGCTGCTCGCCAGCGGCTGAAGCTGACGCGCCCGACCCTGCTGTCGGTCGGTCTCCTGATTGCCAGAAAAGGCCATGATCTTGTGATTCGGGCGCTGTGTGAGTTGCCTGAATTTGATCTCCTGATTGTCGGCGAGGGACCGGAGCAAGCCGCATTGATCGCCTTGGCGGCCAAGCTGGGCGTATCGGAACGGGTTCGGTTTCTGGGCCGTGTTCCTCATGACCAACTACGTGAAATTTATTCGGCAGCGGACATCGTGGTGTTGGCGTCGAGCCGCGAGGGCTGGGCCAATGTGCTTCTGGAGGCCATGGCCTGCGGCACCCCTGTGGCCGCCTCCAATGTCTGGGGCACGCCGGAAGTGGTGGCGAGCCGGGACGCGGGAATACTGATGGACGAACGCACCCCCGCCGCGCTGACGCGGGCGGTAAGGGAGTTGGCACATAACCTGCCGGACCGGCAGGCGACCCGGGCCTATGCCGAAGGCTTTAGTTGGGAGCAAACCACGAGAGGCCAGCTCTCCCTTTTCAACGACATCATCGGGCAGCGGCCCGGCACATGAAAATTCTCTACCATCATCGCACTCGCTCCAAGGACGGTCAGTACGTCCATATCGAGGAACTGACCAATGCGCTCAAGCGGCGCGGTCACGAACTGATTATCGTCGGCCCGGCGGCAGTGGAGCGCGAGCGGTTCGGCGCCGGCGCCGGGCTGGTTGCGACTTTGAAGAAATACATGCCTGGCGCCGTCTATGAATTGATCGAGCTGGCCTATTCGGTGCACGCATACCGGCGTCTTAAAAGGGCCCTGCTCAAGCATGAACCGGATTGCCTTTACGAGCGCTATAACCTGTTCATGCCCGCGGGCGTTTGGCTCAAGCGGCGCTTTCATCTGCCAATGCTGATCGAGGTGAATGCGCCGCTCGCGCAAGAGCGTGGGCGGTTCGACGGTCTTTCGCTGGCCAGGCTTGCGACGTGGTCCGAGAAGTTTGCGTGGCGCGGGGCCGATCTTGCGTTGCCGGTGACGGCAGTGCTTGGACGATATGTCAACGCGGCGGGGGTGCCGGAGGATCGGATCAGGGTCATGCCCAATGGCATCAACCGGGCGGAGTTCGAGGCTCCCGGCACTGGCGAGACGGCAAAAGCCCGCCTCGGGCTCGACGGGCAACTGGTGTTGGGCTTTACCGGGTTCATGCGGCCGTGGCACGGGCTTGATCGGGTGCTCGAATTTATCGCCGCGTCTGATCCTCGACCGCGGTTGCATTTTCTGGCGGTCGGCGACGGGCCGGCGCGGGAAGGGCTGGAAGAATTGGCGAAAGCGCTGGAAATTACCGAGCGCGTGACTTTCCCCGGCATTGTGGCGCGCACCGACATTGCCCGTTACATCGCGGCGTTCGATATCGCCTTGCAGCCCGATGTCGCGCCCTACGCCTCACCCTTGAAGCTGTTCGAATATATGGCGATGGAACGGGCCATTCTGGCGCCGGCGCGGGATAATATCCGGGAAGTGCTGGTTGACGGCGACAATGCTGTGCTGTTCGATCCCGATACCGATGGCTCCTTCGAGCAGGCCCTTGGCCGTCTGTGCGCGGACGGGGCCTTGCGGACACGCCTGGGGGCTTCGGCCGGGCGGGCGATATCCGAGAACGATTACACCTGGGACGGCAATGCACGCCGCATCGAGGCACTGTTCAAGGACCTCGGTGTGTCTGATTAATCGCGCGGCTCGTTTTCCGAGGCCGCCAGTTGCGCATCACGGGCACGCTTGACGATATAGGCAAGGATGGCCTCGACCTCGGTCTCGTCATACATATCGGCGAACGAGGCCATGCCGTTGTCTTCCAGGATGCCGCCAAGCACGATGTCCTTGAAGGCGGTGCGCGTTTCGGCGTCCATGTGACGCAGATCCGAGATGACGCCACCGCCAACCACGCCGGCGCCATGGCAGTTGCTGCAACTTAAGTGGAAGAGCTTTCTTCCGAGCGCTATCACCTTTTTAGAGGCGTTCAGCGCGGGCGCGACGGGCGGCTCCGGCTCGGCCGGTATCGGGGGCAATTCGTCCGTGCCGTCAAGCTTGTACGCCAGAACGCGGCTGATGTTTCGGATTTTGACACCGGCGGCGCCCGGCCCCATCACGAGGGGGGCGATCCCGCCCCAGCCGGCCATCACGGCGATATATTGCTCGCCACCTACCGCGTAAGTCATGGGCGCCGCGACGATCCCGGTCTGGGTTGTCGCCTGCCACAATCGTTCACCGGTGTCAGCCCGGTAGGCCACCAGCCGTCCGTCGCCGGCGCCCTGAAAGACCAGATTACCGGCGGTTGCGACGACGCCGCCATTCCAGGGTCCGCGATGGGTGACCCGCCACACCTCACGTTGATTGATCGGGTCCCAGGCGGCGAGGCGGCCTTGCAACATGGCCCGGATTCGCGCCTCCTCCCTCGGGTCCTCGGGCGGGGCGCTGAGATGCATGTCGACGCCATAGTTCCAGGTGAAATTGCGGTATCGGAAATCGTTGTCCTTGCCATACACGAATGGCACATCCATCGCCGGGATATAAACCAGCCCGGTTTTCGGGTGAAAGGCCATGGGTTGCCAATTATGGCCGCCGATTGGTCCCGGATACACCAGCGCCGGCCGGTTCGCGTAACTCGCCGCCGGATTTTCAACGGGGCGGCCGGTCTCCCGGTCGACATGGCTGGCCCAGGAAACATGAACGTAGGGTTCGGCCGACAGCAACTCGCCCGTGGCTCGGTCAAGAACATAGAAAAAGCCGTTCTTGGGCGCCTGCATCAGGACCTTGCGCAGAGAGCCGCGGATATTCAAATCGGCCAGGATGATATGCTGGGTCGCGGTATAATCCCAATTGTCGCCCGGGGTTGTCTGATAATGCCAGACCCGCTTGCCGCTATCGGCGTCAAGAGCGACGATCGAGGACAGGAAAAGGTTGTCTCCGCCGTCGGGGCTTCGGATTTCGCGGCTCCAGGGCGAACCGTTTCCGACACCGACATAAAGCAGATTCAAGTCGGGGTCGAACGCCATGGAATCCCAGGCGGTGCCGCCGCCGCCGGTGCGCCAATACATATCGCCGGTCCAGGTCTTGGCGGCCATTTCCATTGCCGGGGATTCATAGGGTTGAGAAGGGTCGCCGGGAACCGTGTAGAAGCGCCAGGCCTGGGTCCCGGTCTCGGCATCATAGGCGGTGACGTAGCCGCGCACGCCATATTCGGCCCCGCCATTGCCGATTACGACCCGGCCGTTGATTACGCGGGGCGCGCCGGTAATGCTGTAAGGGCGATCGCGCGGCGTGGTCTGTACGGTCCAGACGACGTTCCCGGTCCTGGCCTCAAGTGCGACCAGGCGGCCGTCGAGGGTGGCCACAAAGACCTTGTCCCGCCAAACCGCCGGGCCTCGATTGACGACGTCGCAGCACAGATATCGGGCCCACGCCCTCGGCACCTCGGGGTCCCACGACCATAAGAGCGCGCCGGTCCGGGCGTCGAGGGCATGGACCATGCTCCAGGAGCCGGTGGTGTACATGACGCCGTCGACAACAATCGGCGTCGCCTCCAGTCCGCGGCGGGTTGGCAAATCGTAATGCCAGGCGAGTGCGAGCCGACCAACATTGCCGTCATTGATCTCTTGAAGCGGGCTGAAACGCTGCTCGCCAAAGGTGCGCCCGTGGGCGAGCCAGTTGTGGGGTTCTTGATCGGCGTCGCCGATTCGTGCGTTTTCCATCCTCGCGTCGATCGCCGGCTCGTCTGTTCCAGGCGGGCGAAACGCCAAATAGCCCGCGACGACCGTGACGGCGCCGACCGCGGCCCAGACCATATGTCTGATTTGCACCACTAGGAGGTTTCTTTGTTTTCCTCGTCGATTTCAGCTTCCTTGGCGGCCTTCGGGGCCTTTGCTGGCTTAGCGGTCTTCGTGGCTTTGGGCCGGCTGGCCGGTTTTGCGCGGGGCTGTTTGGGCGTTGGGGCCGACTCGCCGTCAGGGAACGGGGCGAACGGGAAAGGCATTTGATCCGTTCGATACAGGAGGTAGTCGATCAGCTCATGCACGAAACTTCCGATTCGTGCCGCAAAGTCGCGAAGCTGGGCGTTTGGTTCGTCGGTCACGATTACGACAATAAATTGAACCGCGGCCATGAAATATGAAGCGATGAGCATTAACCAGGCAATGATGCCGAAAAAGATGAGCGGTAATATTCTAAGCCAGTGGGCCGTCTTGCTATCCGTGGCATCATCCCTGGTCTTGGCTGGCGACGTCATTGCTGTTCTCCGATTTAATTTTCATTTATCGGCACATGCGGCTCATAATTAACGCAAAGGCATTATATCATGCCTGTTCATCATAATGAATTCACAGAAAATTCTAGCAGGATGCTGCCTGTTCCTTGGGCGTGGAAGGGACCACGATCAGGGGGTCGCGAAGGAATTTCTCGGCCTCGGCCGCGGGTACTGGACGGGAGAACAGGAATCCCTGGCCGATGTTGCAGCCCAGCTTCTGAAGGTCCGCGAGCTGGCGCACTGTTTCCACTCCTTCGGCTACCAATGTCAGATCCAGGGTGGCGGCCAGTGACGCCAAAATCTGCACAATTTTGTAACTCTCCTCGGATTCGTGCATGTCCTTGACGAAGGAGCGGTCGATCTTGAGCGTATCGATGGGGAATCGGTTGAGATAGCTAAGCGACGAATAGCCGGTGCCGAAATCGTCGACAGCGAACTTTATGTTCATGGTTCTTAGTTCATTGAGAACCAAAGTCGCCAAATCCGGTTTCTCCATGATCACGCTTTCCGTGATTTCGAGCTTGAGATTGGCGCCGCCGATCCCGCACTGGGCGAGCATGTCCCTGGTGTCCGAGACTAACATGTCGCTGTTGAACTGAAGGCTGGAAACGTTGACGCTGATTGTCGTGTCGCGGTATGTGGGGTGCTGGTCCATCCACTCCTTCTGTTGTTTGCAGGCCACCCACAGCGTCCATCTGCCGAGGTCCAAAATCAAGCCCGTTTCCTCGGCCAGCGGAATGAATTCGCCCGGCATGATCAAGCCGCGGTCGGGATGATTCCAACGACAGAGCGCCTCGAATCCCGAAATCCTGCCGTCCGCCATTGAGATGAGCGGTTGATAATAGAGTTCGAACTCCTCGCGGGCTATGGCGCGACGCAAATCGGTTTCCAGTTGCAGCAGCGATTTCGGGCGCTGTTTGATGTCGTGGGTGTAAACCTCGGTCCTGGACTTGCCGGCGGTTTTCGCTTTACCCAACGCCAAGCTGGCGTCGCTCATCAGCGATTCGATGTCGGTGTCGCCACCGTGCCGCTCGGCGATTCCAATGCTCAACGACACAAAGACCTCGGCGCCGCCAAGGTTTAACGGCACGCGCATGCGCTTGTGGATCATCTCGGCGACAGCACGCGCTTCCCCGGCACTTTCAATGTTGTCAAGCAGCAGCGCGAATTCATCGCCGCCGAGACGGGCGAGAGTGTCTTCCGGGCGTACGCATTTTTGAAGTCGCAAAGCCACCGCGATCAGGAGTTCGTCGCCTGCCAAATGGCCCAGGCTTTCGTTGACTATCTTAAGGCGGTCGATATTGATCAGAAGAAGACCGAAAACTCTTGTTGGGGAATTTACGGCGTCAAGGCTGGCGCGCTCCAGCCGGTCGATAAACAGTCCCCTGTTGGGCAGGCTCGTCAAATTGTCGTGAAGCGCATCATGGAGTAACTGGCGTTCCGATCGACGTTGAAGAGTCCGGTCGGCGACTGTGCCCACGACTCGCCGTACCGTGCCGTCATCATCGGCGACAGGAACGACGTGACACTCCAAAAAGGTGATCTCCCGGTCAAGCTGGCGCGACCACTCGAAAACCTTGGACTGTTCGGACGAGACGCATGACTCGAGATGGTCGATAAACGGCTGCATATCCGCGGTCACATCGGGATCGTCGAAAAGGCAATCCAGTAAATCCGGATCGGCAAGCTGCAAAACGGAGCTGAATATACTGTTGGTTTGGGCGCAGCGAAAACCGCCGTCTTCCAATACTTCGACCACAAAAATGCCGATTGGGAGGTGGTCGACAAGCACCTCCGCGCTCAGTTCCGCCCCTTCGGTTGCTTCTGACGATTGCGAGTCGTCGTCTGGCACACTTTCGCTTTCAACAACTGCTTGAACCATCAGACCGATCCGAATTCTTCATCTTTTCGCAATATGACCGAAAGTCCGGTTAACCACCCACAAACCAAATTACTTTTGCTCGTGCGGGCGCTCCACTGACGTGCTCGAGAGGCGAAATCATATGTTCAGAGTAATGGCGTCCCAGTAAACAATTCGTAAACCCCGATCGGCTCAAGAGCATCCACTGGTTGCGCCGCATGTGTTGCATTTCATACAGGTGCCATTTCGCACCAGAGTGAAATTGCCGCACTCGCCGCAAGGATCGCCTTCGTAACCTTTCATTCGCGCGACCCGAACCTGGTCCACCGTAATGCTCCCGCCGCCGGAGGCGGAAACAGTGGCGACCCTTGCCCCGCCGGCAACGGCCGCCACCGGTGCCGCCTCCATGGCAGACGCGGTTTCAGCTTGTTGCGCTTCTTCGCTGGTCTTCGTGTTCAACACATAAAGATTGCTCCGGACGTAACCGGTGCTGGCCAGCTCCATCGCCGCCTTGAAAGCGGTTTCTCCGGTGGCGCCGAGTTGTTTGTCCGATTCCGGGTCGTCAGCGCCGCCGCCTCCCAACGTGTCGAATCGAAGGTCCGCCGGCTCGACATGGGCGAGGTCGTTCCTGCCCAGATAGGAAATCGCGAGTTCCCGGAACACGTAATCGACGAGCGAAGTGGCCATCTTGATGACGTCATTGCCTTCGACCATGCCCGACGGCTCGAACCTCGTGAACGTGAAGGCGTCGACATATTCCTCCAGCGGCACGCCGTATTGCAGGCCGATCGAGATCGCGATGGCGAAATTGTTCATCAGGCTGCGGAACGCCGCGCCTTCCTTGTGCATGTCGATGAATATCTCGCCGAGGCTTCCATCGTCGTATTCCCCGGTTCGCAGATAAACCTTGTGCCCGCCAACCGTGGCCTTCTGGGTATATCCCTTGCGCCGGTGTGGCATTCGATTGCGATGGGCCTCGCGCGGGCGCTCGATAATTCGCTCGATAATCCGCTCGGCGACCACCTGTGGCTGCGTTTGCCTTGCTGCCTCTTCTTCACGTGCCTCGGGTTCCAGAGCGATGGCGCTTAGGGGTTGGCTCAGTTTAGAGCCGTCGCGATAGAGCGCATTCGCCTTCAGGCCCAGGCGCCACGACAGCATGTAGGCGCTCAGGCAATCCTCCACCGTGGCGCTGTTGGGCATGTTGATGGTCTTGGAAATAGCGCCGGAGATGTAGGGCTGGGCGGCCGCCATCATGCGAATATGGCTGTCGACCGAAAGGTAGCGCTTGCCGATGCGGCCGCAGGGACTGGCGCAGTCAAAAACCGGCAGATGCTTGTCCTTGATATTCGGTGCGCCCTCCAGCGTCATGGCGCCGCAGCAATAAACATTGGCGGCGTCGACCTCCTTCCCGGAAAATCCCAGGGCTTTGAGCATGTCAAACGTCACATCGTTAAGCTGCTCGTCGGAAAAGCCCAGGCCGCTGGTGCAGAATTCCGCGCCCAGGGTCCACTTGTTGAACGCAAACTTGATGTCGAACGCACTTGCCAGCGCTTCCTCCAGCGCATCAATTTGAGCTTGGTGGAATCCCTTCGCCCGGAGCGTGTCGTGATTGACGCCGGGGGCGCCGGCGAGCGTTCCGTGGCCGACGGCATAATCAACGATTTCCTTGATCGCCGCCTCGTCATAACCAAGCTTGTCCAAGGCATCGGGAACGGTGCGGTTGATGATTTTGAAGTATCCGCCGCCGGCCAGCTTCTTGAATTTAACAAGCGCGAAGTCGGGCTCGATGCCGGTCGTGTCGCAGTCCATCACGAGACCGATGGTGCCGGTCGGGGCAATTACAGTCGCCTGGGCGTTGCGGAACCCGTGTTGCTCACCTGTCTTCAGGGCGAGGTCCCAGGCCTTGGCGACGGCGGCGGTCAACTCCCGGTCGGGGCAGTTGGCGATGTCGAGCGCGACCGGATTTGTGGCGAGGCCCTCATACCCATCCGCGGCGCCGTGGGCGGCGCGCCGGTGATTGCGGATCACACGCAACATATGCTCGGCATTGTCCCCATAGCCCGGGAACGCACCGAGCTCACCCGCCATTTCCGCTGACGTTGCATAAGCGACGCCGGTCATCAGCGCGGTAATGGCGCCGGCCATGGCCCGGCCCTGATCGCTGTCATAAGACCGGCCCGACGCCATCAGCAAACCACCGATATTGGCGTAGCCCAGGCCCAATGTCCGATATTGATAGCTCAACTCGGCAATGCGGGGGGAAGGGAACTGGGCCATCAGCACGGAAATTTCAAGCACGATGGTCCACAGGCGCACGGCATGTTCGAACGAGGCAGTATCAAAGCTGCCGTCCGCCTGACGGAACGCCATCAGATTGAGCGACGCCAGATTGCACGCGGTGTCGTCGAGGAACATATATTCCGAACAGGGGTTCGATGCCCGAATCGGTCCCGAGGTCGGGCAGGTGTGCCAGTCGTTGATCGTGGTGTGGTACTGCAAGCCCGGATCCGCCGACGACCACGCGGCGTGACCGATCTGCCCCCAAAGTTCCTTGGCCCGCACGGTCCTGGCCACCTTGCCATCCGTGCGACGGATCAGGTCCCAGTCGCTGTCATCCCTGACCGCGCGCATGAAATCGTCGGAGATCCGAACCGAATTATTTGAGTTCTGGCCGGAAACAGTGAGGTAGGCCTCCGAATCCCAGTCCGTGTCGTAGGTCTGGAAATCGATGCTGGTATAACCTTGCCGGGCAAATTGGATAACGCGCTGGATGTAGTTCTCGGGAATCAACACGTCGCGGCTTGCGAGAATCGCGTTCTTTAGCGCGGCGTTCCGGCTCGGATCGAGGCGGGCTTCATCGTCCAGCTCTTCATTTTCATTGTTCTGGCAGGCTTTCATCACCGCGTTCAGGTGCCGCTCCGCAAGCTTCGAACCGGATACCAGGGCCGCGACTTTCTGTTCCTCGACGGACTTCCAGTTGATGTATTCCTCAACGTCCGGGTGATCGACGTCGACAATCACCATCTTGGCCGCGCGCCGGGTGGTGCCGCCGGACTTGATCGCCCCCGCCGCCCGGTCGCCGATTTTGAGGAAGCTGATCAGGCCGGATGACTTGCCGCCGCCGGACAGGGTTTCGCCTGCCGCCCGCAAATCGGAGAAATTGCTGCCGGTGCCGGAGCCGTACTTAAACAGACGCGCCTCGCGAACCCAAAGATCCATGATGCCGCCGTCATTGACGAGGTCGTCGCTGACACTCTGAATGAAGCAGGCGTGGGGCTGGGGGTGCTCGTAGGCGGTTTTGGATTTGGTCAACTCGCCGGTGGTGTGGTCGACATAGAAATGTCCCTGCGCCGGGCCGTCGATCCCATAGGCCCAATGCAGTCCGGTGTTGAACCACTGTGGCGAATTAGGCGCGCACATTTGCCTGGCCAGCATGAATCGCAGTTCGTCGTAGAAAGCGCGGGCGTCTTCCTCGCCATCGAAGTAACCGCCTTTCCACCCCCAATAAGTCCAGGTCCCCGCCAACCGGTCGAACACCTGCTTGGCGCTCGATTCGTGGCTGTAGCGCATGGCCTCGGGCAGCTCGGAAAGAGCTTTTTCATCGGCCTTGCGGCGCCAAAGCCAGCTCGGTGCGTCGTTTTCCTCATGCGGGGTCAGGCGCTGCGGAACACCGGCCTTGCGGAAGTATTTCTGGGCCAGAACATCGGTCGCCACCTGCGACCACGCCGAGGGCACCTCGACCTCGTCCAGCTGAAACACTACCGACCCGTCAGGATTCTTGATCTCGCTGACGGCGGTACGGAACTCGATCCCTTCGTAGGGCGATGATTTTGCTTGTGTGAAACAGCGATTGATTCGCATTGAAACCCCCGATATGCCCCCGCACGCGCTGTCCCGAAAGCGGCCAGGGAATAGCTGTCCCTGCGCAGAACCGCACGCTTCTTGACTGTCCAAAATATAAGCAATTTCAACATGTCAGCGGCCACAATATCTAGTAGCGACCGCCTTGTTGATGTATGAAGTTTAGAGCCGGTTTCGCCGATAATGCAACATCAAAAATACCACATTTAGGAAGTTTTAATCTTGCATTTCAAAATCTGGTGGTTTCCTGCCGCTGGCGCGGAATTTTTGCTTGCAGGTATGGTTGCGGGAGTGAATCTGACTCAACCAGAAGGTGGGTAATAAGCCATCGTCACATCCGTGCCACGGCGATAATCGAGAAGGTTGGACTGGACCTCAAAGCCGAGCGGTGCCATAGTCGCGCCAATCTAACCAGGGCACTGTATTAACATGATCAAATCGGTCTTTTTGCGTATTTTCACGTGGTGGAATGGCCACACGGTGGGAACCGGCTTGTTCACCCGATGGAAGGGTGAATTCGTCGGCACAGATGACGGCGGTAATAAATATTACCGGGAACGGGGCGGTCACCGCCGGTGGGTCCTTTATAATGGCGAGATCGAGGCATCTCGGATCCCGCCGGATTGGCACGCCTGGCTCCACAATCTTGTCGATCAGCCCCCTTCGGAGGCGCCGCTTGAAACCCAGTCGTGGGAAACGGAGCATGTTCCCAATCTGACCGGAACCACGATGGCTTATTTCCCGGCGGGCAGCCTGAACGAATCAGGGCAGCGGCGCCGGACGACCGGCGACTATGAGGCGTGGAGCCCCTGATCGCCGCCCGACAGCTCGTCGGAAATAAAGAAAAAGCAAGTATTCGGCAGGAGGTGACATGATGGGTGGTAATCCGGTTGAAACGATAATCGGAGCGATCGTTTTATCGGTCGCCGTGGGTTTTCTGTCGTTCGCCTATACGAGGACAGATATCGGGTCCGTCAACGGTTATCATCTGGTTGCCAAGTTTGACCGAATCGACGGCCTGGCCATCGGCAGCGACGTGCGCATGAGCGGTATCAAGATCGGCACCATCGTCGATCAGGAACTCGACAACGACACGTTCGAGGCTGTGGTGAAACTCTCGATCGATTCCGCGATCCGTCTGCCCGATGACACGGCCGCCAAGGTCACCTCCGAGGGGTTGCTGGGTGGCTACTATATGTCCATCGAGCCGGGCGGCAGCGAAGACCTGTTGGAATCGGGAGATGAAATAGAGTTCACGCAGGGATCGGTTGATTTGATGGGGCTGGTCGGCCAGGCGATCTTCAGTGCGACCGATTCGCCGTCCAAGGAAAACTGACCCGTCATGAGAGCGCCCGGGCTGGTCTCGTTCCGAACTTTCAAAACAGCAGGCGCCGTGTTGTGCGGACTTGGCATGGTGCTGCTTAGCCCCATCATGACGGTGGGCGGCGCCGCGGCCCAGCAGAAATCGCCGCCTATCGGGCCGCCGGAATTTTCCAGGAACCCGCCGGCCGAACATGAGGTCGCGGTCCTCGGCGGGCTCGACAAAATTACGGCGCGGGTCACGACGATCGAGGCGCCGCTCCATGAATCGGTGCAATTCGGCACACTGAGTATCATTGTCCGGTCGTGCCATAAGCGCCCGCCCGAAGAGCCGCCGGAAACCACTGCCTATCTCGAAATTTTCGACGTCAAGGCGGGGGAGACCCCGACGCAGGCTTTCAGCGGCTGGATGTTCGCCTCAAGCCCGGCGCTGTCCGCGCTCGAGCATCCGGTTTATGACGTTTGGGTCACCAACTGCAAAACCGCCGCCGCCGAAGCGTCTTCAGGCAACGAGTAGAAATCGGCGCTACTCGCCACCGCCCGGCGCAATTGTTCCTGATACTTCTTCTGAGGAATTTCCACGGCCCCGAACCGCTTCAGGTGATCGGTCAGAAATTGCATGTCCAGCAGCTTAAAGCCGCCGAACCGCAGCCGCGCGACCAAATTCATCAGGGCGATCTTGCTGGCATCCGTCTCCCGCTTGAACATGCTCTCGCCGAAAAAAGCGGCTCCCAGGGTGATTCCGTAAAGCCCGCCGACCAGCCGCCCGTCGCGCCAGCATTCGACGCTGTGCGCATGACCCGTTTCGAACAGACTGGAGTAGAGCTCGACGATCGTGTCGTTGATCCATGTATCGGGCCGGCCGGGCTCAGGTTCCGCGCAAGCCCTGATGACCTTGCCGAAGGCGCTGTCAGTTCGAACAACAAACGGGACCTGGCGAATTTTACGGGCCAGTCTGCGCGGTACGTGAACGCTATCGAGCGGGAGGACGCCGCGCATTTTTGGCGCAATCCAGTGCAGGGTGGGGTCGTCCCGCGATTCGGCCATCGGGAAGATCCCGGTGGCATAAGCCTGGAGAAGAATTTCCGGCGTGATCGTGATCATGAATCGTCGGGCGCGAGCAACCTTTCAAGCCATCGGATATCGTAGGCGCCGTTGACGAAATCCGCGTTCGACACCAGATCGATATGCAGCGGAATCGTCGAATCGATGCCACCGATCACGAATTCCTCCAGCGCCCGCCGAAGGCGCATCAGGCATTCATTGCGGTTGCGCCCGTGAACGATGAGTTTGGCGATCAGGCTATCGTAATGGGGCGGCACCTTGTAGCCGGCATAAAGGGCCGAATCCACCCGAACGTCGAGTCCGCCTGGCGGGTGGTAATCGGTAAGCCGGCCCGGAGTCGGCGCAAATGTTTCCGGATTTTCCGCGTTGATGCGGCACTCGATCGCATGGCCCGAGAAGGTGATGTCCTTCTGGCTGTAGGCCAGGGTCGCGCCGGCGGCGATGCGAATCTGCTCGCGCACGATATCGATGTCGGTAATCATCTCGGTCACCGGATGCTCGACCTGCAAGCGGGTGTTCATCTCGATGAAAAAGAACTCGCCGTTTTCGTATAGAAATTCGACCGTGCCCACGCCCAGATAGCCCAGGCCAGCAATCGCCTTACTGACTATCGACCCGATTCGATCCCGGTCGCGGTCATTGAGGGCGGGCGAGGGGGCCTCTTCCAGGACTTTCTGGTGGCGGCGCTGGAGCGAGCAATCGCGCTCACCGAGATGCACGACATTGCCGTGCGAATCCGCCATGATCTGCACCTCGATATGGCGCGGACTGGTCAAAAATTTCTCGAGATAGACGGTGTCGTCTCCAAACGCGGCCCTTGATTCGCTTCGGGCCGCGGCGTAAGCGGTGTCGAGGTCCTCAGGCCGTTCGACAACCTTCATGCCCCGGCCGCCGCCGCCGGATGCCGCCTTGATCAGCACCGGAAAGCCCATTTCGGCGGCCAGCTTATGCAGCTCTTTAGCGGATTCCACCGGGCCGTCCGAGCCTGGAACCGTGGGAATGCCGAGCCGTTCCACCGTTTGCTTGGCGGCGATCTTATCGCCCATGAGGCGAATATGCTCGGCCCTGGGTCCAATCAGCGTCAGGCCATGATCCTCGATGATTTCGGCGAAATCAGCGTTTTCCGAGAGGAAACCATATCCGGGATGGATGGCCTCGGCCCCGGTGATCTCGGCCGCCGCGATAATGGCCGGGATGTTCAGGTAGCTTTGGGCCGCGTTCGGCGGGCCGATGCAGACCGTTTCGTCGGCGAGACGCACATGCATGGCGTCGGCATCGGCGGTGGAATGGACCGCCACGGTGCGAATGCCCATTTCCCTGCAAGCGCGATGGACCCGCAACGCGATTTCACCACGGTTTGCGATCAGCACTTTCTCAAACATCGTATCGGTCACCGGGGCATCACTCAATGATCATCAGGGGATCGCCATACTCGACAGGGTCGGCATCGCTGATCAATATTTCCAGGACCTTTCCGGCTTTGGGCGCGGGAATCTGGTTCATGGTTTTCATGGCTTCGACGATGACCAGGGGCTGGCCCGCGGACACCACATCGCCGACCTTCACGAATGGGGGTTGGCCGGGCTCGGGCGCCACATAGACGGTGCCCACCATGGGCGACAGCACCGCACCGGGATGGTCCGCCGGGTTTGCGGGCCCCGAATTCGCCTGGGCAGCCGGAGCTGCCGCCAGGGCTGGGGCCGGCGCGGCGACCACGTTTGGCGTCGGCGCCGCGCGCACCACGCGCAGCCGCTTGCCGTCATCCTCAAGTTCAATCTCGTTCAGGCCTGTCTCTTCGAGCAATGCAGCCAGATCGCGAATCAGTTCTTGGTCGATATCGAGTTTTGCCATGGAGCGCCCCAGCCTGGTAATTATGTGTCTTGTGTTATTTGATGAACAGCCTCAAGCGCCATTCGGTAACCGTTGGTGCCGAGACCGCAGATCACACCATTCGCCGCTTGGCTTATGTAGGAGTGATGACGGAAGTCCTCGCGCCGGAAGATGTTCGAAATGTGAACTTCAATCACCGGAATATCAACCAGTTTCAGCGCGTCGAGCAGCGCGATCGAGCTGTGGCTATAGGCGCCGGCATTGATGATGATGCCGTGATATCGGCCCCGGGCCTCGTGGATCCACGCGACTAGTTCGCCTTCGTTGTTCGATTGCCAAAAATCGACCGCTATTTGCAGTTCCGCGGCCCGTTCCCTGACCGATTTCTCAATATCGGCAAGGGTTGCGCGCCCGTATACCGAGGGCTCACGCAAACCCAGCATATTGAGATTTGGCCCGTTTAGGATCAGTACCGAACGCTTGATTGATGGTGTCATAATACTAGCAGCAAAATCGGAGAAAGAAGTTTATATAATACGGGATCGCACCATAGGGAAGCGGCGCATCCGCAAGCCGCCCCGTCTTTTCACGAAAACCGGGTGACTAAATTGCTGGAGATCACGATAAACGGTGAAACGCGGAAGATCGAGAAAACAGTTTCGATTGCCGCGCTTCTTGAGGAACTGGGGCTGGATCCGCGCAAGGTCGCGCTGGAACGAAACCTCGAAATCGTGCCGCGCTCTGTCTATGACCAGATTCAGGTTGATCAGGGCGACCGGCTCGAAATCGTTCATTTTATCGGTGGCGGCGGCGGTGAGGCGGCATCGGTTGCACTAGATGAGAACGTGCTCACCGTTGCCGGCCACCGCTTGTCGTCGCGGTTGATCGTCGGGACCGGCAAGTACAAGGATTTCGAAGAGACCCGGCGCGCCAT
>JBHHWG010000002.1:0-74542 GCA_046756385.1 Sphingomonadales bacterium | reverse complement strand
CTATGTCGGCGCGGTGGCGGTGCTGTTCCTGTTCGTGGTCATGATGCTCGACATCAATTTCGTCGAGATGCGCCGGGGCTTTTTGCAGTATATGCCGGCCGGGGTTTTGGTCGGCGTGATTCTTCTGGTGGAAATCCTGCTGGTGGTCGGCGGACTGATCGTGGCGCCGGGGACGGCGGGGGTCGTCGCGGCGCCGACGCCGGATATCGCGGTCGTGGACAATGCCAGTTCGCTGGGCCACCTGCTTTACACACGGTACGTCTATCTGTTCCAGGCGGCGGGCATGATTCTGCTGATTGCCATGATCGGCGCCATCGTGTTGACGCATCGGTCCCGCAAGGGCGTCAAGAAGCAGGTCATTGCCAAACAGGTCGCGAGACGGCGTGAGGATACGCTCGAGATCAAGAAGGTTGAACCGGGGCAGGGGATTTGAACGTGAAACGTAATAATTGCCGCCATCCATTGGGCGCGAGGTGAGGGACGATGGACATCGGACTGGGACATTATCTGGCGGTCGCCGCAATCCTGTTTACCACCGGGATCTTCGGGATTTTTCTTAACCGCAAGAACGTCATCATCATTCTGATGTCGGTCGAGCTTATTCTGCTCGCCGTCAACATCAATCTGGTGGCGTTTTCCGCGTTCCTCCACGACATGGTGGGGCAGGTTTTCGCGATGTTCGTGTTGACGGTCGCCGCCGGCGAGGCGGCGATCGGGCTCGCTATTCTTGTGGTCTATTTCCGAAATCGCGGGACGATCGCGGTTGAGGACGTCAACCTGATGAAAGGCTGAACGGGGCGATGTTTTTCAAAACGCTTGTCTTTTTGCCACTGATCGGGTCGGCGATCGCGGGCTTTTTCGGCCGCTGGATTGGCGATCGGAACGCCCAGTGGATCACATCCGGTCTGGTCGTGCTGTCGGCGCTTATGTCCATAAAGGCCTTTGCCGACGTGGCACTCGGCGGCGCATCGGCGCAGGTGGAGATTTTCACCTGGATCTCGTCGGGTGATTTCGAAGTATCCTGGGCGCTGCAGATTGACACGCTGACGGCGGTAATGCTGGTGGTCGTGACCGGTGTATCGGCGCTGGTGCACGTCTATTCCATTGGCTATATGAGCCACGACCCCCATATTCCGCGGTTCTTTTCCTATCTGTCGCTGTTCACCTTCGCGATGTTGATGCTGGTGACCGCCAACAACTTCCTGCAGCTTTATTTCGGCTGGGAGGGTGTCGGCCTGGCGTCTTATCTGTTGATCGGGTTCTGGTACAAGAAACCGTCGGCCAATGCCGCCGCAATTAAGGCGTTTCTGGTCAACCGGGTCGGTGATTTTGGCTTTGGCCTCGGTATCCTGGCAATTTTCCTGGTGTTTCAGTCGGTCGATTATGCCGTGGTGTTCGCCGCCGCACCGGCGCTGATGGGTCAGACGTTCCAGTTCCTCGGCTTTGAGCTCGATATTCTGACCACCATCTGCCTGCTGTTGTTTATCGGCGCCATGGGCAAATCGGCGCAACTCGGTCTCCATACCTGGTTGCCGGACGCGATGGAGGGCCCGACCCCGGTCTCGGCCCTGATCCACGCGGCGACCATGGTGACCGCCGGTGTGTTCATGGTAGCGCGCTGTTCGCCGCTGTTCGAATATGCGCCGGTGGCGCTCAATGTGGTGGCGGTCGTCGGCGCGGCAACGGCCTTCATGGCGGCGTCGATCGGTCTGGTGCAGAACGATATCAAGCGCGTGGTGGCTTATTCGACCTGCAGTCAGTTGGGTTACATGTTTTTTGCCGCCGGCGTCTCGGCCTATGGCGCGGCGGTGTTTCACCTGTTCACCCACGCCTTTTTCAAGGCGCTCCTGTTCCTGGGCTCCGGCGCCGTGATTCATGGTCTGGCCGGCGAGCAGGATATGCGCAAGATGGGCGGCATCCAGAAACTGATGCCCCTGACATGGCTTTTGATGTTAATCGGTTCGCTGTCGTTGATGGGCGTGCCCGGCTTTTCCGGCTATTTCTCGAAGGACATGATCCTTGAATCCGCGTTCGCCGCTCACTCTGGTGTCGGGCAGTTCGCCTTTAATCTGGGCATTGCGGCGGCCTTCATGACCGCATTTTATTCGATGCGCCTGATGTTCATGACGTTCCACGGCAAACCAAATGCCAGCGACGAGGTCATGAAGCATGCCCACGACGCGCCCAAGGTGATGAGTATTCCTCTCGTAATCCTGGCGATCGGCGCCGTGTTCGCCGGCTGGGCGTTCTCTGACCAGTTTGTCGGCCATGGCTACGCTGAATTCTGGCGCGGCTCGATCGTGATGCTGGAGGAGCACAATGTTCTCGAGGCGGCGCATCATGTGCCGACCTGGGTGAAATGGGCGCCGGCGGTGGTGGCTGCGCTTGGACTATGGTTGGCCTGGCTGTTTTACATCCGCAAGCCCGGCCTCCCGCACAAGCTCGCAAGCGCCAACGGGCCGATTTACAGGTTTCTGTTCAATAAGTGGTATTTCGACGAACTGTATGACTTTGTGTTCGTGCGCGGGGCCAACTATCTGGGCCGGGTGTTCTGGCGCAAGGGCGACGGCGCCATCATCGACGGCTACGGGCCCGATGGGGTCGCGGCGTCGGTTCTGGCGTTAGCGAAACGGGCCCGCGAACTCCAGACTGGCTACCTGTACCACTATGCCTTCGCCATGCTGATCGGCGTGGCGGCCTTTGTAAGCTGGTACATGATCCAGGGGGGAGCAGGCTGATGTGGGCTGATTGGCCAATCCTGTCGACGGTGACGTTTTTGCCCGCGCTGGGCGCGTTGTTCATCCTGTCGACCCGCGGCGATGAGGAACTGGTCGCCCAGAACTCGCGCAAGGTCGCTCTGTGGACCTCCCTGATGACGATGGTGCTCTCACTGGTGATCTGGAACGGGTTTGATCCCGCCACCGCCCAATATCAGTTTGAGGAACGGGCGAACTGGATCAGTGATGCGATCGCCTATCGCATGGGCGTCGATGGCATTTCGGTGCTGTTTATCGTTCTCACCGCGTTCCTGATGCCGCTGTGCATTCTGGCGAGCTGGAAAGCGATCCGGGTCCGGGTCAAGGAATATATGATCGCGTTCCTGCTGCTCGAAACCATGATGATCGGCGTGTTCTGCTCGCTCGACCTCATTCAGTTTTATCTGTTCTTTGAGGGTGGCCTGATTCCGATGTTCCTGATCATCGGCGTGTGGGGCGGCCCCAACAGGAACTACGCGACCTTCAAATTCTTCCTGTACACGCTCCTGGGGTCGGTGCTGATGCTGGTCGCGATCCTGGTGATGTTCGTACAGGCCGGGACCACTGATATCCCGACATTGACGGCGTTCCACTTCGATCCCGGGCTCCAGCGCTGGTTATGGCTGGCGTTCTTCGCATCGTTCGCGGTCAAGGTTCCGATGTGGCCAGTGCATACCTGGCTGCCGGACGCCCATGTGGAGGCGCCGACGGCCGGGTCGGTCATTCTCGCGGGCGTGCTGCTGAAAATGGGCGGCTACGGGTTTCTTCGGTTCTCGATTCCGATGTTCCCCCACGCGACGGAGGTGCTGACGCCTCTGGTGTTTGGCCTGAGCCTGGTGGCGATCGTTTACACATCGCTGGTCGCGCTTGCCCAGAAGGACATGAAGAAGCTGATTGCCTATTCCTCGATCGCCCATATGGGGTTCGTCACGATCGGCATTTTCACCTTCACGCAGCAAGGCGTCGAAGGCGGCATACTTCAGATGCTCAGCCACGGCGTGGTCTCGGCCGCCCTGTTCCTGATCGTCGGCGTCGTTTATGACCGCATTCACAGCCGGGAAATCGCCAGCTACGGCGGCCTGGTTCACCGCATGCCGGTATATGCGTTCGTGTTCATGGTGTTCATGCTGGCCTCGGTCGGCCTTCCGGGCACCAGCGGCTTTGTCGGCGAGTTCCTGATCCTGATCGGAGCGTTTCAGGTCAGCACCTGGGTGGCGTTTATCGCCGCTACCGGCATCATTCTGGGCGCCGCTTATATGCTGTGGCTTTATCGCAGGGTGATCTTTGGTGAGTTGGACAAGGACGAGCTCAAGAACATCATGGACCTTTCGCGCAGGGAAGTGCTGGTGTTCGCGCCACTGATCGTTGTTGCGATCTGGATGGGCGTCTATCCGGAATCGTTCCTCAATGTGATGCACGTCTCGGTCGCCAACCTGATCGATCAATATGAGGCGACCATGGCGACCGCGCAAAACCTATCGTCCCTGACACATGGCCTGGAGGCCGCCCGATGACCGTGTTTCCCGTACCTGCATTGTCGCCTGCCTTGCCCGAGATCCTGGTGGCCATCGGCGCCATGGCTTTGTTGATGTATGGCGTGTTCAAAGGTGAACAGTCCTCGCGCTCGGTGCTGTGGTTTTCAGTGGCGGTGGCGGCGATTGCCTTTTTGTTCGTGCTTGGCGCGCCGGGTGAGCGCACATTGACCTTCGATTCAATGTTCGTGGTCGACCCGTTCTCAAGCTTCATGAAGCTGATGATCCTTCTTGGCTCGGGGATGGTTCTGGCGATGTCGGCGGGCTATATCGAAAGCGAGCGTATGAAGCGGTTCGAATATCCGCTGTTGCTTCTTCTCGCGACGCTCGGCATGCTGATGATGGTGTCCGCCAATGATCTGCTGTCGATGTATCTGGGGATCGAGCTGCAAAGTCTGGCGCTTTATGTGTTGGCGGCCTTCAAGCGCGACTCCCTTCGCGCCACCGAATCCGGACTGAAATATTTCGTTCTGGGCGCACTGTCGTCGGGGATGCTGCTTTACGGCTGCTCGCTGATTTACGGCTTTACCGGCTCAACCAATTTCAACGTCATCGCGGATGCGGTGGCCGGCCCGGCGGGCGGAGTGTCGATCGGCATCATTCTCGGGCTGGTGTTCATCATTGCCGGCTTGGCGTTCAAGGTTTCGGCGGTGCCGTTTCATATGTGGACGCCGGACGTCTATGAAGGTGCGCCGACACCGGTCACCGCTTTCTTTGCCGTTGCTCCCAAGATCGCGGCGCTGGGCCTGTTCGTGCGGATCATGATGACGGCGTTCCCCGAGATCACCGACCAGTGGCGCCAGATCATAATCTTCCTGTCGATCGCCTCGATGGTGCTCGGCGCCATTGCCGCCATTGCCCAGACCAATATCAAGCGGCTGATGGCCTATAGCTCAATCGGTCATATGGGTTACGCGCTGGTGGGCCTGGCCGCCGGGACCCCGGAAGGGGTGCGGGGTGTGCTGATCTATCTGGCGATTTACCTCGCCATGAATGTCGGCACGTTCGTGTGCATCCTGTCGATGCGGCGCAAGGAAGGCATGGTCGAGCATATCGACGATCTCGCCGGTCTGTCGCGTACCCGACCCGGCATGGCGGCGGCGTTGGCCATTTTCATGTTCTCGCTGGCTGGCATTCCGCCGCTGGCGGGTTTCTACGGCAAGCTCTATGTGTTCATGGCCGCCGTTCATGTGCAACTTTATGCATTGGCGATCATCGGTCTTCTTGCGAGCGTTGTGTCGGCGTTCTACTACCTTCGCATCATCAAGATCATGTATTTTGACGAGCCGGCCCCGGATTTTGAAAAGCCCCTGCCGCGCGCGATGGGCTTGATTCTCAGCGCTACGGCTTTGTTCACGCTGCTGTTTTTTGTTTATCCGTCGCCACTGGTCACGGGCGCCAAGGCTGCCGCCGGCGCGCTGTTTCCATAAGGCCGGCCGATGACCGGCCCGGCAATCCTGCCCGAGGGCTATTCGTTGGTGTCGTTGGACGAGATTGACAGCACGAACGATGAGGCTAAAAGGCGGATTGCGGCCGGTGCGGCGGAAGGAACCGTAATCTGGGCCCGGCGGCAAACCGCCGGCAAAGGAAGGCGAGGGCGGCACTGGGTGTCGCCCGAGGGCAATCTCTATTTCTCCCTGATGCTCAGGCCGCAATGCCCGGCGGCGCGGGCGGCGGAGTTGTCGTTTCTCGCCGTTGTGGCGCTGGGCGATATCATCACTCCATTGCTGCCGCCTGGCGGCGAAGTTGGCTACAAATGGCCCAACGACCTGTTGCTGAACGGCCGAAAGGCAGGCGGTATCCTGCTCGAATCCCTTGGCGGCGGCGGACTGGCCGATTGGCTGATTGTCGGTGTTGGTGTAAACCTCGAAAGCTTTCCCGACGATACCCAATATCCGGCCACCGCGCTGAGCGCGGCGGGATGCCGGCGGGAAAGTCCGGAAACCATGTTGGCTCTGTATGTTAGCCGGTTTGATCATTGGCTCGCAATGTGGCGTGACCGGGGGTTTGGCGTGGTGCGAGCAGCCTGGCTCGAAAACGCGGCGGGTCTCGGCGGGCCGATCGCCGTCAGGACGGACGACGGGACCATTGAGGGCGTGTTTCGCACCTTGAACGAGCACGGCGCGCTGGAAATCGTGGACGCGCTGGGCAAGACCCGTGTTATTAATGCCGGCGACGTATTTTTTCCCTCGGTCAGGTGATCAGAAATGTTGTTAGCGATCGATGCCGGGAATACCAATATCGTTTTCGCGGTCCACGATGGCCGGAACCTGCGCGGCCAGTGGCGCGCCGCGACAGACGACACCCGCACGGCCGATGAATATTTCGTCTGGCTCAATCAGCTTTTCACCCTCGAGGGATTGTCGCCCTCGGATATCGACGGCGCGATCATCGCCAGTGTGGCGCCCCAGGCGCTGTTCAATCTGCGTTCGTTGTGCCGGCGCTATTTCAACTGCCCGCCGATCGTTGTCGGGGATAACGGCGCCGATCTGGGAATAAAGGTTCGGGTGGACCAGCCGGGAGATGTCGGCGCCGACCGGCTGGTCAACGCCGTGGCCGCCCACGAATGTTACGACGGTCCGCTCATTCTAATCGATTTTGGAACCGCCACGACCTTTGACGTCGTCGATGCCGATGGCAGCTATCTGGGCGGTATCATTGCGCCCGGGATCAATTTATCGCTTGAGGCTCTGAACCGGGCCGCGGCCAAGTTGCCGCTGGTGGCGATACAGCGACCGAAACAGGTGATCGGCAAGGCCACCATTTCCGCCATGCAGTCCGGCGCATATTGGGGCTATGTGAGCCTCATCGAGGGGCTGGTCGGGCGTATAAAGGATGAATACGGAGCGGACATGACGGTGATCGCCACCGGTGGGCTCGCCAGCCTGTTTGGAAGAGAAATGGACCTCATTGAACATATCGACAAGGATCTCACGATCCGGGGATTGGTGGCGATCCATCGACGCAATTCAGCATCATGACAATCGGTTCCCTTGACCCCAGGAAGCTCTATTTCCTGCCGCTCGGAGGGTGCGGCGAGATTGGGATGAACCTCAATCTTTATGGTTTTGGCGGCAAGTGGATCATGGTTGATCTCGGCGTCATGTTCGCTGATGACAAGCTGCCGGGCGTCGACCTTATTCTGCCCGACACTGACTTTATCGAGGAACGGCGCGGCGACCTGTTGGCGATCGTGCTCACTCATGCCCACGAGGATCACTTTGGCGCCGTGGCCCATCTGTGGCCGAGGCTGCGATGCCCGATCCACGCCACAGCTTTCACGGCCGAGTTGCTGCGCTCGAAATTGAGCGAGGCCGGGTTGCTGGACGAAGTGCCGTTGCATGTGGTGCCGTTGGGCGGTTCCATTGACCTCGACCCGTTCGAGGTTGCCTACGTCACCCTGACCCATTCGATTCTGGAACCCAACGCCCTGGCGATCAAGACCCAGGCTGGCACGGTCATGCATACCGGCGACTGGAAACTGGATCCCGAGCCGCAGTTGGGTGAGGCCACGGACGAGGCCAGGCTTAAGGAATTCGGCGATGCCGGGGTGCTGGCCATGGTCTGCGATTCGACCAATGTGTTTGTCCCGGGCAGGTCGGGCTCCGAAGCCGGGGTTCGGACAAATCTTGAGGCGGCAATCGCTAAATGCAAGGGACGGGTCGCGGTTACGGCTTTCGCTTCCAACGTCGCGCGCCTGCGCACGATTGCCTTGGCGGGGGCGGTTAACGATCGTCACGTGGTGCTGGTGGGACGATCGATAAGGCGAGCCGTGGCGGCGGCGCGGGCGACCGGTTATCTGGCCGATTTGCCCAAGCTGCTGGACGATGACGAGGCCGGCTACCTGCCGGCCGACAAGGTGCTATACATCTGCACCGGCAGCCAGGGCGAGCCTCGTGGCGCAATGGCGCGAATCGCGAACGGCGACCATCCGCACGTTACCCTTGGCGAGGGTGATAGCGTGATTTTCTCGTCCCGGCAGATTCCGGGCAACGAGCGGGCGATTTATGCGCTGTACAATCAGCTCGTCCACTGCGGTGTCCAGGTGATCACCGAGCAAGACCATGCGGTGCATGTCTCAGGTCATCCCTGTCGCGACGAGCTGGCCGACATGTACCAGTGGGTGAGGCCGCAAATAGCGGTTCCGGTTCATGGCGAAGGACGCCATCTGGTCGAACATGCCAAGTTCGCGAAAATGCTGCAAGTGCCGACAACGATCGTGCCGGAAAACGGCTCGCTGGTGGAGCTGTGCCGTGACGGCGCCCGAATAGTCGAACAACTGTCCGTCGATCGCCTGGTGGTCGACGGAACCCGGATCGTGCACTCGGATGGCCAGGCGATGGTTGAGCGTCGGCGGCTCATGTATAATGGCCATATATCGGTCAGTCTGGCGGTTGATGCCAAGTGCCGGCTGCTGAGCGAGCCGCGGGTGACCATGATGGGCGTTCCCTGGGAAGGCGATTCCAGCGAGATCATTATTGCCGTCCAGCAGGCAATCGAAGCCGCGTTGGCCGGTCTGGGCGGCAAACAGGCAAGATCCGACGACGCGGTCGGCGAGACCGCTCGTATCGCGGCGCGGCGGACATGCCGCCTGATGACAGGCAAGAAGCCGATAGCTGAGGTGCAGGTAATCAGACTGAAGGTGAAGCCCGCGACCTGACACGGTCGGCCGGGTGCCCGCCCAAAAGGGGAGAAGGACAGATGATCGGCCGTCTCAATCATGTCGCAATCGCGGTGCCTGACCTGGGTCAGGCCGCCCGGACTTATGCTGAAACACTGGGCGCCAAGGTCTCCGCGCCGGTGGCGCTGCCCGAGCACGGCGTCAGCGTGGTTTTCGTCGACCTGCCCAATTCCAAGATCGAGCTGATGCAGCCGTTGGGCGAGGGGTCTCCGGTCGCGAAATTCCTGGCGCGCAATCCCAATGGCGGCATGCATCACATCTGCTATGAGGTCGATGATGTCGCGCTTGCCCGGGACCGGCTTGTCGGGGCCGGGATGGCGGTGCTCGGCGATGGTGAGCCGAAGATCGGCGCCCACGGGAATCCGGTGCTGTTTTTGTCACCCAGGGATTTCAACGGCACCCTTATCGAACTCGAACAGATCGGCGAAAAATGAGCTGGGTCAGCGGGCTGGCCATTTATGCCATTATCTGGTGGCTGGTCCTGTTCATGGTGCTCCCCATCGGAGTGACCACGCAGGACGAGGCCGGCGGAGGCATTGAACCCGGCACCATCAGCAGCGCGCCCGTCAAGCCCAGGATCTGGCTCAAACTTGCCGCAACCAGCGTGGTCGCTGGCATCGTTTGGCTGTTGGGCTGGCTTGTGGTGCGAGCCGAGCTGTTTTCGCTGCGCGACCTGGCGAGCTGACAGCAGGGATCATGTGTAGGGACAAAAAAAAGCAAGGTTCGTTTCCGAACCTTGCTTTTGGAATTCCTGCTCGCGTTCTTGCTTCTAGTTCCGGCGACGACTTATCGCCCCCGATGGCGGAGCATCATCCCCAATTAGGCTGCCTCCCCAAACTTGGGCCTCTCCGGGCCGTTGTTTTAGCGCCACGTTGGGTCGTTTTTTCTTATAATTGTCGCGAGCGTAGTTGATTCATTTTCAGGAGTCACGCTTGAAACAGGCCTGAAAAGGCGCAACCGTTGCGTTTCTGCCAGAATGTGGCATAAATAGCACAAATGCACTGTCGACCGGGTAAGAATCGCAGATTTCCGGGAGGAATTATGTCGTGAAGATGAAGCACTTGCTCGGATTTCGGTATGTTTTCGCATTGATTCCGGTTCTTGCGGTGTCGGCGTCGCCGGTGGGCTGGGCCGGCGTGACGGTAAGAATTGACGACGCGGCTTGCCGCTTTCTGACCCGGCACGTCCCCGCGCCTGACATCCGGTTTGAACCGGGTGTGGATGTGCGCGGTAACCCGGTGACGCCCGCCGATCTCGGATCGGGTCCGGCACTAAAGCCGCGTCAGGTGTTTACCATCGACATCGAACTTGATCTGGAAGAGAGATTCGGAATTCCAGCTGGTTCGCCACTGTTTCGAAATCAGGCCAATATCGGCGTCATCGAAGTCCGGGGCGAGCATGTTTATTTCGATGGTCAGCGGCTCGACGCGCCCGAGCAAAGAGCGCTGGCGGCGGCCTGCGAGGACAAGGCCGTATCTTCCGACTGAGCGCCGTGTTGCACCTGGCCGGGCGAACCGCTCCCGCCCATCAAATCGATTCCATTAGATCCGAAAACGCTCTAAAGTCAGCAAGCCGTCGCACCTGACCGCTGTTCATCGAACCGGGACAGTGAGGCCGGGCGACCTGAGTTCCCGTTATCATTGAGTTGAGGTGTCGATGCGCCTGTCAGAGTTTTTCCTGCCCACGCTGAAAGAAACGCCCAGCGAGGCGCAAATCGTTTCCCACAGATATATGCTGCGCGCCGGTATGGTGCGGCAGTCGAGCGCCGGAATCTATTCCTGGTTGCCGCTCGGTTTCAAGGTGCTCAAGAAGATCGAGCAGATCGTGCGCGAGGAGCAGGACCGGGCGGGTGCCCAGGAAATGCTCATGCCCACTATTCAACCCGCCGACCTGTGGCGGGAAAGCGGCCGCTATGACGACTATGGCAAGGAAATGCTGCGCATCGTCGACCGGCACGACCGCGACATGCTCTATGGTCCGACCAATGAAGAGCAAATCACTCAGATATTCCGGGACAATGTCAGGACCTACCGATACCTGCCTAAGATGCTGTATCACATTCAGTGGAAATTCCGCGACGAAATCCGGCCGCGCTTTGGCGTCATGCGGGGTCGGGAATTCCTGATGAAAGACGCCTACTCGTTCGATCTCGATTATGCCGGCGCGTGCCGATCCTATGACAGAATGTATGCGGCTTACCTGCGTACCTTTGCGCGAATGGGGCTAAAGGCGGTGCCGGTGCGGGCTGACCCCGGTGCGATCGGCGGCAACTTGAGTCATGAATTCCATGTTCTCGCCAAAACCGGCGAGGGTGAGGTGTTTTACGATGAAGCGCTTGGCGCGATCGGCCTCGATGAACTGGCCAACGCCAGTGCGGACGGCGATCTCGTCGAACGCATGCGCTCTTTCTACGCCGCCGCCGACGAGCAGCACGACCCGGCGAACTGCCCGGTCCCGGCGGAGCGGTTGAAGTCGGCCCGGGGCATTGAGGTCGGGCATATCTTCTATTTTGGCGCCAAATACTCAAAAGCCATGGGCGCCACGGTGGCCGGTCCCGACGGCGAGGATATTCAGCTTGAAATGGGGTCCTACGGGATCGGTGTGTCGCGTCTGGTGGGCGCGGTGGTCGAAGCCAGCCATGACGAGAATGGCATTATCTGGCCCGATTCGGTGGCGCCGTTCAAGGTCGGGCTGTTGAACCTGAAGGTTCGCGACGATGCCTGTGTGCAGGCTTGCGACGATCTCCATGCCAGGCTTCGAAACGCCGGTGTCGAGGTTCTATACGACGATACGGCAGATCGCGCCGGGGCCAAGTTCGCCAATATGGATCTCATCGGGTTGCCCTGGCAGCTCATGGTCGGCCCCCGGGGGCTGGCGGCCGGCGTGGTCGAGCTCAAGAACCGCGCGACCGGCGAGCGTCAGGAGCTGTCGGTGGACGCGGCGCTGTCGCAACTGATCGGGTAGCGGGGGATATGTTTTCGGCCTTCGAATGGATGATCGCGGCGCGGTATCTGCGGGCACGGCGCAAGGAAGGGGCGATTTCAGTGATTGCCGGCTTTTCGCTGGTCGGGATCATGCTGGGCGTCGCGACCCTGATCATCGTCATGGCAGTGATGAACGGATTCCGGATTGAGCTTTTGAACCGGATACTCGGTCTTAACGGCCATTTGATGATTCAGGGGATTGGCGAGAATTTGCAAGATTATGATGCGCTGGCGCAACGGGCGCGTAGCATCGACGGCATCGTCACGGTGACTCCAATCGTCGAAGGGCAGGTGATGGCGATCGGCCCTCGCCAGGCGGCCGGCGCCTTGACCCGCGGCATTCGCCCGTCGGATCTGGCGGCGCTGGAAGTCATTTCAGGCAATATCACCGGCGGTGATCTTGAATTGTTCGAAGGGCGTGACGCGGTCGTGATCGGCGGTGCACTCGCCGAGAAACTGGGGCTCAGAGTCGGAAACAGCGTGCAACTGGTGTCGCCGCAACCCACCTATACGCCGTTCGGCAGCGCGCCGCGGACGCGCTCCTACGAGATCGTCGCGACCTTTGAGATGGGCATGTACGAGTATGATTCGAGCTTTGTCTTCCTGCCGCTCGAAGAGGCGCAGCTCTATTTCCGGCTCGGCGGTCGGGTGAGCGGGCTGGAAGTGATGATCGCCGATCCCGACCGGGCGGGCGGGTTCCATGTCCCCCTGATGGAGGTCGCGGGACCGAATGCCCATATCGTCGATTGGCGACGCATCAACGCCAGCTTCTTCAACGCGATCCAGACTGAACGGAACGTGATGTTCATCATCCTGACGCTGATCATCCTGGTGGCGGCCTTCAATATCGTCTCCAGCCTGATCATGCTGGTCAAGGACAAGGGGAGCGACATTGCGATCCTGCGCACCATGGGCGCGAGCCAGGGCTCGGTAATGCGAGTCTTCTTTATCGCCGGGGCCAGTATCGGTGTGGCCGGAACCGCAATCGGTGTCGCCGTGGGGTTGCTGTTCTGCGCCTATATCGAGAATATCCAGCGCGCGCTTGAGGGGCTGATCGGGACGGACCTGTTTAGTGAGGAGGTCTATTTCCTCAGCCAGTTGCCGGCCGTGGTCAATACTGGCGAAGTGATTTCGGTTACCGTGATTGCACTGCTGCTCACCTTTCTCGCCACATTTTATCCCTCCTGGCGCGCGGCCCGGCTCGACCCTGTTGAGGCTCTTCGGTACGAGTGATGGCCATGAACCGTGATGCGCTTAAATTCGAAGGCATAGTTCGGACCTTCCGTCAGGGATCAAATGACCTTGAAGTGTTGACGGGCGTTTCCCTGGCCATCAAACCCGGGGAGATCGTTGGCCTGTTGGGCCCCTCGGGCGCGGGCAAATCCACGCTCTTGCATATTGTCGGGCTGTTGGAACATGCCGACGAGGGGGAGATATGGATCGATGGTTCCGCATGCGGGGTGATGCGCGAAAGTCGGCGCACGGTGACCCGGCGGCATGAACTGGGGTTCGTCTATCAGTTTCACCACCTCATGCCCGAGTTCTCGGCGGTCGAAAATGTCGTGATGCCGCAGATGATCGCCGGTAAATCCCGCGATCAGGCTCGTGAAAAAGCGGCCGACATGCTGGCCAGGCTTGGCCTCGCCGAGCGGCTGGACCATCGGCCGGCGCAGTTGTCCGGCGGCGAGCAGCAGCGGGTCGCGATCGCGCGGGCCATGGCCAATGATCCAAAGGTTTTACTGGCCGACGAGCCCACGGGCAATCTGGACGAGAGAACGGCGGAATTGGTGTTTGCGGAGCTTCTGACGCTGGTGCGCGAGCAGGGGGCCGCGGCACTGATCGCGACGCACAACAGCGAATTGGCGGACCGGATGGACCGCCGTGTTGTGCTTCACAACGGGGTCCTGATAGAGGACTGACACAACCAAAGGGGGCGATCATGTTTGGTATGGAACTGAATTATCTGGCGATTGTGGTTTCGGCTGTCGCGGGGATGGTGATCGGCGGTCTGTGGTATTCGCCGCTGCTGTTCGGCAAGGCCTGGATGAAGCTGGTTGAAATGCCCAAGGAAGGGTTCGGCGATCCTAAAAAGGCTTATGTGATTTCGACCCTGCTATCGCTGGTGCAGGCGACCGCGATTGCGGTGGCCATTCATTGGGCCGGCGCAACCACACTGGCCGCGGGGGCGCATGTCGGCCTGGTGGTGGGCCTTGGTTTCGTCGCCACCACGATGGGGATGGGAGCGCTGTTCAGCGGCACGCCCTTCAAACTTTACCTCATTAATGCCGGCCAGCCCGTTGTGACCTATATCGCCATGGGCGTCATCATCGCGGCCTGGCGGTAAATTTCACTTCCCGCGGGCGCCTGGCGGCGTCCGCGTTTTCGGGTTGCGACCTCAGGAGGCGTGCCAGTGGCACATGCGGATTTCGTTCATTTGCGGGTCCACACCGCTTTCTCGCTCTCTGAGGGCGCGATCCACATAAACGAGTTGGCGGAGCTGTGCGGTCGGCACGACATGCCGGCGGTGGCGATCACCGACACCAACAACCTGTTCGGCTCACTACAGTTCTCGAACACGATGGCGGCCGCCGGCGTGCAACCGATTGTCGGATGCACCCTGGGCCTTATGGTCGGCAAACCGGGCGACAGCACCGGCCAGAAGGCAGTCGCCGAACCGATTGTTCTGCTGACCCAGAACGAGACCGGCTACCGCAATCTGATGAAGCTGGTGAGCCACGCCCATTTGGGCACCGACGGCGTGCAGCCGCCTCATGTCACGCTCGACGAATTGCGCGCCGATGCCGGTGGACTGATCGCCCTGACAGGGGGGCCAGGCGGGCCGGTCGGCGCGCGCATTCTTGACGGCCAGATGGAAGAGGCCGAGCGCTTGCTGCGGGAACTGGCGGAGATTTTCCCTGGCCGCCTTTATGTCGAAATCCTGCGCCACGGCATGGGGGAGGAGAGCGCCACGGAAGCGGCATTCCTGGACTTCGCCTATGACCACGACTTGCCGCTGGTTGCGACGAACGAGGCGTATTTTGTCGACGAGTCGATGTTTAGCGCTCAGGACGCGTTGCTGTGCATCGCCGATAGTGTGTATGTCGGTCAGCAGGACCGTCGCAGGCTGACGTCCGATCACCGGTTCAAGTCAGCCGCTGAGATGAAGGCGCTGTTCACCGACTTGCCCGAGGCTATCGGCAATACCCTTGTGATCGCCCGGCGATGTGGCTTCGGCGTCCAGTTTCATGCGCCGATCCTTCCGAAATTCCCGGCCAACGATGGACTGAGCGAAGCCGACCAGTTGCGCAAACAGGCGAACGCGGGGCTGGAGGCGCGGCTGAAGGTGGCACTGCCCGACGATCTTGACGACGCGGCGCGTGCCGAGGCGACCAAACCCTATCGGGAAAGATTGGAAAAGGAACTCGGGATCATCATCGAGATGGATTTTCCCGGATACTTTCTGATCGTCGCCGACTTCATCCGCTGGGCCAAGAAAAACGATGTGCCCGTGGGGCCGGGCCGTGGCTCGGGCGCGGGATCCGTTGTGGCCTGGGCGCTGACGATCACCGACCTCGATCCGTTGCGTTTCGGATTGCTGTTCGAGCGTTTTCTGAACCCGGAACGCGTGTCGATGCCCGACTTTGACATCGACTTCTGCCAGGACAAGCGGGATCGGGTGATCCGCTATGTCCAGGAGAAATATGGATCGACCCGGGTCGCCCAGATCATCACATTCGGAAAGCTCAAGGCCCGCGCCGTGATGCGCGATGTGGGGCGGGTGCTGGAAATGCCGCACGGTCAGGTCGATCGGCTTTGCAAAATGGTGCCCAATAATCCGGCCAATCCGGTCACGCTGAGCGAAGCGCTGGAGAACGAGCCGCGTCTTCAAGACGAGCGGGATACCGACGCATCGGTGGCCCGAATGCTGGATATCGCCCTGCGGCTTGAAGGCATGTTCCGCCACACCTCGACCCATGCCGCCGGCGTGGTGATCGGCGATCGGCCGCTTGACGAACTGGTGCCCCTTTACAGCGATCCGCGTTCCGATTTGCCGGTCACGCAGTTTGACATGAAGTGGGTGGAAAAGGCCGGTCTGGTGAAGTTCGACTTTCTGGGCCTCAAGACGCTGACGGTCATTGACCACGCGGTCAAGCTGATCCGGGATCGCGGCATTGAAATCGACATCGCGACGCTGCCACTCGACGACAGGTCGACTTATGAGCTTTTGAGCCACGGCGATTCGGTCGGTATTTTCCAGCTCGAAGGGTCGGGCATGCGCGATGTTTTGCGCCAGCTCAAGCCGGACGCCTTCGAAGACATCATCGCGCTCGTCGCCCTGTATCGACCGGGGCCAATGGATAACATTCCGACCTATATCAAGCGCAAGCATGGGGAAGAGAAACCGGATTATCTTCATCAGACGCTGACCGACATTCTCAAGGAGACCAACGGCGTCATCATCTATCAGGAACAGGTGATGCAAATCGCGCAGGTTCTCGCCGGCTATTCGCTGGGCGAAGCCGACCTGTTGCGTCGAGCGATGGGCAAGAAAATCGCCGCCGAGATGGACGCCCAAAGGGAGCGGTTCGTTTCAGGCGCCGTGGAGAAGGGGGTCGAGAAGAAACAGGCCAGCTTTATTTTCGATCTGGTGGCGAAATTCGCGGGCTACGGATTTAACAAATCGCATGCCGCGGCTTACGCGCTGGTCGCCTACCAGACGGCATGGCTAAAGGCCAACTATCCGGTCGAGTTCATGGCGGCGTTGATGACGCTCGACCTCGGTAACACGGACAAGCTTGCGATTTTCGCCGCTGAACTGGAGCGGCTGGAAATCCGGCTGCTGCCGCCCGATGTCAACTATTCGTTCGCCGGGTTCGCGGTGGAGAGCGACCAGCAAACGTATGCGGAACGCGGCGATTGTGGGACCGAGCCGGCGCTTTGCGTGCGCTATGCGATGGCGGCGATCAAGAATGTCGGCAAACAGGCGATTGAAATGCTGGTGGAGGAGCGGGCCATCAACGGGCGTTTCAAGGATATGATCGATTTTGCGGAGCGGGTCGACCCCAGGGCGATCAATAAGAGGCTGATGGAAAACCTGATCAAGGCCGGCGCCTTCGATTCCATGGCGGCCAACCGTGCCCAGACCTATGACTCGATCGAGATGCTGTTACGGCATGCCGTCAGCGTGACCGCTGAGCGGGCGTCACAGCAGACCAATTTGTTCGGGGGCGACGCCGCCGTCCACGACCGGCCAAACCTGCCCGATGTGCCCGACTGGCAATCAATCGACAAGCTTGAGCGCGAGCGCGAGGCGATCGGATTTTATCTGAGTGGACACCCGTTGGACGGTTATGCCCAAACGCTGGAAAAGCAGGGCATTGTTGCGGCCGCCGAAGTCATGGCCCGGGTCGCCAAGGGCGCCAGCCGGTTCAAGCTGGCCGGTGTCGTGTCAAAATTCCAGGAGCGCAAATCGGCGCGCGGCAACCCGTATGCGTTTGCGACATTGTCCGATGCGAGCGGCGGTTTCGAGGTCACTTTGTTTTCTGAAGTCCTCAATGCCAGCCGGGAGCTTCTGGACGCTAACCAGGCGGTGATCGTCACTGTCGAGGCCAGCCTCAGTGACGATACCCTCAAGATGATCGGGCAACGCATCCAGTCTCTGGATCAGGTCGTAACCGACTCTGCCGCCGGGCTGAAAATTTTCATCGACAGCGAAAAAACGCTCGCCGGGATTAAGCGGATACTGGATAAATGTCCTGGCAGAAAAGGCTCTGTCGCTTTTGTGGTAAACCTCGATGAAGGCCGGCGCGAGGTGGAGATTGCATTACCGGGACGGTATGCGATTTCGCCAAAGGTGCGAGACGCGATCACGACCATTCCCGGAGTGGTCGATACCCGCGAGATGTGAAATCCCGACAAACGGTGAAAGCTGATGAGTGCAACGAAGCCCGCCGAAATTGGACCGCCGATTCCCTCGGCCACCATTCTGCTGTTGCGGGACAGTGATCGGGGGCTCGAAGTGTTCATGGTCAAGCGGCACCATCAAATTGATTTTGCCTCTGGCGCCCTGGTGTTTCCCGGCGGCAAGGTCGACCCTGGCGACATGGACCCCGCGCTCGGGAGCCGGTGCGCGGGCGCCGAACATTTCCGCGAGCACGGTCTCGGTTATGCCGTCGCGGCGATCCGCGAGGCGTTTGAGGAAAGCGGCGTCCTGCTGGCCCGGGGGCGCGGATATGGGGAACTGATTACCGGCGACCGGTTGACTGAGATCAGGGTTAAATACCGCGACGACATTGCGTCCGGCGTAGGGACGCTGGCGGACATGGTGGCTGACGAGGATTTGATTTTGGCTTGTGATTTGCTGGTTCCGTTTGCCCACTGGGTTACGCCGGAAATCGTGCCCAAGAGATTTGAAACCCGGTTTTTCCTTGTTGGCGCGCACGATGATCATCGGCCCGAGCATGACGGTTCGGAGTCCGTCGACTCGCTGTGGATCAGACCGGCGGATGCCCTGACGGCGGCCGAAGACGGTGATGCCGTCATTGTGTTCCCGACCCGCCTCAATCTGGAAAAGCTGGCGCGCGCCAATACGGTGGCGGAGGCAATCGAAAAAGCGCGCCGGGAGCCGATCGTCCGGGTGCTGCCCACGGTATTCAACACCGACCAGGGCGCCTGGCTAAGAATTCCCGACGATGTGGGATATGAGACGATCGAGGGGCCGGTGGATCCGGTTCTCGCCAGGATGAAGCCGAAAACATCGATCTGATTGCGCTCGGTCGCCTTTCGTTGGATCATCGTGATTTCGACTTGCATTGGCAGAATGTTCAGCCTATTACCGCATCCATATTTCGCGCGCGGAAGTGCGGCCCGGAGCAATAGCTCGCGGGTCGATCCGGTGCCGGTCAGAAAAGCCGGCCAAAATTCCGCGGAGGATTAACCGGAACAGGAGTAAACAAGGCATGGTTATGCCCACCTTCACGATGCGCCAATTGCTTGAGGCAGGCGTGCATTTCGGCCATCAAACCCATCGCTGGAACCCGAAAATGGGTGAGTACATTTTCGGAAGCCGGAATAAAGTTCATATCATCGATCTCTCGCTGACCGTTCCCTTGCTGCACCGCGCCCTTGCCGCTGTGCGCGACGCCGCGGCGTCGGGCGGGCGGGTGCTGTTCGTCGGCACCAAGCGTCAAGCGTCGGGACCGATTGCGGAAGCGGCCAAGCGCTGCGGGCAATATTACGTCAACCACCGCTGGCTCGGCGGCATGCTGACCAACTGGACAACGATTTCCGAGTCGATCAAGCGTCTGCGGTCGCTGGACGAGATGATGGAAGGCGAAAAGGTCGGCCTGACCAAGAAAGAGTTGCTGAAGTTTACACGCGAGCGCGACAAGCTGGAGCGGTCCTTGGGCGGCATCCGCGAAATGGGCGGCTTGCCGGACGTGTTGTTTGTCATCGATACGAATAAAGAATCGATCGCCATTGCGGAGGCCAAGAAGCTTGGCATTCCAATCGCCGGCATCGTCGACAGCAATTCCGATCCGGCCTTGATCGACTATCCGATTCCAGGCAACGACGACGCGATCCGCGCCATTAACCTTTACTGCGACCTGATGTGCCTGGCGGTTCTCGATGGAATCGAACAGGAGATGGTCGAACGCGGCGTCGATGTCGGTGCTGAGCTGGAGCCCGTTGTGGAAATTCCGGCCGAGCCGGTTGCTGAAGCCGATAAAGCGGCCGCGCCGGAGCAGGCGGCTGCCGAAGGCGAAAGTACGCCCGACGCCGCGGAGGCCGAGGCCGCTTCGTAAGCGAAGCGGGGCGAGGATTGTAAATCGTTCGGGATTTTAAATCCCAATATGCATCTTTTTACCAAAGGGGTTAATTATGGCGGAAATAACCGCGGCTCTGGTCAAGGAGCTTCGCACCAAGTCGGGTGCCGGCATGATGGACTGCAAGAAAGCGCTTGTCGAATGCGGCGGCGATCTCGAGGCCGCGGTTGATTGGCTGCGCACCAAGGGTCTGGCGACTGCCGCCAAGAAGGCAGGCCGGGTGGCGGCTGAAGGTCTGGTCGCGGTCGCTGTCAACGGCGGCGCCGGCGCAATCGTCGAGGTGAACGCCGAGACTGATTTCGTGGCGCGTAACGAACAGTTCCAGGCGTTCGTGAATACCGTCGCCGAAGTGGCGCTGGCCCAGGGTGGGGAGCTCGATACCGTGGTCAAAACCGGTTATCCGGATAAGGACCGGACGGTCGAGGCTGAGCTCACCGACATCATCGCGACGATTGGCGAGAACATGAATTTGCGCCGTTGCGCGTCGCTCTCGGTCAATCCCGGTGTCGTTGCCAGCTATATCCACAACGCCACCGCGCCCGGCATGGGCAAGATCGGCGTTCTGGTGGCTTTGAAATCGGACGGCGACGCTGACAGGCTTTTGGGACTCGGCAAGCAGATTGCGATGCATATCGCCGCGGCGAATCCGCAGTCGCTTTCGGTCGAGGATCTCGATCCCGAGATTGTCGAACGCGAGCGCGAAGTCCTGGCGCAACAGGCTCGCGAATCGGGCCGTCCGGAAAACATCATCGAGAAAATGGTGGAAGGCCGGATGCGCAAGTTCTTCGAAGAGGCTGTGCTGCTCAATCAGACCTGGGTCATCGACGGCGAAAGCAAGGTTTCGCAGGCGGTCGAGACGGTCGCCAAGGAACTCGGCACGTCCGTCGAACTCATTGGCTTTGTCCGCTATGGCCTGGGCGAGGGTATCGAGCGCGAGGAAGGCGATTTTGCAGCCGAAGTCGCGGCGGTCGCCGGCAACGGCTGATTTCCGACCCCGGCCGGCCACCGGGTTTGCCAGCGATCCGAGAACGTACGCTGCAGGGCCGAAGCGCTAAGGTGTTGCGCGCGAGTGGCATCTGCCGGTAGAACAACTGCGGGGACGGGGCGGGCCAATCTGTGGCGCGCCGCTTCCCGGCGGCATAGCGCAAGCCGAGGGCGGATATGGGACACCCCAAGTCTTACAATCGTGTACTGCTCAAGTTGTCCGGCGAAGCCTTGATGGGAGATCAGGGCTTTGGCATCGATCTGAAGGCAGTTGACCAGTTCGCGGCCGAGATTGCCATGGCGGTGGAGAGCGGGCGGCAGGTCTGTCTCGTTATCGGTGGGGGCAACATTTTTCGCGGCCTGTCCGGGGCGGCGGAAGGCATGGATCGTTCCTCCGCTGACTATATCGGCATGTTGGCCACGGTGATGAACGCGCTGGCCTTCCAGAATGCGCTTGAGAGCAAACACGTCGCCACCCGCGTGCTGTCCGCGATTCCAATGGCCTCGGTGTGCGAGCCTTATATCCGCCGCCGGGCGATGCGCCATTTGGAAAAAGGGCGCGTCGTTATTTTTGCCGCCGGGACAGGCAATCCATTTTTTACCACCGACACTGCCGCCGCATTGCGCGCGGCGGAGATGCAATGCGATGGCTTGCTCAAGGGCACGCAGGTCGATGGTGTTTATTCGGCGGACCCAAAGACCGACTCTGATGCCACCAGATACGATACGTTGAGTTATCTGGATGTGTTATCAAAGGATCTGAGAGTGATGGACGCCTCGGCGATTTCGCTGGCGCGGGAAAATGGAATTCCCATCGTTGTGTTCTCGATCCATGAGCCAGGGTCGTTGATGCGGGTGCTCTCGGGTGAGGGGCGATGCACGACAATTCGCGAAAGGATTTAATATGGGCCAGGACCCAGATCTTGCAGACATCAAGCGCCGCATGCAGGGAGCGGTCGATGTCCTCCATACCGAGTTTGCCGGTCTTCGAACCGGTCGCGCCTCCATCAGTTTGCTAGAGCCGATTACGGTGGAGGCCTATGGCAGCCAAATGCCGCTCAATCAGGTCGGCACCATCAGCGTGCCGGAGCCCCGGATGCTTTCAGTGCAGGTTTGGGACAAGTCGATGGTCGGGGCGGTCGACAAAGCCATTCGATCATCGGGCCTGGGGCTAAATCCGGTGGTGGACGGGCTGCTGGTCAGGGTGCCGATTCCAGAGCTGAACGAGGAGCGCCGGCAGGAGTTGTCGAAAGTCGCCGCGAAATATGCCGAGCAGGCTCGGGTGGCGGTCAGGAACGTGCGCCGCGACGGCATGGATATGCTCAAGCACATGGAAAAAGACGGTGACATGAGTCAGGATGAGCACAAGCTTTGGGCCGAAGAAGTCCAGCGGATGACTGATTCGATGATTGGGGAAATAGACCGTGAATTCGCCGTCAAGGAGGAAGACATTCTCCGGGTATAGGGGCATGTTGACCGCTGAATTGGAGCAGGCGCGCATGCGGGCGCCGAAGCATATTGCGATCATCATGGACGGCAATGGCCGGTGGGCCAGGGCGCGCAATCTGCCTCGGGTCGAAGGGCATCGTCGTGGCGCGGACACGGTCCGCAAAACCGTCGAGGCTTGCCGCCAGCTCGGGGTCTCGTATCTTACGCTCTACGCATTTTCCTCGGAAAACTGGAACCGTCCGACCGGAGAGGTCGATGACTTGATGACCCTTCTCAGAGTGTATCTGAGAAGGGAAATTAAAGAACTCGACCGAAAAAATATTCGCATTTGTTTCATTGGCGATCGTGAGCGGCTGGCGCCCGATATCATCGATCTGATTGAGCAGGCGGAAAGCTCAACCCGCGAAAACAAGGCGATGACCCTGGTGATCGCGCTTAATTATGGCGCCCATGCCGAGATCGTGAGTGCAACACGGCGGCTTGCGGCGGAGGTGGCGGCAGGCCGCTTGAGCGCACGGGATATTGACGAAGGCATGTTCGCGGCCAGTTTGGACACTGCCGACATGCCCGATCCGGATCTTATAATCAGAACGAGCGGCGAGAAGCGGCTCAGCAACTTTCTTCTTTGGCAATCGGCATATTCCGAGCTTGTATTTCTCGACCTGTACTGGCCCGATTTCGATCGCGACAGCTTAATCGGCGCGATTCAGGAATATCATTCGCGGGATCGCCGTTTTGGGGCCGCGCGTGGTTGACCGCCAAACCAGGGCGCGGGAGCGGCAAGGGCAAAACAGCCTCAAGCCCAGGGCCGTTTCGGTGGCGGTTTTCGTGCCTTTGACACTGATCGCGGTCTGGCTCGGGGGCTGGATTTTCGTCGCTACGTTGATGGTGGCGGCCGTGGTCATGACATGGGAATGGAACAGATTGACCGCCACGCACTGGAAGACGGTGGGTGCGGGATTCCAGGTCGTGGCTTTGCTGGGCGTCCTGTGGTTGGCCCATGGAGGCCTGACCCAAGTGGCGTTCGCGGTCCTGGTCGCGTCTGCCTTCGTTTCCGGCTTGCTGGCGCATCTGGGTGGCCGATCGGCGATCTGGGGATTTCTGGCGCTGCTCTATCTCGGTCCGGCCCTGATATCGCTGATATGGCTGCGCAAAAACACTGTCTATGGAATGGAGGCCATCATTTGGCTGCTGGTCCTGATCTGGCTCTGTGACACCGGCGCTTATTTCGCCGGTAAAAATCTCGGCGGACCCAAGCTTGCGCCCGCTATCAGCCCGAACAAGACCTGGTCGGGCGCAATCGGGGGGGCGATCGCCGGGGGGCTGGTCGGCGCGGGCGCCGCTCATATACAGGGTTGGGGCACGATTCCGATTATGGGGGCGATGGGGGTCGGTCTCGCTGCATGGGCGCAGTTCGGTGATCTGATGGAATCCGCCGTAAAGAGGCGGTTTGGAGCAAAGGACTCCGGCACTCTGCTACCTGGACATGGCGGCCTGCTCGACCGGCTTGACAGCCTGCTTTTCGCGGCCCCGGTCGCGGCGGCCGCCGCTTATTGGTTGGCGTAAACGGGAGCTGAAATGAATTTTGAGGGACGCCAGATAACGACCAATCCCCGGAGTGTGACCATACTGGGTTCCACGGGGTCAGTCGGTTGCAGCACCATCGATTTGATCCGGCGCAATCCCGGCAATTATCGTGTCGAGGCCTTGACGGCATATCGGAATGTTGAACTGCTGGCCGAGCAGGCCCTTGAAGTCCGGCCCCGGCTGGCGGTAATTGGCGACGCCGAAAAATATTCTCAACTGAAAGAGGCGCTGGCCGGCACCGACATTGAGGTGGCCGCCGGTCGCGACGCGATTATCGAGGCCGCCGGCCGCCCGTCGGACTGGGTGATGGGCGCAATTGTCGGCGCGGCGGGGCTTCGACCGACCCTTGAGGCGATTAGGCGCGGCGCCATGGTCGCCCTCGCCAACAAGGAATGCCTGGTTTGCAGCGGGTCGCTGTTCATGCGAGAGGTTGCAAGCCATGGGGCGACGTTGCTGCCGGTTGATTCGGAACACAATGCGATTTTCCAGGTATTCGACTTCAAGCGGACCGGCGCCGTCGAAAAAATTATTCTGACCGCGTCCGGCGGGCCATTTCGAGAATTTACCCGGCCCCAGATGGCGACGGTGACCCCCGCCCAGGCGGTTAATCATCCAAACTGGGACATGGGGGCGAAGATATCGGTCGATTCCGCCACCATGATGAACAAGGGGCTGGAAGTCGTTGAGGCCTATCACCTGTTTCTCCTGGAGATCGATCAAATCGAGATTCTCGTTCACCCGCAATCGGTTGTTCACAGTATGGTGGCCTATGTGGACGGGTCGGTTCTGGCTCAGCTGGGCTCGCCCGACATGCGGACGCCCATTGCCTACGCCCTGGGGTGGCCGGAACGCATTCCCGCGCCCGCGCCCCGTCTGAATCTTGGGGAGATTGGGGAGCTGTCATTCGAGCAACCGGACCCGGAGCGCTTTCCCGCCATCCGGCTTGCGCGGGAAGCCTTGCAAACCGGGGGATGCGCACCTACTATCCTCAACGCCGCGAACGAGATCGCGGTTCAGGGATTTCTAAACGGTCGGATTGGCTTCCTTGATATTGCCCGTATGGTGGAGGGCGCGCTGGAGAAGACCCCCGGTGGATCGCTGGACAGTCTGGAGGATGTTGCCCGGGCTGACGGGGATGCGCGCCGGATCGCGGAAGACTTGATCGCACACCATGTTTAGAAACCCCTTGGCCCGATGGAACTGACGATGAGTGCTCTGTTTTCAATTCTGATGTTTATTCTGGTGTTCACCATACTCGTGTTCGTGCACGAGTTGGGGCACTTCTGGGTCGCGCGCCGCAACAATATCAGGATTGACGTTTTTTCGATCGGTTTTGGGCCGGAAATTTTCGGCTGGACAGATGGATCGGGAACCCGCTGGAAGATTAGCTGGATTCCGCTCGGTGGCTATGTGAAGTTTTTCGGCGACGAGAATGCGGCCAGCATGCCCGGCGACGCCGTTGACGAGCTGACCGACGAAGAAAAGGAAGTTTCTTTCCATCACAAAAGTTTGGCGCGTCGGGCCGCGGTGGTCGCCGCGGGGCCAATTTCGAATCTGCTCTTCGCGATCATCGTTTTTGCCGGCATGTTCGCGATTGTCGGGCAACCGTTTCTGGCCGCGCAGGTCAAGAATATAGCACCGGACAGCGCGGCGGAGAGCGCGGGCTTCGTCGCGGGGGATCTCATCGTCCGGATAGGTGATGAGGAAATCAAACGATTTGAGGACGTCAAGGACATTGTCGATGATAGTCCTGGCCGGACCCTTGATATTTTCGTTTTGCGCGACGGTGCGGAAGTAAAATTGACGGCCGTGCCCGATATCGTCAGATATACCGATAATTTCGGCAAACCTCATGAAGGTGGCAGGCTCGGTATCGAGGCGGAAGGGTACGAAATCCGCGAGCGCGGCCCGCTGGAAGCCGTGTGGTACGGGACGGCCGAAACCGGTCGATATATAAAACTGATTTTGCGGTATCTGGGGCAGATTATAGTCGGAACGCGATCGGCGGAGGAGTTGGGCGGACCGCTGATGATCGCCAAGATGTCAGGTCAGGCGGCCGAGGCAGGCCCTGGCAATCTGATCGTTTTTGTCGCGCTTTTGTCGATCAATCTGGGACTTCTCAATCTGTTCCCGATACCAATGTTGGATGGGGGGCATCTGCTTTTCTATGCTTTCGAGGGGATTCGCGGTAAACCGCTGGGCGAACGGGCGCAGGAATATGGCGTGCGGATCGGGTTGGCGGCTGTTCTGACACTGACGGTCTTCGTCACATGGCAGGACCTGCTGAAACTCAAGGTCTTTAACTATTTCTCGGACTTGTTTTCCTAAAATACGGGTAAGTTTGCAGTGTTGCGGTTAATTCGAAACCTGGTTCTGGCGGCTGCCTCAGTCGTTTTTGTTGGCATTTCCGTCCTGACGCTGGGAGGCATGACGGCGCGGCCCGTGGCGGCCCAGGCCGCCGGTCCGGCAATCACCGAGATCAGGGTCGAGGGCAATCAGAGGATCGAGGCGGACACCATTCGCTCCTATATGCTGGTGGCGCCGGGCGACGATTATGCGCCGGATTACGTCGATCACTCCCTGAAGGCATTGTTCGCAACGGGGTTGTTCGCGGACGTGACAATTCGGCGCGATGACGGGATTGTCACGGTTACGGTCGTTGAAAACCCGATCATCAACCGCGTGGCGCTGGAAGGGAACAAGCAACTCAAGGAAGATGACCTGCTGGAGGAAGCCCAGTTAGGGCCGCGTGTGGTTTATACGCGGGCCAAGGTGCGCAACGACGTTCAGCGGATGATCGAATTGTACCGTCGGTCCGGGCGGTTCGCCGCCACGGTCGAGCCCAAGGTCATCCGTTTGCCGCAGAACCGGGTTGATCTGGTCTATGAGATCAACGAGGGGCCGAAGTCGGGCGTGCGTCGGATTAACTTCATCGGCAACAAGGACTTCTCGGGTGGCGATTTGTCCGATGTCATCGCAACAAAAGAGAAGCGCTGGTGGCGCTTTCTGACCTCCAACGATACCTACGATCCCGATCGCCTGGCGTTCGACCGGGAGTTGCTGCGCCAGCACTATCTGACGCGCGGCTATGCGGATTTCCGTGTGATCTCGGCAATCGCCGAGCTTACACCCGATCGTCGGGACTTCTTCATCACCGTCACGTTGGAGGAGGGAGAAATCTATGATATCGGGAAGGTGGATGTAGAAAGCCAGATCCGCGACCTCGATCCCGAAACCCTACGGCCGTTGATCCGAAATCGCGAAGGCAAGCGGTACAACGCGGAACACATCGATCAAACCATTGATGCGCTGACCGCGGTAGCGGGTCTTCAGGGCTATGCCTTCCTCAATGTCAGGCCGCGGATTACCCGTGATCGCGAGGCCCGCGAGATGAACATCACCTACCGGATCCTTGAGGCTCCACGGGTGTATGTTGAGCGGATAAACATCCGCGGCAACAGCCGGACGCTGGACCGGGTCATCAGGCGCGAATTTCGGCTGGTCGAAGGGGACGCGTTCAACACCGCCAAGCTGCGACGCTCGCAGGTGCGCATCCGTGGTCTGGGCTTCTTCGAGGAAGTCGAGGTGGAGGAACGGGTCGGGACCAAACCCGACCGCACGGTGATCGACGTCACGGTTGAGGAGCGCGCCACGGGCGAACTGAGTATCGGCGCGGGCTTCTCAAGCGTCGACAATATTGTCGGTGAACTCAGTGTTCGAGAACGCAACCTTCTGGGGCGTGGTCAGGATTTGCGGCTGGCGTTAAGCGTTTCAAGCCGCCGTCAAACGGTCGACCTCGGATTTACCGAGCCGCGATTCATGGGCCGCAATCTGGCGGCGGGGTTCGATCTTTTCGCGAACAGGACGGACTTCCAGAGGCAGGCGTCGTTCGACCAGAAGTCATATGGTGCGTCGCTGCGAACGATTTTCCCGGTGACGGAGTTGGTCGCCATGTCGACCCGGTATACGCTCCGCGTCGACGAGTTGACGAATGTCAGTATTTTCGCGTCGCCTTTCGTCCAGGCGTCCGAGGGCACATTTACAACATCGTCGCTTAGCTACAGCCTCGCTTACGATTCGCGTAACGACAGGCTCAAGCCGACCTTGGGCTCACTGTTTGTGTGGTCCCAGGACCTTGCCGGTCTGGGCGGTAACATTCGCTACATTCGCAGCCGCCTGAATTACGAGTACTATCATCCGTTACCGCTGGCGCCTCTTGAGAAGTTCATTTTCAACCTGCGCCTTCAACAGGGATGGATTATTGGCCTTGGGCAGGATGTTAGGATCAACGACCGGTTCTTCCTGGGTAACCCGACCATGCGCGGCTTCGACATTGCCGGCATTGGACCGCGCGACGCCGTCACGCTGGACGCGCTCGGTGGCAATATCATGTATACCGGCACAATGGCGGTTCTGATTCCGCTGGGCCCGGCGGAGGAATTCGGAATTAGAACCAGCGCGTTCGTTGATTTCGGCGCGTTGGGTAAGGTTGAGGAGTCCGGCACCAGTGTTCTGGCGACCGGTGACCCACGCGTGTCGGCCGGTATCAGCCTGGCGTGGGACTCGCCGTTTGGCCCGATACGATTTGACTTTGCCAAGGCAATTGTGAAAGAACCGTTCGATGAAACTGAATTTTTCCAATTCAACATTGGGGCACAATTTTGATGAGCAGGATGATGACCAAAATATCGATTAGAAAACTGGTTGTAGCGACGCTCGCGATTACCGCGCTTGTCGCGTGGCGCGGCGAGCCGGCGCAGGCCGAGAGTCTTTCATCGGCGGTGATTGCGGTGATTGACACCCAGCATATCCACCGGACTTCGCTGGCCGGCAAGGATATCCAGGTGCAGCTCGACGCCATGAGAGCCAAATTCCAGGTCGAGATGCAGAAAGAAGAAGAAAAAATTCGCGCTGAGCGGGATGATCTGGAGCGGCAAAAGGACATTTTGGCCCCCGAGGCGATTCAGGCCCGTACTCGTGCCTTTGAGGAAAAGCTCGCGGCCGCACAGCGGCTGGCGCAGGAAAAGCGCCGACAACTTGAGCTGGCGCTTCGGGCCTCTTCCAATGACTTGCAGCGCGCGTTGGTGCCCGTACTTCAGGACATCATGAAAAAGAAATCGGTCACGCTGGTGGTCGACAAGAACCAGATCGTGTTGCAGGCCGGTGGCCTCGACATCACCACCGAAGTCATTGAGGAACTGAACCGAAAGTTGCCGAGCCTGAAGGTTGAGCTGCCGACTGAGCAATAAGACTCAGGTCTTAAATTGGGGCGGGTGACGTAGCGGCATCGAACCGCGCGGCACCCGCCTGTTCGCGTTCGCCGCTGGCCGAAGCGGCGGCTCCAGATGAAGGCCAGATGAGGAAATATATGCCCATGAACGACCGGGCCACCAATGAGCAGGGCGAGGGCATATCAGCGGTAACGGCGGATCTGGCCCGAATAATGGAACTGATCCCCCATCGCTATCCGATGTTACTGGTCGATAAGGTCGTCGACATGATCGCCGATCAGTCGGCGACCGGAATTAAGAACGTTACAATCAACGAGCCGTTTTTTGAGGGCCATTTTCCTGGCCACCCGGTTATGCCCGGGGTGCTCATTGTCGAGGCTATGGCGCAAACCGCAGCGGTTTTGGCGGCTCATACCATCGGGGAACAGGCCGAGGGTAAGCTCGTCTATTTCATGTCGATCGACAATGCCCGGTTCCGCAAACCGGTGACGCCGGGCGACACACTGCGTCTGTTCGTGAACAAGGAACGGAGCCGGCGATCGGTCTGGAAATTTTCGGCCGAGGCCAAAGTCGATGATAAACTGGTTTGCGAGGCAACATTTACGGCAATGATCGTGGATGGATAGCCGCACCGCCCAAGGTGCGAAGGGGAAGGCGAAATGACGTCGGATATCCCGGCCCAACCTGCCAATGCGGGAGCGTTCCGGCTGCTGCATACCATGATCCGGGTCGCGGATCTCGACAAATCAATTGATTTTTATCGCCGTCATTTGGGCATGTCGCTTTTGCGCCGCAGGGATTTCCCGGGCGGGCGTTTCACGCTTGTTGCCATTGCCACTGACGACATTTATGGGCTTTGCAGGAGGCTTGAGCAGGACGGCGTGCCGGTGCCGCGACCGCCGGGCCCGATGAAACACGGCTCCACCGTGATCGCCTTTGTCGAGGATCCGGACGGTTACAAGATCGAGCTGATCCAGCCTTAGTCCAACATTTATCGTTCCAGGAAAAAGCCCCGCTCCGGAAATCGGAAGCGGGGCATTCTTTGTTCCGTGCGCCGGCGTTACCTGCGCTGATCGAGCGGTACATAATCGCGCCGACCGATGCCTGTATATAGTTGGCGCGGGCGACCGATTCTCTGGGTGGGATCCTCGATCATTTCGCTCCACTGGGCGATCCAGCCGACGGTCCGGGCGAGGGCGAAGAGCACCGTGAACATGGTGGTTGGGAAGCCGATGGCCTGCAAAATGATGCCGGAATAAAAGTCGACATTCGGATAGAGCTTCTTGGCGACGAAATATTCGTCCTCGAGGGCGATCCGCTCAAGCTCCATCGCCAGTTCAAGCAACGGGTCGTCACGCATTCCCAGCTCATCGAGCACTTCATGACAGGTTTGCCGCAATACGGTGGCCCGGGGATCGTAGTTCTTGTAGACCCGATGGCCAAATCCCATGAGACGGAACGGATCGTTCTTGTCCTTGGCCTTGTTGATGAACTCGCCGATCCGATCCTTCGATCCGATTTGCCGCAGCATCGAGAGGACCGCCTCGTTTGCGCCCCCGTGTGCCGGACCCCACAGGCAGGCAATGCCGGCGGCGATACAGGCGAACGGATTGGCGCCGGAGGAGCCCGCCAAACGCACCGTGGAGGTCGAGGCGTTTTGCTCGTGATCGGCATGGAGGATGAAAATCCGGTCCATCGCGCGGGCGATTGTGGGGCTGATCTTATAATCCTCGCACGGAACGCCGAAGGTCATATGGAGGAAGTTTTCGGTGTAGTTCAAATCGTTGCGCGGATAGACGAAGGGCTGCCCGACCGAATATTTGTAGGCCATGGCCGCGATCGTCGGCATTTTGGCGACTAGCCGGTGTGACGCGATCTGGCGCTGCCGCGGGTCGTTGATATCGGTGCTGTCGTGGTAGAAAGCCGACAGGGCGCCCACCACGCCGACCATGATCGCCATGGGATGGGCGTCGCGGCGGAAGCCGTTGAAAAAGTGGTTGAGTTGTTCATGGACCATCGTGTGATAGGTGATCGAACGAACAAATTCGCTTTTCTGTCCGGCGGTGGGCAACTCACCATAGAGCAACAGGCACGCCACTTCCATGAAGTCGCTGTGCACCGCGAGATCGTCAATTGCATAGCCGCGATAGAGGAGGGTGCCTTCCTCACCATCGATATAAGTAATTTTTGACTCACAGCTGGCCGTGGACGTGAAACCCGGATCGTAGGTGAACATTCCGGTCTCGGCGTAAAGTCTGCGAACGTCGATAACCTTTGGCCCAACCGATCCCTCAAACACCTCGAGATCGAGTGAACTGTCACCATGGCTTAACAATACGTTGCCGGCGGTCGTTGGTTTCTTCACGTCATCTGCCATGGAGTCTTTTCCCTTTCTTGTTTCTCGTCACAAATCGCGGGGTGACGCTGTTGCCCGTCACTCAAGGGTCGCGGACCTGATCGAAATCAGTCCGTGAACTGACCGGCCCTTTGCACCTTAACCCGCCTGATCGTCGATCCTGGCCAAGCTCTCCGATCGTCCCAACACGGTGAGCACATCGAAGATCCCCGGGGACGTCGCGCGGCCTGTGAGTGCGGCTCGCAGGGGCTGGGCGATTTTGCCAAACTTGATTGCCTTGGCATCGCTGAAATCGCGCAGCGATGACTCCAAAGCTTCCGCCGTCCACTCAGGAATTGCCCGCAGCGCTTCGCTTGCCTGGGCCAAGATCAACTTGCTGTCTTTATTTAGCAGTTTTTTGGCCCTGTCGTCTAGGTCAAGTGGCCTGGTGGCGACACAAAACCGTGCATTTTCCGCCAGTTCGATCACGGTCTTGGCTCGTTGTTTAAGGCCGGGCATGGCGCGCAGCAGGCGCTCGCGCTCGATTTGCGTAATTTCCCGGCCGACAAATTCCTGCATTCTCGGGGCGATCACGTCGCGGAGCCGCTCCTCTTTGGCGTGACGAATATAATGGCCGTTGAGACTTTCAAGCTTGGCGAAGTCGAATCGCGCGGCGGAGCGTCCGATGGCATCGAGCGAAAACCACTCGATCGCCTGTTGCGTCGAAATGATTTCCTCGTCGCCATGGGCCCAACCGAGCCGCAACAGGTAGTTTCGCATCGCCTCCGGCAGATAGCCCATCTCCTCATAGGCATCGACCCCCAATGCCCCATGGCGCTTGGAAAGCTTGGCCCCGTCGGGGCCATGTATCAGCGGGATATGGGCGAATTCGGGTGCGTCCCAGCCAAGCGCAAGGTAAAGCTGCGTCTGGCGCGCCGCGTTGTTCAGATGGTCGTCACCTCGGATGATGTGGGTGATTCCCATGTCATGATCGTCGACAACGACCGACAGCATATAGGTTGGGGTTCCATCGCTGCGCAACAGGATCATGTCGTCGAGCTGATCGTGCGAGAACTTTACGTCGCCCTGGACTAGATCCGGGATCAGCGTCTCCCCCTGTGACGGGGCTTTGAAACGGACTACGGGTGCGGCGTCCCTGGGGGCGTCGGCTGGGTCACGGTCCCGCCAGCGGCCGTCATACCGCATCGGTCGGCCCTCGGCGCGGGCTTTATCGCGCATCTCCGCCAGCTCTTCGGGGCTGCAATAGCACCGGTAGGCCTTGCCCTGACTTAGAAGCGACTGGGCGATTTCGACGTGGCGGCCGGCCCGCCGCGACTGAAAGACGATCTCGCCGTCCCAATCGGTTCCCAGCCATTCCAGCCCTTTGCCGATCGCCTCAATGGCTTCCGCCGTCGACCGTTTGCGATCGGTGTCTTCGATGCGAAGCAGAAACTGGCCGCCGTGATGGCGGGCGAACAGCCAGTTGAAAAGAGCGGTCCGCGCCCCGCCGATATGCAGGAATCCGGTCGGGGAGGGGGCAAAACGCGTTACGACTCTGGAATGATGTGACATGGCTTGATGGGTTTCAGTTTACACAGTTTGTTTGTACTATCGGTTGTCGGCGGGTGCGCCGCCGGGCGTGTTGTAACACATCGGTCGCCCGGATTTAAGGTGGGGAACGAGGGCTCGACCATTTATGACCGATAACGGTCGAATCCACGGATCACGGGACGGAGGCGACACCCAGACCAGGCCGGACCTGGCGGCAGTGGGCATTTTACCATACGCCCGCGCTGCCATGACGACCGTCGCGGCTGCTGCTGTCAATAATTTCTGGGCCGAGCGAGGGCGCTGGCCCAATTGGCTGCCGGTGCTTCTGGGCCTGGGGATCGCATCGTATTTCATGCTTGCAAGTGAGCCACCGGCATTTTTTAAATATGCATGGGCGGCGTTCGCTTTTATCGCATTTAGCCTGCGGCGACATTATGGCTGGCCATTCGTGGCGGCAACCAGCGTCGCCATCGTTCTGCTGGGCTTCGGCGCGGCCCAATGGCGAACTCAGACGGTGGCGGCCCCGGCGCTTGCCAAGCGCATCGGACCGGTGCCGATAACCGGCGTGGTCCAGGATGTGCTGCGCAATGACACCGGGGCGGCGCGCCTGGTGTTGGATCGGCCGGGTATTCCGCGCCTTGCGGCTGACAAAACACCGCGTCGGATCAGAGTAACGGTTAAAACCGGCGCGGACAAAGTCCATCCCGGGGACCGGGTCCGGGTTATGGCCGTCGTGATGCCGCCGTCGCCGCCGGTGGCGCCGGGCACGTTCGATTTCGCCCGCCAGGCCTGGTTCCAGCAACTGGGCGGTCTTGGCTATGCGCTGGGCAGTCCAACGATCCTGGACCAAAAGGCATCCGGGAGCAGCCTTTGGGGCCGCGAGGATTTAGCCTGGTTCAGAGAACGCCTGGCAACCCGGATCCGCGGCCACGATCCGGGACCGGCGGGTGCGGTCGCGGCGGCATTGATGACCGGTCATCGCAACGCGATACCGGATAATGTGGTTACTGACCTGCGTGATTCAGGGCTTGCGCATTTACTGGCGATTTCCGGGTTGCACATCGGTCTTGTAGCGGGATTTGTATTTTTCCTGGTGCGCGCCGGGCTGGCGCTGTGGGAGAAAGCGGCGCTCAATTACCCGATCAAGAAGTGGTCGGCCTGCGCCGCATTTGCCGCCGCCGTCCTTTACTTGGCGATCAGCGGCGCCACCGTTCCCACACAAAGGGCGCTCGTCATGACGGGCATCGTCCTTTTGGCGGTAATCACCGACCGAACGGCCATCGCCATGCGCCCCGTCGCGCTGGCCGCCGTGGTTATTCTACTTTTCAGACCGGAAAGCCTTCTAAGCGTCGGTTTTCAGTTATCGTTCGCGGCTGTCATCGGTCTGGTCGCCGCTTATGAATTCCTTCGTGAGCAGCCGCTGGGCCGGTGGCTGAGGTCCCGATCCGGGATTGGTTATGTGGGTTCTTATTTTGCGTTTGCCGCGTTGACCACGGTCATTGCCGAGCTTGCGATCGCACCGTTCACTGTGTTCCATTTTGGTCGCGTCGTGACTTTTGGCCTGGCGGCGAATCTGGTCGCGGTGCCAATCATGGCGATGTGGGTCATGCCGTGGGCAGTGGTGAGTTACCTGCTCATGCCACTGGGGCTGGAGGAGTGGAGCCTGACCCCGATGTTGTGGGGAATAAAGGTCGTGATTTCGGTCGCCGATACAGTCTCGGCCTGGCCGGGCGCGGTTCAACTGGCGCCAGGGCTGCCGATCCAAAGTCTTGGCCTGATCACGCTGGGCGGACTTTGGCTGTGTCTGTGGGGCCGGCCATGGCGTCTGGCGGGGATCGCAGTCATAGGTCTGGGGCTGCTGGTGGCGACGGGGACGCGTTCACCGGATATCATCGTTGATGGCTCCGCCAGGCTGTTTGCGGTACGCAACCCCTCGGGGCAACTCGTATTGTCCTCGGCTCGCAAGCCCCGGCGGGTCGGCAAGGCCTGGCTTCGTCAAGCGGGGCAGGCCCATGCGGCGGCATGGCCTGATGATAACCGGTTTGCGCGCGATGCGATGGACAAGGACCCATGGCTGGCATGCGACAATCTTGGTTGCCTGTACCGGCCGGTTTCAAGGCCGCGTAGTGATGGTGGGGCCCAGGCTGTCGAGCAATCAGCCGTTATCGCCATCGTCAAGGACCCCCGGGCATTTGAGGAGGATTGCCGCACCGCCAGGCTGATCATCAGCCTTGTGCCGCTACGTGGTGAATGCCCATCGGCCGGCCTGATCATCGATCGGTTCGACCTTTGGCGGGAGGGCGCTCATGCGATTTGGTTCGAGGAAAAAAGTTGGTTCAAGAGCAAAGGCGTTCGAGTCAGAACTGTAGGCGATGTTACCGGCGCCCGGCCGTGGTCCGCTTATCCACCGAACAAGGGACGGTAACGACCATACCTAACGGCTGCGGATGGTATGTCTAATAGCTGCGAATGATGCCTTTCAGCCGTCCCTGAATCTTGACCCGGTCGGGGCCGAAAATCCGGGTCTCATACGCTTCGTTCGCGGCTTCAAGCGCGATCGAATTTCCCTTCCGGCGAACGCGTTTCAAGGTGGCCTCTTCATTGTCGACGAGGGCCACGACGATGGTTCCATTGTCGGCGGTGTTGCAGCGCTCTATGATCGCGGTATCACCGTCGAGAATGCCGGCGCCGATCATCGAATCACCTGCTATTTCCAGCGCGTAATGCTCGCCCCGGCCCATCATCGAGGCCGGCACTGGAATCGAGGCCAGATTGTTTTGCAACGCTTCAATCGGCGTGCCCGCCGCGATGCGGCCATAAAGAGGCACTGCAGCGAAATCGTCGGTTTCGGGATACGGCTTATTCGTCGCGGGGATCTGTTTTGCCGTGAAGTCGGTTTCGATCACGTTGGGCACGAATTCGCGCCCGGAGCCGACACCTGACCGGGGGGGCTGCCGGTCCGGCAGCTTGAGGATCTCAAGCGCACGGGCGCGATGCTTCAGACGCCGAATGAATCCGCGCTCTTCCAGCGCGGTGATCAACCGATGAACGCCCGATTTCGACCGCAGATCGAGCGCGTCCTTCATCTCCTCGAACGAGGGAGATATCCCTTTTTGTTCGAGATGGCCAGCAATGAACGTTAACAACTCGTGCTGCTTTTTGGTCAGCATGGCGCCCATCCCATGGTTTCGATTGTCGGTCCCAGTGCTCCTATGTTCTACTTTGGTTCTCCCGTGTCGTCAAGGGCATTTGCGACGCGAGGTTGTTGGAACCAGTTTTAAAGCGGCAGCCAGGGCAGTTTCAGGGGGAGGATGGACACCGGCGATCCGGCCTCGGCCGCCGGCGCGAATGGGGGGCGAACCACCAGGCAATCGGCCTGTGACAAGCCGGAGAGCACGGAGCTGTCCTGAACATCAAACGGGGTTGCGACCAGATTGCCGGCATCATCGAGGGCGAGTTTGGCGCGCATGTAATCCTGCCGGCGATCGTTTTCCCTGAGATCGCGGCCGAGCAGGGCGGCGCCATAAGCACGCTGTCCGGTGTCGTGCCCCAACATCTTCTGTATCGCCGGGACCATGAAGACGAGCGCGCACACCAGGGCTGAAACCGGATTTCCCGGAACCCCGATCATCGGGGTGGCGCCGAAGCGGCCGAAGATCAGCGGCTTGCCCGGGCGCATGGCGATCCGCCAGAAATCGACCTCAAGCCCTTCGGGCCCCAGGACCGAGCGGATCAGGTCATGATCGCCCACCGACGCGCCCCCCATCGTCACCAGCATGTCCGCGCCGGCCGCGCCGCGTGCCAGCGCCTTTAGCGACAGTTCGTTATCCGCCGAAATCCCCAGGTCGATCGGCTCGCCCCCCGCTTCCTTCACCAGCGCGGCAAGCGCCAGCGAATTGGAACTGACGATCTGATTGGGCTCGATCGGCTCGCCGGGGCGGACCAGTTCATCGCCATTGGCCAGCAGGGCCACCCGCGGTTTGCGCCGCACCTGAACCCACGGAACATTCATCGCGGCCGCCAGGCCGATGTCGCTCGGCGCAAGTTTGCGACCGGCTTTAACGCCCACGGTCCCTTCGGTGAAATCGAGCCCGGCGGGCCGGATGAACTTTCCTTGCGTCGCGGGCTCGCGGATCACGATTGCCGGGAAATCGCCCGCGTCGACATCTTCCTGCATGACCACGGCATCGGAGCCGGCCGGAACCGGGCCGCCGGTAAAGATCCGAACCGCCTGGCCGGGGGCGACAACGCCTTCGAACGCCCCGCCAGCCGGCGCCTCGCCAACGCAGGTCAGTGTCACCGGCGTTTGTGAAATGTCCGAGGCGCGAACCGCATAGCCGTCCATGGCGGAGACCGCGCTCGGCGGCTGAGATCGTCGGGCGACCACGTCTTCCGCCAACCCGCGCCCCACCGATGCGCTCAAAGCCACGGTTTCCGCGGGCAAGGGGGTGAAGCTCGCCAAAATGCGCTCCAGCGCTTGTTCAACCGGGATCATATTATTTCCTCATTCGGCGCGAAAAGTGCCCGAGCGTCCGCCCGATTTGAATATCACATGAATGCCGCCGATTACCATGGACTTATCGGCCGCCTTGCACATGTCGTAAACCGTGAGCGCCGCGACGCTGACCGCGGTAAGCGCTTCCATCTCGACCCCGGTGCGGCCGGAGAGTTTGACGGTCGCTTCGATATCAACGGCCGAACGTTCGGGGTCGCCTTTAAGCTCGACGAATATGCCGTCAGGGCTTAGTGGATGGCACAGCGGAATGAGATCGGCGGTCCGTTTGGCGGCCATGACGCCGGCCAGCCGGGCAGTCGTGAGCACGTCGCCCTTGGCCACCTTTCCTTCCAGAATCAGGGCCAGCGTCTTGGGCGCCATTCTCACCGAGCCGACCGCAGTGGCGACGCGCCTGGTCACGTCCTTGTCCGAGACGTCGACCATCCGGGCGCGGCCCTTGTCATCGAGATGTGATAGTCGCGGCACCTTGAACCTCCGTCTGTCAAAGCTGGTATTTGTTGAGGATCGAAGTTAGTTTTTATAAGAAAAATAGCGCGCATGAAAGTGCGTCAACCAATCGTCCAGGGATTCCAGAATGACCGAGCCAACACCGCCCCAAAAGCCGCCGTGCCGCCAAACTGACGCCGCCACGCTAGCGCGGGACGGACACCAAATCGACCCGGTCTGCGGCATGTCCGTCGATCATGATACGGCGATTCACAAATTCGACCATGGCGGAGAAACCTACTATTTCTGCTCGGGCCGGTGCCGCGCCAAATTCGCGGGCGATCCGGATCGGTTTCTGAGCCCGGACCCGGCAGGGTCCCCGGAAACCGATGCCGGAGCCGTTTACACCTGCCCGATGCATCTGGAGGTCGAGCAAGTGGGCCCCGGAACCTGCCCATTCTGCGGCATGGCGCTGGAGCCCAAGGAGTTCGATCCGGCGGTGGAGGCGGACAACCCGGAACTCGCCGATTTTTCGCGCCGCTTTTGGTGGAGCGCGGCCTTTTCCGCCCCGGTGCTGATATTGGCGATGGGCGGTCATATTCCGGGGCTCGATCTCCATCATCTGGTGTCGCCCGAGTTTTCGGTTTGGATTCAATTCGCGCTCGCCAGTCCGGTGGTGCTGTGGGCCGGCCGGCCGTTTTTCGAACGCGCCCTGGCGTCGGTGCGGACCGGCAATCTCAATATGTTCACGCTGATCGCCATGGGCACGGGGGTGGCTTATCTATACAGCGCGGTGGCGGCGCTGGCGCCGGGATTGTTCCCGCCATCCATGCGGGTGTCAGGGCGGGTCGATGTTTATTTCGAGGCCGCGGCTGTCATCACGACCCTGGTGCTTCTGGGGCAGGTGTTGGAGCTCAAGGCCCGCGCGCAGACCGGTAGCGCGATCCGCGCCCTGTTGGATCTGGCGCCCAGGACCGCGCGGGTCGTCGGCGACGATGGCGCCGAGCGCGATGTGCCGCTTGACGAAGTGATCCGCGGCGACCTTTTGCGGGTGCGGCCGGGGGATCATGTTCCGGTGGACGGGGTCATTGTGTCGGGCCACAGCGCGGTTGACGAGTCGATGATTACCGGCGAATCGGTGGCGGTCGAGAAAGGCGAGGGGGCGGGGGTCACCGGCGGCACGGTGAACCAGACCGGCGGTTTCGTGATGCGGGCCGAGCGGGTTGGCCGCGACACCATGTTGTCGCAGATCGTGCGACTGGTCGGGGAGGCGCAAAGAAGCCGGGCCCCGATTCAGGGGTTGGCCGATCGGGTCGCGGGCTATTTCGTGCCGGCTGTCATCGCCTCCGCGATCGTCGCGGCGATTGTTTGGGGCCTGTTCGGTCCCGAGCCCCGGCTAGCCTTTGCGGTCGTCAATGCGGTGGCGGTTCTGATTATCGCCTGCCCGTGCGCGCTGGGGCTGGCGACGCCGATGTCGATCATGGTCGGCACCGGTCGCGGGGCACAGGCGGGGGTATTGATCCGCAATGCCGAGGCGCTGGAACATATGGAGAAAGCCGACGTTCTGGTGGTCGACAAGACCGGAACCCTGACCGAGGGCCGGCCTCAACTCAGCGCGGTGATATGCGACGATGGCTGGGACCAGGACCGGCTGTTGCGCCTTGCGGCCAGCGTTGAGCGCGCTTCCGGGCATCCGCTGGCCGAGGCGATTGTCGCCGGGGCCCTTGAGCGGGGGCTGGAACTGACGGAGGTGAGCGACTTCATGTCCGAGACCGGCAAGGGAATTTCCGGCCGTGTCGACGGTCATCATGTCGAGCTCGGCAATGGCGGATATTTCGCTGATCGGGGATGCGAGCTGGGATCGCTGGCGGCCGAGGCCGAGGGACGGCGGCGCGGTGGCGCGACGGTGGTTCACATATCGGTGGATGGCGCCCCGGCCGGGCTGATTGCGGTGTCGGATCCGATCAAACCCGCCGCTACAGGCGCGCTGGAGGCTTTGCGTCGCGAGGGCATCAGAATCGTCATGTTGACCGGCGACGCCCCGGCGACCGCGCAGGCGGTGGCGGACAAGCTCGGCATCACCGAGGTCGAGGCCGGTGTGCTGCCCGGGCGCAAGGGCGAGGTGGTGAAAAAGCTGCGCGAAAGCGGGCGACGGGTGGCGATGGCCGGGGACGGGGTCAACGACGCCCCGGCCCTGGCCCAGGCGGATGTCGGAATCGCCATGGGCACGGGCGCCGACATCGCCATGGAAGCCGCTGACGTGACGCTGTTAAAGGGCAATCTCGAAGGCATCGTACGCGCCAGACGCCTTAGCCGCGCCGCGATGACGAACATCCGCCAGAACCTGTTCCTGGCCTTTGTCTATAACTCGGTCGGCGTCCCCATCGCCGCCGGGGCGCTCTACCCGGTGTTCGGCCTGCTCCTGAGCCCCATCATCGCCAGCATGGCCATGAGCCTGAGCTCAGTCTCGGTAATCGGAAACGCGCTCCGGCTGAGAAGGGTCGAGTTGTAATCAGTCAGAGCGTGGTCGCTCCCCCTGAGGCGATGCAAACCGACATCGCGATTAATCAGTGGAGATTGACCATGCCCCAATTACGCCATGTCCCCTAAATTGTACTGAAAGAGAGCCCCGCCTAGTTTGCGCCGTCGATGCTGGCTTTGACTACGTTGCCTTCTTGATCGTAAGTCACGCTGTATACGTAGAACTTATCATTATTCTTTGAGGCCTCAATTGGCGTGCCGGCAATCTCCCAGATGCCCAGCGTCGCGACATCCAAGAGGCCATGCATCACAGCGCGTCCTGTAGAGCCCTGTTTTTGGAGAGAGCGATAGGTGACAATCTTGCCCTCTTCGCTCTCTTGGGTCTTCAACTCTTCTGTGTCCTTCAAGGAAAGTAGGCAAGATTCGTTCTGGCAATCCATGATATCCTGAACGTCGACGCCTTTCTTTTTCGATGCCATTGCCACAGAGCAGGCCCCTAAGCTAACCCCCAATACTGATACAACCGTAATTCTCATAATTGTGGTTTTCATCGTTTCCTCCCGATTAGAAATTGATGTTGCTTCAACGTAGGCGCGAGAGGCTAATGCTGATGGCTGCGAGAGTCCACTCAAAAAGCCCTCTCAAATTAGGGGAATCGCATAGTGAATATTTCGAGATGCTTAGAAATTCCAAAATTCGGTGGCAGGGAGCAGTAAGGGTATGTTCCCTGAATTCCCCTGCTTGATGGGGGGATTGACGGCAGCGCGCGGGGCAAGCGCCGGACGCTGTCGTCGTTGCTTTTTCACAAACCGTTGTGCGGAATTGATTTGCGCGGGCTGGCGAAGCGGCGCAAGGTATGAGGGTGCCGACTGTGTTCCCGTCCGGGAAGTTTGGACAGTTGGCATCTCCTCAAATCACAAAAATCGAAGGGGTATTGCCATGAACAAAGCGGTTTTAAGCTTTCTTTGCGGGGCCGTTATCGCCCTTGCCGCGCCGGTGCCCGCTCATTCGGCGGCGGGCGACAATGGAGATTTCGCCGTTGAGGTGGTGTTCTCAAGCTCACTGCAAAAGCTGCTGCCCAGAATCGACCGGGTCGAGCGGGCGCAGGAACAGCGGTTCCGGCAATATCGCGACAGTCACGGCTTGCCGACGCGAACCGCCCGGCGGTTTACGGCAAGCCGCTTCACCAACGTCAAATGGGCCAATGAATCCCTGGTTGAAGATGTCGAGGCCTATGGCGTGAAAAACCTGCTCGCCGCCATGTTGCGGGAAAATCTGGGCCGGGCGGCGCCGGCCGGGTACAGCGATCGCATTCGGGTCACGCTGGAGCGCCTGCATGTGGCCAATCACGCGCTTTCGGTGCTCGCCGGGGGAAATACTTATGCGATGGGAACCGTTGAGCGGCTGGACCCGGCCAGCGGGGCGGTGATCGAGACCCACAAGGTTTCCGCCCAACTGAGCCCCAATTTCACCAGCAATCCCAACTATCGCGGCTCTGATTTCCCGTTCTCGAAGGACGATCGCGCCAACCGCATGGGGCCGATATTGGCGGAGTTCGCCAAGGCGAGCCTCGGCAGGTTGCTGCCGGATAAGGATATGGCGGACCCGGTGCTGGTTCTGGTGGACGCCACTTTCTGAGGTAAGAAACCCGGGGCCCCTGAAAACAACCAGGGACCCCGGGCCGTAGCAGTTGAGAAAATACGCCTCAACTTTAGCGAACGCTCGACTAGTGCAGCGAGTAGACCGCTACATCATGGTGCAGGGGATCGAACTGATAAAGAGCCAGAGCCTCTGGCGCGTCGAAGTTGAGCGTGATCTCCACGTCATGACGACCCAATGTGCCGTCCGCGGCGATCGGCGGGACGCCAATCGGGCCATTCGGGCCGCCGGCGGTGACCCACCAGTGCGCACGACCGAAAGTGTGCGATTGGGTCGGGCCGCCGGTGAACTGGAATTGCGGTTCCCAGCCACGCGAGCCACCGAAGTCGACATTGACATAGCCGTGAAGGAAATGGTCACCGTTTTGCACGGTGGTCTTGAACACCGAACCGCGGCCAGTCCAGCCCAGGAAGTCTTTGGCGTCGCCGTAGATGGTGTTATTCAGGAACACCAGGTTGACGTCGGCGGTCGGGTCACCCACGACATCCCGCGGCAGATTGCGGCGGTCCTGCCAGTCCGTGAAGGACAACAGAGCGTCGTTCATCAGGGTGACGACTTCGGCTGCGGTCGCGGTCTGGGCGTCGATCAGGGCCTGCCACATCCGCTTCGCCGGGGCGAGTTCGCCAATCTGGGCGATGGCCGCCGCCTTGTTGGCCCGCGGGTCGGCGCCGAAGACGTCGATTTCCCACTGCGGGAGGCGCTTGCACGGAGCGGTGCCGCCGCCACAGCCGGGACCGGCCATTTTCAGCGAGTTCTCCATCACCTGAACGCGCGGCGGATGGATCCGCCAGCCCCAGCTGTAGACCAGGTTGAAGTATTTGCCCGGGGCGTGCTTGATCTTGAAGATGCTCTGCTGTCCCTGCTTCATCGGGAAGAAGGTGGCGTCAAACGCGATATGGGGCGGGCCATGGGTGCCGCTATCGACAAAGGCGTTCGGCGCGCCCACCGGATCCGGCAGGTCGTCGAAATACATGGTCCAGGGCGAGAAGTCGTCCTGACCGCCTTTAAGGACATCGATGGTATAGGTGATCGTCCACTCGACGTCCTGCACGTCGGTCGGGTCGATGAAGGCGACGTCGGACTCGATCCGTCCGTCCCACCATACCTGGTGCACATCGACGTTGCCGCCGATCTTGTTGCCCAGGCCGTCGAAGATCGGGGTGACTTTCCTGACCTTCTCCGGGCCGTTGTAATGAAGCATGGGCATGCCGGAATAGGTCCGTGCGATCGGGTTGCCTTCCAGAACGTCGAGGCCGAACTGAATCAGGGCCTGATCGACCGTGCCGCCCTGAGCGGCGGTCAGGACGCCATTCAGCACGTCCGACAGATCGTCGGCCGGGGATTGTTCCGAGATCGCGGTCTCGATGACCGGGCCGTCATGAAGGTTCCAGTCGACCGTCGGCGTGCTGGGAAGGGTGTTGACCATCTCGTTGCCGTTCTTGTCGAAAATGTTGCTTTCGACATAGGGGAGTTCATTGTCTCCCACGGCGCGCAAGCTCTCCGGGCTGATCACGGTCGTTGTTTTGCTGCCGTCCGGGTTCGTCACGGTCGTTTGTGTCGAAAACCCGGGACGGGGCTCCGGATTAGGATGCTGCGCCAACGCGGCCGGTGCAGCCAGGCCGATGGTCAGCAAACCAAGCAATGTTGGTGTTACTACTTTATGCATTTAGATTCTCCATGGAATATAAACCTGGTTTCTCCTAGTCTGCTTCTGTTTTTCATTTCTCCATTCAGTTCCTTCTCTGCTGTTGCTGATGTTGAGGGGCCAGGGACACGATTGTTATTGTTGTTTGGTGTCCCTGGTTGGGGTTTCGTTCGCCGTTCCGAACGGTCGGTCCAGTTTCGTGGCGAAATCAGGCTCGGAAAGGCTTGCGCGAGGCCGGGCAAGGCCGATGGTGCGTGCAATGAGAAAAGGGCTTGCGGTCGCCAGTCAGCTTCTGGCGCTTCTCCCTGTGTTTCCAAAACTGCTCGCATTAGATGCCCCCACATACTCGCGTTTTAAGAGTGTAAACTCTACCAAAGGATGTGGATTGCTGCAATGAGTAAATATAGCTATTTTTAATGCAACCTTACTTCATGTAAAACGCAGCAATGCATTGAAAAATAACGGAAAAATAACGAAAAATCATCTTACAATATGTAAAACGGTTACCCTGAAATACATATGAAGGGTCATCGAATAATGCATATAATCGGAAATGAGCAATGACGGAGTTACTGACAATGCCAGTAAAAGGCGTAACGCAAGAGATGCCGGAAAAAAGTATACAACCCCAGCGGGATGATTAAGGTCTGACGTGGGTTGCCGATTGACTGGGATTCAGTGCTCTAAGCGGCACGCGACAGGGTGCGACGGTTACCGGCTCAGCGCCCGCATCGCGCCGTCCAGGCCCTCGATCGTCATCGGGAACATGCGGTCGCCCATGAGCTGTTTGATCATCCCGATCGAGGGCGTGTAGTCCCAATATTGCCCGGGCACCGGGTTCAGCCACACGGCCTTGTCGTAAACGTCGAGCAGGCGGCGCATCCAGACCTCGCCGGCCTCCTCGTTCCAGTGTTCGACGCTGCCGCCGGGGTGGACGATCTCGTAGGGGCTCATCGAGGCGTCGCCGACGAACACCACTTTATAGTCGTGAGGGTAGGTGTGCAGAACGTCATAGGTCGGGGTTTTGTCGGCGTGGCGGCGGATATTGTCCTTCCATACCCCTTCATAAAGGCAATTATGGAAGTAAAAATATTCCAGATGCTTGAATTCCGTGTGGGCGGCGGAGAACAGCTCTTCACACAGCTTGACGTGGGAGTCCATGGAGCCGCCGGCGTCGAGAAACAGTAGCACTTTGACCTTGTTATGGCGCTCCGGCACCATCTTGAGGTCCAGATAGCCGCCATTATGGGCGGTTGAGCGGATGGTGTCGGGCAAATCAAGCTCGGTGGCCACGCCTTCCCGGGCAAAGCGGCGCAGGCGGCGAAGGGCGACCTTGATATTGCGGGTCCCCAGCTCAACCGTGGAATCGAGATTCCGGTATTCGCGCTTGTCCCACACCTTGACCGCGCGACCGTGCCGGCCCTTGTTCTGGCCGATGCGGATGCCCGCCGGGTTATATCCGTAAGCGCCGAATGGCGAAGTGCCGCCGGTGCCGATCCACTTCGACCCGCCCTCGTGGCGCTCCTTCTGCTCGTCAAGGCGTTGCTTGAGGGTCTCCATCAGCTTGTCGAAGTCCATGGCCTCAAGCCGGGCCATTTCCTCCTCGGTCAGGAACTTTTCGGCCAGGGCGCGAAGCCATTCCTCGGGAATTTCGCGCTCCTCTTCCCCGGCGATGAATTCGAGCCCCTTGAAGCAGTGACCGAACACCCGGTCGAACTTGTCGAGATTGCTCTCGTCCTTGACCAGCGCCGTGCGCGCCAGATAATAGAAATCCGTAACCCGATAACTCGCCACGCCCTTGGAAAGACCCTCCAGCAGCGCCAGATATTCGCGCAGCGTCACCGGTAGCCGGGCATTCCTCAGTTCGAAAAAGAAGTTGATGAACATGGGCTTATCTTGTCGCGTTGTGAGCCGTTAAGCCAGGCTGTTCGATGCTCAGGCCTGCCGATGCCGGTTCATGAACGCCAGGCGCTCGAACAGATGCACGTCCTGCTCGTTTTTCAAGAGCGCGCCGTGAAGGGGCGGGATCACCTTGTTCGGGTCGCGCTCACGCAGTACCGCCGGGTCGACATCCTCGGCCAACAGCAGTTTCAGCCAATCGAGCAGTTCCGAAGTCGAAGGTTTCTTTTTCAGGCCCGGCACTTCGCGCACCTCGTAGAACACGGTCAGTGCCTCCCTCACCAAATTCCTGTGAATGCCGGGAAAGTGTACATTGACGATATCTCTCATCGTGTCCTGGTCGGGGAAGCGAATGTAATGGAAGAAACAGCGGCGCAGGAAAGCGTCGGGCAGTTCCTTCTCGTTGTTCGAGGTTATCAGCATGATCGGCCGATGCGCGGCCTTAACCGTCTGCTTGGTCTCGTAGACGAAAAACTCCATGCGATCGAGTTCGAGCAGCAGATCGTTGGGAAACTCAATATCGGCCTTGTCGATTTCGTCGATCAGCAGCACCGGCGGCTCATTGGCGTCGAACGCCTCCCACAGCTTGCCGCGCTGGATGTAATTGGCGATGTCGTGGACCCGGTCATCTCCCAGTTGGGAATCCCTCAGCCGTGACACCGCGTCATATTCGTACAAACCCTGCTGGGCTTTGGTCGTCGACTTTACGTGCCACTCGATCAAGGGCTTGCCCAGCGCCTTCGCGATCTCGGCGGCAAGAATGGTTTTGCCCGTGCCAGGCTCGCCTTTAACGAGCAATGGCCGGCCGAGCGTGATCGCCGCATTAACCGCGACCATCAGGTCGTCGGTGGTTACATAACTGTCAGTGCCGGTAAATTTCATGGTGTCAGGCCGCATTTCCGTGGGGTTCAATGGGGCCAATAACTAAGGGCTGGCACGCTGTTATTCAAGCTTATCCGTTGTCGGCCGCATCGGAACCGTTGACCGATCTCTTGACCAGCGCGTCAAGCTTGAGCCCGAGTTCCGCTGTCACATCGCCCCAGTCGCCGCCTTCGGGCACCAGCATAATGGTGCAGACCTTGACTTCCGGGCTTTGCTCCTGGCCGTAACACCACCACGGCTGGATTCTGGCCAGCGCCCACCATTCGGTGCCGACCGACGCGGCGGTGATGCCCGGTGCGGTGGTCGGGCAAATCACCAGATCAAGCGCCCTGGAAAGTGAAGTGGTGGCCTCGAAATCGTTTTTGAGGTCAAGATCGTCCCAGCCATGGATGGTGACGCCGAATTTTTCCTTTGCGGCATCGAGCTCGGCGGTGCACTCGTCATATTGAAGATTGACGAAGGTGACACCAGGGGTGGTCAGGATGGGTCCCCATTGTTCCAGCGACGTATATTCCTTGCTGCGCTCGTGGGTAATCACGCCGCTTCGCCAACAGATCCCGACTTTCAGATTGCCGTCGATGGCGTCGAGGCGTGAACGCCAATGAGCGACGCGCGCTGGATCGGGTTCCAGGAACGACCGGCGCTCCGGGAAGCTGTCAAAGTCGGAGCGCAGATACCGGGGCAGGCTGCCGCACTCGATCGCAAAGTCGATCGGCCCGGCTTCCTCGAGAAACGGGAAGTGGCGGTGGCGCGTTCCGTTGGCGTAAAAATCGGCGTAGTGCCCGACCAAGGAACCCGGAAACGAGCGCTCATAGAGTGAAACAAGCCTGGAATCGCATCCGATCACCAACTGTTCGGCTTTATCAATAATGTCCGGAAAGCAACTGGCGAACAGCAGCTCGTCGCCAATGCCCTGTTCGGCACAGATCAGCAGGCGTTTGCCAGTCAGGTCGTCGCCCTCCCATCTTTTGACGCCGTGCGTATAGAGGGTTACGTCGCGTCGCGCCGGGTGCTTGCGCCATTCATATTCCGCCCAGCCGCGCTTTAGCTGGCCCGTGGCCAGCAATGCCGTCGAAATGACGAAATGGGCTTCGATAAACTCGGGATCGATCTCGATTGCCCGACCGGCGACCTCGATCGTCTTGTCGAAATATCCGGTGTGATTATAGGCCCGCGCAAGGTTGCTGGCCGCCGATACCATTTTTGGATTGAGCCGGAGGGCTTCTTCATAAAACACCAGCGACGCCTCAAGGCCGTCGCGCTCGGTCACGATCGACGCCAGGGTGTTCCACAATTCGGCGGCGGTGGGAAACAGCGGAATTGCGTGTTGGACCGTCGCGATGGCTTCATCGAAGCGCTCCAACTGCCGGAGCGCCGTGGCCTGATTGTTGTATCCGACAAACGAGCCGGGTTCGAGGGCCGTGAACACACTGAACATTTTCAGCGCCAACTCCGGATAGTTCATATCCAGCGCCATGTTGCCCAGGGCCGAAATCACGTCCGTGTCATTCTCGTTACCGGCCAGCGCCTGCTCGAAGACCTGAAGGGCGAGGTGGCGATTGCCAAGTTCGGACAATGTCTTGCCGATCAGCTTGAGCGCATCGAGATTCCTCGGGTCCAGGTTAAACGCTTCGAGATAGCAGTTCGCGGCAGCCTTTTTGTTGCCCTTTTTTTCGTACCGCAATCCTTTGGTAATAATCTTGTTTATATCGCGCGCGCGCGTAGAGCCCCGCTTTCCGCGCGTCCCCGTGCCGCCGCCGCGTTTTACCGTTGATCGGACCATGATGTTTTTTTCAAAAAACAGTTGCCGCTTTTAACACTTTTAAAAGATCATGAGTAGGGTTAAGAAATAACTAAGCTGGAATTCGCGGAAGGATCAAATGGGTCGATTGACGGTCGTGTACTATCTCTAGAGATGCGAGCGGTCAGGCTGCGCGTGCTCGTAAAAGATATTAACCATATGTCAATGACTTGAGTTTATTTCTTAGGGTCCACGCCTTCAGCTTTATTGTTAGGGGGCTTGTCGAGGCAAGGAAACGAGGTTTCAGAAACAGTCTCCAGGCAGAGGTATGCGAAACAATTCATGTTACGACGCCTTGGTAAGGGAACGGGACCGTTTTTGCTAAGAGGCAGCCGGATACCGGCGGGACAGTAAAATGGCACTCAAACTTGCTCTTAAACCAGGCGAAAAACTGGTCATCAACGGCGCCGTGATCACCAACGGTGACCGGCGCGCGAGCATGATCATTCAAAACAAGGTATCGGTGCTCCGGGAAAAGGACATCATGCAAGCCGAGGAGGCCAATACGCCGACACGGCGCATTTATTTCCCGATTATGCTGATGTATCTGGATTCGTCCAGGATCAGCGAATATTACGACGATTTCGTGGTCCGCATGACCGAGTTCATGAGTGTCATCGAGGATCCCGATGCGCTGGCCAACTGCCTTGCGATCAGCCGCGACGTGATGAATCATAATTTTTACCCCGCTCTGATGAAGTGCAAGAAGCTGTTCGAGTTTGAGAGGGAGCGGCTCGAGTATGTCGCTTAAAGCGTATCAGCGTACGCAAACTATTGCTGGCTCTCCCAGGGAAACCGAATACAGGCTTTTTGCCCAGGTTACCCGTGCCCTGATGGCGGCGGATGAGGCCGGCGAACGCAATGCGAAATTCTTCGAGGCGATAGACTGGAACCGGCGGCTTTGGTCGGCGCTGTCAACAGACTGTGCCACGACCGGCAATGGCCTGCCCAAACAGTTGCGCGCGCAAATCATTTCGATCGGCTTGTGGGTCAGCCGGTATTCGACCCAGGTCTCCCTCGGCAAGGCGGATATGGACGCACTGATCGACATCAACAGGATGATCATGGAGGGGTTGGCTCAAGGCCAGGCGAATACCCCGTCACAGCCGGTCTCGGGAAGCTCCGTCTCCACCTAACCGCCCTCAAAACTCTCTAGATTTTATATTCCCTCAGGTTAACCGTGGCGCTGGCCACGGTTTGGTTATGCATTTGCCGGTCCCCGGTCTGCTCAAAGGCGGCATTTTTTGCCTAACAGGCACATTGTGCCGGGCAAAAATTGCCGAGTGGGCAAAAATTACCGGGCAAAATCTGCCGCTTCTAATGGGAATTAGGACTTTAAGCAGCGCCGCCTCCTGCATTGTAGTGTTAAAAATATTGTTAAAACAATGACATAGAGTTTTACGGCAAATACTGCCCAGTTTGGCCTGCCAGTTGCATAACAGCGATTGGGCAAAAAGCCCGGGAGCAAAAGGCTCAAACATTTCTCAGAAAGGAGAAACCACATGGTTGGTTCTGTTAACACGAACCCTGGTGCGCTTATCGCACTGCAAAACCTCAACAAAACAGGTTCCGAACTCTCCACTGTTCAACAGCGCATCAATACCGGTTTGGCGGTAGCGAGCGCCAAGGACGACGGCGCCGTGTTCGCGATTGCGCAGAATCTGCGGTCCGACCTTTCGGGTCTGAGCGCGGTGACGCAAAGTCTTGACCGGGCGGCTTCGACGGTTGACGTCGCGGTGGCCGCTGGTGAGTCGATCTCGGATCTGTTGATTGACTTGAAAGCGAAGGCGGTGGCCGCATCCGACGCCTCGCTGGACACCGCCAGTCGAACCGCGTTGAACGACGATTTCGTCGCCTTGCGCGATCAAATTACCACAGTCGTCAACAATGCCGAATTCAACGGCACCAACATGATCAAGAATGGTGGCTCGGCTGTCAGCGCGATCACCAACGATATTGGCACCTCGACCATTACCGCGGCGGCTCAGGATCTGTCACTGACAGGTACCAATCTCGCCATCACGGCGGCCACGGCTATCAACACTTCCACGTTGGCGGGCGACGCGGTGACTCAGATCGAAACTTCGATCACCAATGTCAACAAGGCTCTGGGTGCTCTCGGCACCGCCTCCAATAGCTTTGCGTCGCAACGGACGTTCACCAATAAGCTTTCGGATGTGATTGAAATTGGCATCGGAAACCTTGTCGACGCCGATCTGGCGAAGGAAAGTGCGAAATTGCAGGCCTTGCAGGTCAAGCAGCAGCTTGGCGTACAGGCCCTGTCGATCGCCAACCAGGCGCCCTCGGCGGTCCTCGGACTATTCTAATCGGGCTCGGAGGGGTGAGGCGTTACGTGGCCTCACCCCGCCACCTTCGTGATCGCCAGGATATTAAGTCTGGGCCGCAAGGTTGTTCGTTGGGACGCAAAGTTTCGACCGGGGTATTGATGCAAGTTGGTGCAGCAAAGGAGATTTGTGAGGGTTTCTACGACGAATGGCGCCTTGGCCGATGATAAAGGCGAGGGCCATGTGGAAATAGGAAAACGTAATGGAAGCGGTAAAGAGTCTTGGAAATATAATGGGATTCCCAGGGGCGTCGATCTCCTCGGAATCGCGTCGTGATGCGTTGCCGCCGCGAGAGTCAAGTGAGACTGAGCGAAGCGACAGCGTCGTTATTCCTCCGAACGAAGTCGAGAAAACGGCAGTCGCATCGGAAATCGTCGTTCCGGCCGAACCGGCCGATCGGGTGGATTCGGCCGTGCCTGAGGATCCGATCGCCAGAGTGTCGGAGGTCATCGACGAGTTTCTCGACGAGATCAAAGGCCCGGAAACCCGGTTGAACATTGATCGGGACGAGGAAACCGGACAGTTCGTATATCAATCGATCGATCGTGAGACCGGTGAGGTCCAAAGGCAGTTCCCGCCCGAGGAAATTCTTAAGCGGATAGCGACATTTCGTGAGATTCAAGGACTGATATACGACGACGAGGTCTAATCGGCGGTTAACAGGCCCCATTCAAGGCGGCGCGCCAGCACCGTGGCTAATGCTCGGCCCAGCCCGCGGCCAGCACGAATCGGCCCCTTTACTTAGCGTCACCGCCGCTCCAAACAACCAGAAATATTTATCTTTCGTCCGACTTGCCCGGCGCTGTGTTCCCGGCAATTTCCACCCCTTTGGGCAATATCTGCCGCCCTTCCAGTGCCAGGGCGATTTGGGTGGTGCTTATAAAGTCAAATAAAAACAACATGTTATAGCGGAATGCAGTCCGCGTGCGGGTTGGCACGTCTGTTGCCAATGCAAGGTCAGGCAAAAAGCCAATGCCATATCGGCAAATCAATCCAGAAAGGAGCGAACCATGACCTTGTCTGTCAACACGAATGCAGGTGCTTTGGTGGCACTACAGAACCTGAATAAAACCTCCGCGGAGATGTCCGTTAACCAACAGCGCATTAACACCGGTCTTGCGGTGTCGAGCGCCAAGGATAACGGCGCTATATTTGCGATTGCTCAAAATTTGCGTTCTGATCTGAGTGGCCTGAGTGCGGTTAAGCAAAGTCTTGACCGGGCTACCAGTACCGTCGATGTCGCACTCGCCGCCGGCGAGTCGATATCCGATTTGCTTATCGAACTTAAATCCAAGGCCGTTGCGGCCTCGGATTCTTCGCTCGATACCGCAAGCCGGACCGCCATCAATGACGATTTTGTCTCCTTGCGTGATCAAATCATCACAATCGTCGAGAATGCGGAGTTCAATGGCGTCAATGCGATTAAAAATGCAGGTAAAGACGTCACCGCGATCACTAATGACGTTGGTACGTCCTCGATTACGGTTGCCGCGCAGGATCTGTCACTGACAGGAACCAACCTCGCGATTACCGCGGCGACGCAGATCAATACTGCAACACTCGCCAGCGATGCGGTAACCCAGCTCGAGACTTCGATCACCAATGTCAACAAGGCGTTGGCGACACTGGGAACCGGTTCCCGAAGCTTCACGGCTCAGCGAACTTTCACCGACAAACTCGCTGATGTGATTGAAATCGGAATTGGCTCTCTGGTGGATGCCGATCTGGCAAAGGAAAGCGCCAAGTTACAAGCACTGCAAGTCAAGCAGCAACTTGGCGCGCAGGCGTTAGCGATCGCCAACCAGGCACCTGGTATTATCGTCAGTCTATTCGGATAAGAAATTGGGGGGAGGGGCGTCACAATCCCTCCCCGTTTTCTTCCAGAAATCTTCCTGTGGCGGATCTCCGTTACAGCCTCCTGCCTAGCAATGCGTGCTCCACAACTGCCAAAGCCGCAGCGATTTTGCACCGAGGTTCCTCCACTGCTAATCGGTCGCGCCCGATCTTTCCATTAGACCGGAAACCGCTCCACGCAACAGGAACGGATTTGCCTACCGGCCCAGACAAAATTTCCCCGTTGGAAATATTTACCTTGGTGGAGGCCCCCTTTTTCTCGGCGGGCGGAATAAAATATTACGTGAAAACAATCGCTTAGAGGTCGTTTTGAGGTTTGGCACGGTTGTTGCTGTTACTTGGGCGTGGCGCAGACAGGACTGCGCCTCAGAGTTTGGAAACGGAAAGTCCAAGGAGAAAACCTATGGTCTCCATTAATACAAATCCCAGTGCGCTGGTCGCCCTGCAAAACTTGAACAAGACGACCCGGGCACTCGAACAAACCCAGGACCGGGTCAATACCGGTTTGAAAGTGGCCGGCGCTAAAGACAATGGCGCGATCTTCGCGATCGCCCAGAACCTTCGCGCCGACATTTCAGGCCTGACCGCTGTTATGAACAGTGTCGATCGTGGTATCGGCGTCTCCACGGTGGCACTGGCCGCCGGCGAGTCGATCTCCGACCTGCTGATCGATTTAAAGGCCAAGGCGGCGGCGGCATCGGACGTCGGTCTGGATACCGCGAGCCGGGCGGCGCTAAATAACGAATTCATCTCGTTACGCGATCAGATCAATACGATCGTTGGAAACGCCGAATTCAACGGCACCAACATGATCAAGAATGGCGGCGATGCGATCACGGCTTTGGCTAACGACACCGGCACCGCCACCATTAACGTCTCGCCCGAGGATCTGAGCCTCACCGGGACGACGCTGGTGATTTCCACCACAACCACGATCGGGGCGAGCGCCACGACAGCCGCATCGGTGCTTGCGGAAATCGACACCAGCATCACCAATGTCAACGCCGCCTTGGCCCGTCTCGGCACAGGCGTCAAGGCGCTGGAACGGCACAAGATCTTTACAGGCAAACTTTCCGATACCATCGAGGTCGGCGTCGGTAACCTGGTGGACGCGGACCTGGCCAAGGAGAGCGCGAGGTTGCAGGCCTTGCAGGTCAAGCAGCAACTGGGCGTTCAGGCGCTGTCAATCGCCAACCAGTCGCCGCAGTCGATCCTGTCGCTGTTCCGAGGCTAAGGCTGATTTGGACTTTCCGGGGTTCCGGGGCCGCACGGGCGGTCCCGGCTATTCCCCACCCGGGGCCAATATTCCCATTATCTGGCCCATTATCTGGGCTCAGGACCGGGGGACTTCCCATCACCGCATTTAGTCACCACAGCGTTGCGTGACTAAATCAGCGGATTTTGAATAGCGGCGTCAAGGGCTCGCAATCGAGATATTGGCGAACAGCGCCTTCCGCGACCGCGCGGCTTAGCACCGGGAATACTTCATCATAGACGGCAAGGGTGGCCTTGACGTCGGTTTCGTCGTGGGCGTAGCTCATATTGTGGGTGCCCAGCGTCAGGATGCCGCGGGCGAACATTTCCTGAAGGAAGAGTGTTTTGATTTCGATTTGGGATGCGCCCGGCGCGTCGTGGAAGCTTAAGAAGCTCCAGCTCGGATGACCCGAAACTTCGGCGAAATCGCCGCTGCCATGCGCCTCGATGCATTGTTTCAGGCCTTCCATCAACAGCTTGCCCATTTTGTGAAGCCGGTCGATCACGGGCTCGCGATGAATTTTGTCAAGCGCTGCCTGGGCCGCGGCCAACGACAGCGCCTCGCCACCCATGGTGAAGGAGAAGAACACCTCCTCCATCAGCCGCATCACGTCGGCGCGGCCGGCGACGGCCGACAGGGGATAGCCGTTGGCGAGCCCTTTTCCGAACGTCGCCAGGTCCGGTATCGCGCCGAAATATTCCTGTGCGCCCCCGGCGGCGAGGCGAAATCCGGTGATCGTTTCGTCGAAGATCGCCAACGCGCCATGCCGATGCGCCATCTCGATCACGCCATGGAGATAACCGTCACCGGGTTCCCTGATGTTCATCGGCTCAAGCATGACGGCCGCGAACTCATTGCGGTGGCTCGCCAGCAAGGTCTCAAGTGCACCGAGGTTGTCATAAGGGAAACTGTGGGTAAGCGCCCGTGTGGCCTCGGGCACGCCCAAATTCCGGGTGGTTGCGCCGATATACCAGTCCTGCCAGCCGTGATAGCCGCAAACAGCAATGCGGTCACGGCCGGTAAAAGCACGGGCGACCCGAACCGCTCCAGCAGTGGCGTCGGAGCCGTTTTTTCCAAACCGCACTTTTTTCGCGCACGGCACCATGTCGACGATTCTTTCGGCGACCTGGATTTCAAGTTCGTGCGGCAGGGAAAAAATCACCCCGGATTCGAGCTGACACCGGACGGCTTCGGTCACATCCGGGTCGCTATAGCCCAGCGTCACCGCGCACAGGCCATTGATGAAGTCGATATATTCGTTGCCGTCCACGTCCCACAGGCGACTGCCCCGGGCGCGTGTCGCGAAATAGGGTGAGACCCCGAACGGCAACTGGGTTTTGCTCTTGGAAAAAGTCTGGGCGCCGAGCGGAATGGTCTGCTCGGCCCGGGTTTGAAGGGCTTCGGATTTGGAATAACGCTTGCTCACGCCGGTCTCCCTTTTTCTTTGGCCGCCAGGAAGATTTGATCCTGTTGTCGCGACTTGTCCAGCCCTTCGTTGCGGACGCGAGCGGCGTTTAGCGCCGCTATTTCGGGATGACGATCGAGGAACGCCAATATTTCAGCCGTGTCAAAGCCGGGGTTCTCCGGATAGAGCGCCTCGTAAACGCGGCTCACCATTTCAAAATCCTCCGGCTCGTCCACGGTCCAGCGCAGATGGGCCAGGTCGCGCTCGTTGGTCAGATTGAACAGCCGAAACCGCTGGGGCCGTTGGTGGATGAATGGCGTGACATGCTCGCGGTCGGATGGTAGTTCGGCCTCGCGCCAGGCCCGCCGCAAAGCATCGAACGTCATGATTTCAGCGTCGAGGCCGTCCGGAAATGTGGGTTCGAGCGCGTTACTCGAATAATCGAAGCCGCCTTCAAGGTGCCGTGCGGTCAGATGGTCAATGAGTTCCGGATCGCACAGCGGGCAATCGCCGGTCAGCCGGATCACATGGGCCGGCATGTAACACGCCGCGGCCTCGTAAAAGCGATCCAGAACATCGTCGAGCGCGCCGCGATAGCAGGGGACGCCGATTGTGCTGCATAATTCCTCAAGGGTGTTGTCCGAAGCGTCGGTGCTGGTCGCCACGACCAGTCGTTCGATCCGTTTGGCCCGGCCCAGCCGCTCTATCTGGCGCGCCAACATGGCTTCGCCAAGGATTGGCTTGAGCACCTTGCCCGGAAGGCGGCTTGATGAGCACCGCGCCTGAAGGATACCCATAATCACGCGGCGTGATCCCCCTGTTGTGCATCCTGCCGGACCGTGGGCCAGCTACGCGGGTCGATGATCGCCGGGTCACGAACCGCGAATTGGGACCAGTCGATCGCCTTGGGGATCGGCACTGACGCCGCGCGTTCAATTTCCAACAACTCGGCGGTGCGGGTAACACCCAGCACCATGACGTCAATCGCCGGCCATTGACGGACGAAGGCGAGCGCGCCTTCGAGGGGCGACAGGCCATGTTTCGCCAATTCATTGCGCCATGCCTCAAGCGCCGGATGGGCAGGGGCCAGATGATCCGGCAGGTCATCAGGCGCCATCAGCAGCACGCCTTGCAAAAACGCCGAGCGAACGTGAATTTCGACCCCGCTATTCTTGAGCCGTTGCAGACACCCGGACTCGCCGAGGCTCTGGTCGAACGCGTTGAAAGGGGTTTGGATGATCTCCAGCGGGTAGCAGTCGATCAGCGTCTCGATCTCCTCCGCGCAATAGGCTGATGCACCGATCCTGGTCACGCGGCCCATGTCGCGAAGCCGCTCCATCCCTTGCCACACAGCCTGCCCGCCGGGGCCCATGAGGTCGTTGCCACGGTGGACCAGCAAGCCGTGGACCGACTTCTGGCCGAGGCGCTCCAACGACCGCTCGAAGTTCTCAAACAGCATTTCGACGGCGGATTGTGTGGCCTCAGGGCACTTTAGAGGGGGCGCCTTCGTGACGACCCGGAAGGCATGGTCCGGCGGCAGGCATTTGCCCAGTGTCGCTTCACTTGCGCCATATGCGGCAGCGGTGTCGAGCACCACAAAATTGCCTTTGGCGGCATGGCCCAGAATGCGTTCAACCTCTTCAGGCGGGCATTGTCCATGTTGATTGGACACGCCATAGTCCATACCGAACTGGACGGTTCCCAAACCTAATTTTGGCGCTTGCCTCACGTTATGCCGGCCTCTGACTTTGGGCCGACTGGCTCAGATCCTTGCCACCGGGGAAGACGCCAGTAGCTCCCGCATGCGGTCAACCGACAGCCAGTCGTCATTATTGTCGCTCGAGTAGTAGAAATCCTCCGGCGCCGGTTGTGGGGTTGCACCGTCATAGGCGCCGCATTTCCAGCCCTCGTAGCTTGGCTTGATGATATAGCGATCCTCAAGCTCCAGCGTCGAGCGGGCGTCGTCAACGGGAACCATAACCTCGTGCAGCTTTTCGCCGGGCCGAATGCCGATGACGTGGGTCTTGTGACCGGGGGCAATCGCTTCGGCAAGTTCGAGAATGCGCATGCTCGGGATCTTTGGCACGAACAGCTCGCCGCCGCGCATGGTCGCCATCGTGGACAGCACGAAATTTACCGCCTGGGGAAGGGTAATCCAGAACCGGGTCATCCGCTCGTCGGTGATCGGCAAACTATCCACGCCGTCCGCGGCCAGCTTGCGGAAGAAAGGCACGACGCTGCCTCGGCTCCCGACCACGTTGCCATAACGGACCACGGAAAACTCCGTGCCGCCTTCGCCCCGCAAATTGTTGGCGGCGGTGAATATCTTGTCCGAAGCAAGTTTGCTGGCGCCATAAAGGTTGATCGGGCTGGCGGCCTTGTCGGTCGACAGCGCCAATACCTTTTTCACGCCCTGATGTATGGCGGCGTACACCACGTTTTCGGCGCCAAGAACATTGGTGCGGATGCATTCGAACGGGTTATATTCGGCCGCCGGGACATGCTTCATAGCGGCGGCGTGAACGACATAATCGATGCCGCGAAACGCCATTTCCAGACGCGCCCGGTCGCGCACGTCACCGATAAAAAACCGCAGGCAATCCTGATTCCGGAAATCAGGGTCCGACTGCATTTCATATTGTTTGAGTTCGTCGCGCGAAAAAATCACCAGCCGGCGCAGGTTGTATCGGCGCAGCAACGTTCGGATGAAGCTCTTGCCGAACGAGCCCGTGCCGCCAGTTACTAATAGCGCCTTGCCATCCATGATTTTGTCGACATCGGGCGAAAGAAATTGATGGCCGGCTGTTTCCTGCATTTCCTCGTTCGCCATTTTGTCCATTATGCGATCATCCAGGCACCGGCGAACCGGAGTATAACCAAAGCGGAATAATTCATGATCTTTATGGGCCGCTAGTGGTTAATAACTGATGAAAACTCAGTGTTACAAGGTTGCCGGGTCAATATTGAATGGCGCGGCAACTTCTTGAAGTCAAAAAGAATTTCACTAACTCTGCTAGTCGCGGATGTGGTTCCAGGAAAGCGGCGTGCCCCTGTCAATGGCCCTGGCGGCGCGGCGGCCCAGTATTTGAGCCATATGCTTCGGCGCGATACCATGGCCGGGCCGGATGGAACGAACATTGTCTCGTGTAAAAATCTCGCCCTCGTCGATATCGGCGACCACATAAAGCGAGCGGCGAAAGAGCTTGTTGCCGGCCTCGCTGGGCTTAGTCGAGTAATCGACCTGGCCCAGCGCGCTCCAGGCTGTCCGGCAGTCGCCGGCGAGTTGCGCCAGCTCGTCCATTTCCAGCGAGAAAGCGGCGTCCGGCCCCCCGTCGGCGCGGCGCAGGGTCACATGTTTTTCGACAATCGCCGCCCCAAGCGCCACCGCCGCCACCGACACCGAGGTTCCCAGGGTGTGGTCCGACAGCCCGGCGATTGCGTCGAACCGGTCCCCCAGATCGACAAGCGTTCGCAGGTTGATCTCCTGAGGCGGCGTCGGATAGCCGCTTACGCAGTGTAGCAGGACGAGATCGGTGCAGCCCGCGCCTCGTACCGCCGCTACCGCTTCGGCGATTTCGTCCTGGGTGGCGGTGCCGGTGGACATGATCATCGGTTTTCCGGTGGCCGCGACGCGCTCGATGAGCGGCAGATCGACAATCTCCAATGAAGCGATCTTGTACGCCGGGCTGCCTAATTCCTCCAGCAGGTCAACCGCGGTGTCATCGAAGGGGGTGGAAAAAATTGTGATACCCAACTCCCGGGCCTTGGCGAAAAGCGGCTCGTGCCAGTCCCAGGGCGTGTGGGCCTCGCGATAGAGGTCATAGAGCGTCCGACCGTCCCACAGGCCGCCCTTGATGGTAAAACCCGGCCCATCGTGATCAATGGTAATGGTATCGGGAGTATAGGTCTGCATCTTGACCGCATCGGCGCCGGCTTCCTTCGCGCCTTCAATCAGGCGCATGGCGCGCTTAATATCGCCGTTATGATTGCCGGACATCTCGGCAATTACATAGGGCCGATGATCGGGGCCGATCGCCCGGCCGTCGATCGATATTTCATGTTTGATTCCGGTCATAACCCCAGCACCTGCCCAAATGTATCGACCACGCGGTCGACATCGGCAATGTCCATGCCCGCGAACAGCGGCAATGACAAGGCCCGATTGTAGTATGCATCGGCGCCAGGCAAAGCGGCGTCGCCATATAGTTCCCGGTAATAGGGCTGTCGGTTGACCGGATAATAATGGACCTGGGTGCCAATACCCTTGTCGCGCAACTTTATCATGACCTCGGCGCGGTCCAGGCCCAGCGTGGTGAAATCAATCAGCGCCACATAAAGGTGCCAGCCGGGCCGACAGCCGGCGGTCCGCGCCAATGGCCGCACGCTGGGCGCCAAACTCTCTAGCCGCTCGTCATAGCGGCCGGTGAGCTCGCGGCGGCATGCGATGAAATGGTCGAGCCTGGCGATCTGGCTCAGCCCCAGCGCGCAATGAATGTCCGAGGCGCGGTAGTTAAAGCCCGGCTCCGTCATTTCGTAATACCAGGGGTTCAGCTTGCCGGAGTCATCGAAGGCATCGGCGCGGTGGGCGAGTCGTTCCGGATTCCGGATCATGCCGTGGTTGCGAAGGGTCGTCAGCCGTTCAAACAAGCTGTCATCGTTGGTGGTGACCGCGCCGCCTTCGCCCATGGCCACGGTCTTGACGGGATGGAACGAAAACACCGCCATATTGCCGAACTGACAGCCGCCGACCGGGGCCGGTGCGCGGTTAGCGGTTTGATACACAGCACCCAGCGCGTGACAGGCATCCTCTACAATATCCAAGCCGTGGTCGTCGGCGATTTTGCGAAATGCAGCCAGATCCTCGCATTGCCCGGCGAAATGCACAGGCGCGATCGCGCGGACATTGCGCCCGGCCGCGCGCTTTAGTGCGGCGTTAAGGGTTTCGGGGGTCATCAGTCCCGTATCGGGATCGACGTCGGCGAACACGACGTCGGCGCCGACATAGCGCGCCGCATTGGCGGTGGCGAGAAATGTGATGGCGGGAACAACCATGGCGTCGCCAGGCCCCAGACCCAGGGCCAGCGCGGCCAGATGCAATGCCGCGGTGCCGCTTGAACAGGCCACGGCGTATCTGGCCCCGACGCGGTTCGCGAGCGCCTGCTCGAACGCCGCGACGGCCGGCCCGGTAGTCAGCCAGTCGCCTTTCAGTACCGCGGTCACCGCGGCAATGTCGTCATCGTCAATGACTTGGCGTCCGTAGGGCAGAAAAGGCTGGGTCATGGAATAATATCCGCGGGTATCAGGCTCAGTAACGCTTCTATCCAAGCCATTTATCCTCGTAAAATGGTAAACAGACAGTCAAGATAGCGAAACGTTAACCAGACAGCTTGCCGCGAGCTTAGTCAATTGTTTTGCTGAGGTGACATGTCACAACTGACACATGTTCTGTTCCGGGCGGACGGTGGCCGCGAAATAGGCGCGGGTCACCTCATGCGCTGCCTGGCGCTGGCTCAGGAATTCCGTCAACACGGCGCGTGCGTGACCTTCGCATGCCAGCAACTTGTGCCGGGTTTCGAAGATCGCCTGGCCGCCGAAGGCATCGATTGCCAAGCGATTGCCGCGTTGCGGGGAAGCGAGTCGGACGCCAGACAAACCGCCGGTCTCGCCGCCGGGCTTTGTTGCGATCTTGTGGTCATCGATGGCTATCGGTTCGACAGCCGGTTCCAGAGGACGGTAAAGGACTTGCACCTCAAAACCCTGATTATCGACGATGAAGCCACCCTGGCCTGCTATCACGCCGACTATATCCTCAATCAGAACCTGAATGCCCAACCGGCCATGTACCAGGGCCGGGCGCCGGACGCCACGCTGTTGCTGGGCGCGGATTATGTGCTGTTGCGCGACGAGTTTCGCGATGCCCGGCCACCGAGCCGCGCAATAGCCGATCACGCCCGAAGGGTGCTCGTCACGCTCGGCGGGGCCGACCCCCTCGCCATCACGGAAAGGCTGCTCGGAAGCATTGCGGCGGCGGCCGACGCGCTCGAGATTGTCGCCGTTATTGGCGGCGCAACACCCCGACGCGAGGCGATCCGGGCGCTGACCGGCGCCGGGGGTGCGAAAATCGAGGTCCGCGAGGATGCCAGGGACATGGCCGCGCTCATGGCCTGGGCCGATAGCGGGATCATCAGCGCGGGGACGACGATGTGGGAGGCGGCTTATATGGGCCTGCCCTCCCTGGCGCTGGTCGTCGCCGATAACCAGCACGGCTCGGCCGTCTGGTTCGAGCGTCAGGGCTGTGGCCGAATTTTCGACGCCCGCACCGCCGTGCCGTTCAACGCAATCCTTGGTGCTCTCGGAAATCTGTGCGGGGACCCTGGGGCGCGGCGCTCTTTTGCGCAAAGCGGCATGGCGGCAATCGACGGCAAGGGCCGCGAGCGGGTTTACCGGGCGGTCACCGGCGCGCGGGCGGCGGGGGATCTGTCACTGCGTCCGGCGCGCCTCGAGGACGCCCGGCTGTTCTTTAACTGGCGCAACGATCCGGCGACGCGGGAAAGCTCGAAAGATAGCGGCCCGCTGGTTTGGGACAGCCACCTGGAATGGCTCAAAAAAACGCTCAACAACCCGGACCGCGTTCTTTTTACCGCCGAACAGGACGGCCGGCCGGTGGGAACCGCCCGGGCCGACCGCGCGCCCGGAGGCTGGGTGCTGTCCTGGACCGTAGCGCCCGAGGCCCGGGGGCGGCGGATCGGCACACACATGGTCAGGCAGGTGGTGGGCGACCTGGACGGGGTCATTCGGGCGGAAATAAAATCCGACAATATCGCATCCCGAAGGATCGCCGAGGCGGCAGGCCTGCGGCTGGTGAGCGAGAAGGGAGAGATGACCTGCTGGGAAACCAGGAAATAGTGCCGTGCCAAGTTCACAACCGATGGTTTTTACGATAGTTTTTAGGTCGTGGGTTGACACCCTACGCCTGATTTGCACCATGCTGGCCGCAAGGTATGTGGTACATTGCAAATTCTTAATGGAATAGTTGAGCTATGATTGAACTACGCGACGTAACGAGCGGCGATCGGGACATGGTTCGGTCGTGGCGAAACCAGCCAAGTGTCGGCCGGTATATGTATTCGGACCATTTTATCTCGCCAGGGGAACACGAGGGATGGTTTGAAAACGCGATGGCCGATCCGGCCAGGAAGTACTGGATCATCGTCTGTGACGATGAAGATGTGGGCTTGGCCAATGTCTACGGTATCAATGAAGACCATCGTCGATGTTACTGGGCGTTTTACATCGCGAAATCCGACTTGCGCGGCAAGGGCGTTGGCTCATTCGTCGAGTTTTTCATCCTGCGCTACGTGTTCGAGGAGCTTGGGCTGAACAGGCTGTGCTGTGAGGTGCTTGCCAATAATCCGGCGGTGGTGGAAATGCACAAGCGGTTCGGATTCCACCAGGAAGGAATATTCCGCCAGCACATATGTAAAGGGGAAGAGTGGCTTGATGTCGTGACGTTGAGCATGCTGGCCTCCGAGTGGCAAAGCGTTAAGCCCGGCATCGAGGAACGTTTGCGCGGAAAGGGATTGCTGGCCCCGGCATGAACGGCGGTATCACCCGCTGATGGGGGATGTGCTCACTGGGGCGCCGTGCAGGTCCCATGACCTGAGTAAACAGTCGACGGCATGGAGCGCGCTGATGCCGTCGGTGATGCCGCACAAAGGCGCGTTCTCTTCACCGTGATAGACCCGCACGACCTGCTCGACCGTGCGCTCCAGCGTATCATCAAGGGCGTGGGCGTGCCGCTCGGCAAGGCTCAGCGTTGTGTAGCCCGGAACCACGGGGTCGGGCGCGGTGCGGAAGATCTCGACGACATCGCCCCCGTCGAGCAGTTTTATCCGGCCCTTGGCGAGCACGATATCGAGCTCGCAAACCGTGAAATTGCGATGGTCCAAGGCGATCAGGCGGAAAGGAAATGCGCCCGCCGATCCCTGAAAAGTGATCACGGCGTCGAGGGTGGGATCGCTGGCTTCCCGGCCATCATTCAATTGCCGCAATGCTGTCGCGGTGCGTGGCACGCCGAAGAAGTGCGTCATCAGGTCGATGAAGTGGGAACCGTTGTTGGCGATGCCCTTGCAGTAGGTAAGCGTCGCCGATTGGGCGGGGCCGAGTTCGCCGGTTTGGATAAGCGACGCGAGGCGTGCGGTCACCGGTGCCCAGCGCCGAAGATAATTGACGGCGAATACGATGTTCCTGTCCGCGATCAGGCGCTCGATGGCGCGAGCCTCGTCGAGCGACGCGGCCACCGGTTTCTCGCACCAGATCAGGCGCACGCCGTTCTCCAGCGCCGCCTCAACGATGTCGGGCCGATGCGAGGGGGGCGTGCAAATGGCGATGGCGTCGAGATTTTCAGTGGCCAGCATCTCCCTGTAGTTGGAAAAACACGCGGCCACGCCCCTTATTTCGGCACAGGTCCGTGCCCGGGCCGGGTCCGCGTCGCACACCGCCGCCAGTTCGGCCCATGGCGAACGGGTGAGCGCGCCAGCCACCGAAAGCGCCGGGCCGTCCGGGGCTCCCTCGTCGTAAAGCGAGCCGATCCGGCCGCAGCCGATCAGTCCGAAGCGCGGAATTGCCGGTCGATCAGATCGTGAATTGGCCATGTTTTCGACACCACTTCATATTCCGAGCGCAGCAGGCTCATGCGCACCACATCGTAATAGCGCCCGTTGCGGTAAATCTCCTGACGCAGGGCGCCTTCCTGGGTAAAGCCGGCCTTCTCATAGGACCGAACCGCGCCCTTGTTTCCGGCGCTGACGCCCAGCCATACCTTGTTGAGATTGAGGGTCTCAAAGCCGTAGGCGCACAGCAGTTGCGCCGCCTCGGTGCCGATGCCCTTGCCCCAGAACCGGCGGTCGCCGATCAGAATCCGGAATTCCGCCGAACGATAGACCCACTGGAAGCCATGCAGCCCCACGAGCCCGACCGGCCTGTTATCCTCTTTCTCGACGATACAGAATTCGACGTCGTCGGTGCTGTTGCGTAAGGCTTCGAAATCCTCAACCTGGTCCTCAAGCGTCACGGGATAGATGCCGCGGGAGAGAAAACGGGTAACGGTCTGATCGTTGATCCAGCCCAGATAGTGGTCGGTATAATCGTCGCGACACACCGGGCGGAGGAAAAAGCTCGTGCCGTCCATGAACGGTTCTGTCATATCCAAACTGTCCTGTTCACTGCCGTAAATCCTGCTCGCCCATTATCGGCGAGTAGCCATTTCCTTCAAGTAGGCCTGATATTCGATATTTCGGGGCGCGCCCGAAAACGCCTGCAACAAGCCGGGCTCCTCGCGCAGCAGGCGAACCAGCGTGTCCAGTTCATTGTCGAGGCCGCGATCCGCGAGCGCTGCATATATTGTCCGCATGGCCTCCAGATCCTCCGGATAATCGACACTGATATGCCAGTCCGAAAGGTCATCGTCCCGGCTGACGCTTCCGAGTTTGAATAACTGTTGATTTGCGACCAGCCATTCCTGTGGGAATTCCCGCAGTTTGGGGTCGGTGACGTCATGGATCAGGGCGGCGATGGTCGCGGTTCGATAGACTTCGACGTCCTGACCGTCGGGGAACGATAGCTGGCCGCGCATCACGTTGGTGGCGTAATCGAACTGGCCGTCGTGTAACGTGTCCACCACCTGATCGATCACACCCGGCGCGATGAGCGGGCAGTCGCCCCAAACCCGTGCGAACACATCAGCGCCGGCGCCCCTGGCGGCCTCATACAGGCGCACGGCGATATCGTCGACCGGGCCGCGGAAACAACGAATTTGATTGCGTTTGGCGAAATAGACAAGTTCGTCGTCGCTGTCGCAGGACGAGGTTGAAATCACCACTTCGTCAAGGCGCCGGCAGGCGCGCAACCGCTCGACGATTTGCAGAAGCATCGGTTTGCCGGCGATGCCGGCCAGAACCTTGCGGGGCAGGCGGGAGGAGCCGAGTCTTGCCTGGATCACACCAATGGTTTTCATAGTTTCCAGTCCCGCTACAAAAGATCCAGCGCCGACAGAAAGCGCCTGGCATGGCTGGGTTCACCCGGCGCGGGTCGCGGTCGGGAAGCGCTTTGGGCGACAAGGTCCAGAGCCTGGCCCAGCGCTTGTTTCAGTTGCTCAATATCGGTCACGACGTCAATCCCGGCCCGGCCGTCAGTGAGGTCGCGGACATGTTTCTTGTCCGGCTGGATGCTGATCGCCGGTTTTCCCAGCATTGAAGCTTCATAAAGGGGCATGGAGTGCGCCCCCAGCACGATATCGGCGGCGTGCAGCATCTCGACGCGCCCATGGTCGCATATATGGATCGACAGCCCATCGGCGCTCGACCGGGGCGCTCCCGGCAAGGCGCCGGAAAGGATCTGCCTGGGATGGGGTTTCAACAGCAGCGTAAGGTTGCCGTCCCCGCGCTCCGCGTGCCAGCCTGCCGCTTCGCAGCACAGTGCAAGTGACCGCTCCAGCGTCGCGGCATCGAGAAATTCCAGGTCCGTGCGATCATCCGGCCAAATACCCTCGCAGGCGTAAAGCAGCAAAATGTCCCGGTGGTCTTTCAAGTAGCGCGCTCGTGTCCGTTCACCCGCGTTTCCGGGAGCGGTAAACAGGTCGTCGAGTACTGGCGTACCGGTCTCGACAATGATACCGGAAGCGAGGCCGGATTCCTCCAGGCGTCGTTTCGCAAGGCCGTCGACCACTGCCACGCAATCGGGCAGGTGGTTGAACCTGTCGCCTCTGGCGGGGTCGGAGGTGAAGCGCTGCCAGTAATTTACCCACTGGTCGACAAAGGCGACGGACCGCACGCCGCGCTGCCGGGACCAGGACCACCACAGGGCATCGCCGGCCACCTCCTCGGAGGTGCCGGTCAACACGAACGCGACATCGGTAAGCTGGTCCAGAGTCTCGCGGGCATCCCCGAATCGTTCGATGATCGAGCCCGACGGCAGAAAATCCCTTGAATCCGGGTAGCAGAAAACCGAAAGATCGAGATCGGGTCGGGCGTCGCGGAGGAGCCTCAGCAACGGGTGAAACGCCGCCGCCGTGCCCGCCTGCCGCGACACGATGACGCCCGCGGTCATCAGCGGTCTCTCAATTCATCAAGGTTGCCGAGCACTTTCTCGATCGCGGCCGCGAAGTCGTCCATGTCGTCGGTGGTCAGCGGTTCGCGAACGATGCTTGACAGCATCAGTTCCCGCTCGAACATGCGTTCGGTGACCGGACACAGGCCCTTGGCGTAATCCGGGCCGTTTTCGACCAGGCTGAAAGGGAAGTGGCGCTTGCCGAACGCGATCCGGCGTTGATAAAGCGGGCTCAGATATAACGGCTCGACATAGCCGCCGCCCAGCGGCATGTCGTCACTCGTAACCATCTCAGGCAGTTCGGCATTCACTGCCTCGATGAAATGCTCCCGGCTGACACCCGTGACATCCTGGTCATAGCGGATTGGATAGCAGTAGTAGGAATGGGTCCGGTCGGATGGCAGGCGCGGCACCTTGATCCCCGGCAGATCCTTCAGCTTCCCGTCAAGGCGCCGGGCGAGCTTCTGGCGCCATTCAAGCAGCCCGTCGAGTCTTTTGAGTTGCTCAATCCCGATTGCGGCCTGCAATTCGGTGAGCCGGTAATTGGCCCCGATCATATTGCCGATGTCGTCGACGCCCCAATCCTCCACCACGTTTTCGCCGTGATTGCGGATCATCTGGCACCGTCGCGCCAGGGTATCGTCATTGCATACGACTACGCCGCCCTCGCCGGTGTGAATATGCTTGTGGTAATTGAGGCTGAAGCCGCCAATGTCGGCCAGCGCCCCGACCGGTTTGCCCTTGTATGTCGCCCCGGGGGCTTGTGCCGCATCCTCGATGACACGAAGCCCGTGCCGCCGGGCTATCGCCATGATCTCATCCATATCGGCCGGGCAGCCGAAAAGATGAACCACCATGATTGCCTTGGTCCGGGGCGTGATCGCCGCGTCAACGGCTTTGGGATCGAGGCAAAAGCTGTCGGGGTCGATATCCGCGAATACCGGAATGCCACCCCACATCAGGATCGCGGTCGCCGAGGCGGACATGGTGTAGGGCGTGCAAATCACCTCGTCGCCGGGCTCAATCCCCACCGCGCCCACCGCCGCCACCAGACCCGACGTCCAGCTATTGACCGTAACGGCATGGCGGTAGCCGAATTTTCGGGCCCAGGCGCTCTCGAAGGCGCGAATTTTCTCGCCGCCCATGAATTCCGGGCCGGGACTGCCGAAAAAGGCCGACAGATTGCCCGAGTCCATAACCTCGAGAACCGCTTTCTTTTCCTCGTCGCCGATGGTCTGGCGGGGAGGAAAGGGGCGGCGGCGGACCGGCGTCCCGCCCGATATCGCAAGCTTGTCAGCCATTATGGTGTCCGAATTCCCACAATCTCGCATTCTGGTTGCATGAGCTGCATCGAAATGATCATAAGGCTTTTGGTCAGGGTCTGAACCCAATTCTCTGGGCACAAGCTCAAATGACCTGATTTAGCGCGATCGAGGTCGGGGCAGGGGCGCCCTGGCGTTTCAAGACCGCATCGCCCCCGTAACCGTTAACCGGATTGTTTCGCCTGGTGACTTCATCGGCGATTGAGCGGATCATGCCTTCGGTGACGGATTTGAGGGCTTGGACAATCCTTTTGTTCTCCGCCAGCGCCTCGCGAAACAAGGCGGTTAACTGCTTGAACCTGGCCATCTCGGCGGGCGGGGCGGTTTTGATCAAGGAGCTATTGCGTCTCAGGGTTTCCATTTCCCTGGCATAAAGCTCTGAAAGCCGAATTTTTTCGGCATGAAAGTCAGTTATCTCGCGGGCGCGGCGCTCGTGCAGGAGAGCGCTTTCCTGAGTGATCAGGGCGGTCAGTCGCTCGGTAAGGGTTAGAACCCTGGCTAATGGGGCAGGATTTTCGGACATTGCTACACCTCCTGCGTTTTCAGGATTTCGCGATAGACCGCGTCGGCAATGCCGATGCCGCCACGACTGGAAAGCGTTTCCGCATATTGGTCGTTCAACATCGAGCGGAAGATGCCTTCGCTGAATCCACCGCCAAACGGCCCGTCGGTCTTGACGCTTTCGAACATCTGATTGAGCATTTGCGCCAGGAAGACGGCCTCGAAGGTTTCCGCTGTCTCGCTTGCTTTTTTCTGATTGGCGGTGGCCTGTGGGGCCTCGATCGTCCGGTTGTCAACGGCGGCCAGCGCGCCCGATATCAAGGTGTTATCAGCCATCATAAAATCTCGATGTCCGCTTGCAGCGCGCCCGCGGCCTTGAGCGCCTGAAGAATGGAGATCATGTCCCGCGGGCCAATGCCAAGCGCGTTGAGACCGTCGACAAGATCCTGGAGGCTGACGCCGGGGTCGAGAACCGTCAGCCTGTTCTTGTCCCCTTCTTCGACCGCGATTTCGGTGCGCGGGACGGTCACGGTCTCTCCACCTTGCGAGAACGGCGCGGGTTGGGAAACCTGGGGTGTTTCGGTGACCCGGATCGTCAGATTGCCCTGGGCGATGGCCACGGTGCTGATCCGGACGTTGCTGCCCATGACGATCACACCCGAAACCTCGTCGATCACGACCCTTGCGATCTGATCGGGCTCGACACGCAACTGCTCCACATCCGCCAGCAGGGTGACGATATCGCCTTTAAACTCGTTGGGTATGCTCAAGCGCACGGTGCCGGGGTCCAGGGTCTTGGCGGCCGGACCGCCAAGGAACCTGTCGATCGCGCCGGCTACCCGATTCGCCGTTGTGATATCGGGATTGCGCAGGGACAGGCGCAGGGTGCGCATGCTCGCGAAATTGAATGCGATCTCGCGTTCGATCACGCCGCCATTGGCTATTCGGCCGCTTGTGATCACTCCCTTGATGACCGTTCCGGCGTCGCCCTGGGCCTTGAATCCGCCGACGGTTACCGAGCCCTGGGCGACCGAATAAACCTCGCCGTCCGCGCCCCTCAATGGTGTAGCAAGCAATGTTCCGCCAAGAAGGCTTTCCGCGTCTCCCAGCGTGCTCACCGTGACGTCGATCCGCGAACCATGGCGGGCGAAGGGCGGCAGGCTCGCGGTCACGATTACGGCGGCAACATTTTCCGTTCGCATTTTGCTCTGGCCGCCCCGCGTATTGATGCCGAGGCGCTCCAGCATCGCTTGCAGGCTTTGCTCGGTGAAGGGAGCGTTCTGCAAGGTGTCACCGGTGCCGTCGAGGCCGACAACCAGGCCATAACCAAGCAGGTGATTCTCTCGCACGCCTTCGAAGTCCACGATGTCCTTGATCCGGGAGGCGGCCGATGCGGCATCGCAAGCGAAGCCAAGAAGGCCAGGCGCCAGCGCCAGGGACATCAAAACACGGAGGAACAGGGTTGCTTTTGCCACGGCTTGCCTCGCTTTAGGGACCATTTTATCGGTGTCCATGACTTGTACGATCGGCTCGAACGCCCAGATACAATGTCAACGGCACATCCTTTAAGAATCGTATGCGAAAAATGTGATGCGAGAAACGTGCCAACAATGAGCAGTGCAAAAGTCGTTGATTTTCAGCGCAGCAAAAATAATATGAGCCAGACGGTACCGGCAAAAGGGCAAAATCAGCCGGCCGGTAGGCAAGGTATTCCGTTCCGGCAATGTCTTTAACACGATCTTAATCGGCGACATTCATGGTTCACCAGCACTCACAGAAGACCAGCATCGATATTTTATGAAGATTTCGGGTACGGGACAGGTCAACAAGAGCCAGGCTGCGAGTAAGCGGCGCGGCAAAAAAGTTGCTGGCCGACGCTTTTCAGTGGAGAAACAGGCGGAGGCGAGGCCGTCGGCGCCGATTTCCGGTGCCGGCCCGTTGACTGCCGTGGACTCGCTGCTGGGACTGCAGGAAGTCGATAGACGTGACGGATCACGGGCGAAGGGCTTCAAACGCGGCAATGATATCCTTGATCACCTTGATGAAATCCGCAACGGCTTGTTGCTTGGATCAATCTCAATGGGTCGCCTGGAGGCCATTTCCAAAATGGTTCATAGCCGACGCGAGCAGATCGACGATCCACGGCTGGCGGATATACTCGATGAGATTGAACTTCGAGCAGAAGTTGAACTAGCCAAGCTAAGACTCTCATAATAAAAGGAAACATGGCGGCGGGATCATGTTTACCCTAAGCGGTTTTGCGATGATTTTTCGACAGTTCCGGGATGTGTTTTTCGACGCTTGAAGGGAGCTTGCGGGCTAACTATAATGCGCGCCCGCACTGCACTTGCGTTGAGAGTTTCGCGGAGGAATTTAATGGGGGTTAGTCTACCGTCCGAATACAAACCATCGCCGAGTGAACCGTTTATGAGCGATCGGCAAAAGGAGTATTTTCGGCGAAAGCTTCTTAACTGGCGGGAGGATATCCTGCTGGAGTCCCGAGAGACGCTGAACCATCTTCAGGAAGGCGGCATAAAGGAAGCCGATATCGCCGATCGTGCGTCGACCGAGACGGATTGGTCGCTGGAATTAAGGACCCGCGACCGTCAGAGGAAATTGATTAGCAAAATTGATGCCGCTTTACGCCGCATCGAAGACGGTGTTTACGGCTTTTGCGAGGTGACCGGGGAGCCGATTAGTCTCAAGCGTCTCGATGCCCGGCCGGTCGCGACGCTGTCTCTTGAAGCCCAGGAGCGCCACGAAAAAATGGAAAAGGTCCATCGCGACGACTGATAATCGCGATGGCTCCTCCAAGACAAAGGGCCGGTTCCGCTTGACCGGCCCTTTTTCGTTCACGCTCTAAAAGGGGAAGATGATATCGAATAGTTGCTGACCGTAGCGTGGCTGTTGCACGTCGGTTAGCTGGCCGCGGCCGCCATAGGCAATTCGGGCTTCGGCGATTTGGGTGTGGTTGATGCTATTGCCGGCCGTAATATCCTCGGGCCGCACAACGCCGACAATTGTCAGATCGCGTGCCTCGAAATTGACCCTGACTTCCTGGCGACCCTGGATCACCAGATTGCCGTTGGGGAGCACCTGCGTGACAATCGCCGCGATGGTGAGTTTGATGTCTTCCTTCCTGTCGACAGTGCCTTCGCCGCCGCTGTTCGCGGTGCTGCCAAAAGAAGTCAAGGACGACGGGTCCACGGCATCGGGCAGAATATTACCGAGTTTGCTTTCCAGGCCGAGGAAGCTGGACAGGTCCGACTTCTCGCTGGAGGTCCGTTTGCGCGAGGTTTTGTTATCGAGCGAGGCCTCGTCTGAAATGTCGATGAACACCGTCAAAATGTCACCTACCTTGGCCGCTCTCTGGTCCTTGAAAAAGGCGCGCGCTCCCGCGCGCCACAGGGAATTGGCCTGGTGCATGTCCTTATGAGGCGCCGGCATCGGCAATGCGACCGGCTTATAGCCCTTTTGGGCGACCGCATTCTCTATCGGCGAGAGGTCAGGGGCCTTGCCGATATTCCTGATCCGATCGACGGAACCGCAGGCGCCGAGGGAACCGGCCATCAGTACGAGCAGAAGATTTCGCGGGCTGGTGAAAAAATTGATCATGGAATAACTCCCTTTTTGACATCCTGCGTTTCAGCGCGCCGCCGATACAAAGCGGGCCATCATCGGTACGCGAACCTTGTTCGGCGACAGCACGACCCCTTGGACGGTGGTGTGCGAGACGGTGTTAAGCACCCGGATGGCGTCGCCTGAGGCCCCGTCCTCAAGGGCCCGGCCAACTGTCGTCAGGGTCATGGCGGGGGCGGTGACGATCATGGTGACGAGCGCGCCCTTGGCTACCGTGACCGGCCGTCTCACGTCTGATGAGCGCACGGGGACGCCCGGCCTTATGGTGCGACGGGCGGCCTGATTTATCAGCAACGCGGATTCGGTCACCACGTTGCCGTTGACCCGATTCATCGGAATTGTGGTCCAGGTGATATTGCCGCGCTCAATAAGCTGGCCGGTGGTGACCGCCGAGCGCAGGACCGGCACCTCAAGAACGCTCACCGCCTGGCCGGTTACGCGGAGCCGCGAGGAGGTGTCGGCGCCGGTAACGACGAAGGCCTCGAACCGGCCGCCATTGCGATCATAGTCGATGCGATCGACCGAGACGGCGGCGTCGCTGTCGAGCGGTACGTAAAGAGCCAGTCGCGGGTTGCTGAGGCGAATTTGTTTATTGCCGCTGACGCCGATATCGCGAAGGGCTGCCTTGATGGCCCGCGATATGTCGTCGATCGGGATCTTGTGACCGGCGCGCTCAACGGTGATCCGGCGGGCGGCGGTTCGGCCGTCAAAGTCGATTCCGTTTTGCCGGGCGACACTGGTGACCAGGCGCAATGACAAGGTGTGGCGACGGCCAGGGGGCGGCGCGTCGGTGACCACGACCAAGGCCGCCGCGCCGGCGTCGTCAAACAGGTCGCCCAAGGTCACGATGTCGTCCTCGACCAGAATCGTCGGCTTCAGGCGGGGCTCGGCAACGGCGGCGGTCGCGACAATCATGACCGTGGCGGCGAGAACGAGCGCCGCAATTCCGGTTAAGCCAAATCTGGATCTAGTCATTGCTCAGCGCTCCCGTTACCGAAGGTTCGTTGCCGCCTGCATCATCTCGTCCGCGGTGACGATGACCCGCGAATTCATTTCGTAGGCCCGTTGCGCGGTGATCAGGGAAGTGATTTCCTGTACCGGATTTACGTTAGAGGTCTCGAGAAATCCTGCAATCAGGTTGCCGAAGCCCGGGGTGCCGGCAATGCCGATATTGGCTGGCCCGGAAGCCGCGGTCTCAAGGAACAAATTACCGCCGATCGCTTCCAGTCCGGCGTTATTAAAGAACGTCGCCAGTTCGAGCTGGCCCACGGTTTGGGCGTCGGCTTGACCGTCGATGGAAATCTGGACTTCGCCATCGCTGTTGACGGTGACGGTTTTGGCTTCCTGCGGGATGGTAATGCTGGGTGACACCGTGAAGCCGTCATTTGTTACGATCTGACCGTCGGGACCGAGCTGGAAAGATCCGGCGCGGGTGTAGGCATCGTCGCCGTTTGGCAGCAGGACATGGAACAGCCCCTTGCCCTGAATTGCGACGTCGAGGGGGTTCTCGGTTTGCACCAGGTCCCCCTGACCGCCGATCCGGTAGACCGATCCCGCTTTGACGCCGATACCGATCTGGATGCCCGAGGGGGAGATCGTGCCGTCATCGGACGAATTGGCGCCGACGCGCTCAATATTCTGATAGAGCAGATCCTGGAACTCGGCGCGCTGGCGTTTATGCGCGGTCGTGTTCATATTGGCGATGTTGTTGGAAATCACCTCGACGTTAAGCTGCTGCGCCAACATGCCAGTGGCGGCGATGCTCAGTGCTCTCATTGTCGGTTCCTCACATTTCCTTGTTTAATTTCTAACCGAACTGGCCCAGGGTGCGGACGGCGCGTCGTTGCAAATCCTGGTAATCGCTCAGCAACCGGCCCGTCGACTGATAGCTGCGCAGAAGTTCGATCATCTTTGTGATTTGCATGACCGGAACGACATTCGAGCTTTCCAGCATGCCCTGTTCAACCCGGATATTTTCGGCCGGCGTCGGCACGAAATCGCTTTCGTACAGGCTGTTGCCGACTTTGAGCGGCCTTTGATTTTCATCGAATTGCACAACGTTAAGCTGGCCGGCAATGCCGGTCGACGTTGTTATCGTTCCGTCCGAGGCAATTGAAAGCGAAGTGTCCGCGGGGTCCAGCTCAATCTCGTTGCCCGTGACGCCAAGAACTGATTCACCAGAGGACGTCACCAGAACACCGTCGGCATTGAGTTGGAAATGACCGTTCCTGGTGTAGCGCTCCACGCCATCGGCGCCGAGTACGGTGAAGTAACCATCCCCCTGGATCGCAACATCGAGGGGATTGCCGGTCGGGGCAATCTCGCCTTCCGCCATGTCGCGAGAGGTCCCCACGTCATATACCATGCTGACCGGCTCGCCGGTCGCGCCGGATGTTTCGGTCGCTTCAGCCAGATATTGTTGGAACATGACATCTTCGTTTTTGAATGCCGTCGTGTTCATGTTGGCGATGTTGTTGGCGATCACGTCCAGACGACGGCGCAGCGCCATCTGATGTGAGAGGCCGACATAAATTGTATTGTCCATCGCATCATGCTCCCTTCTGGTCGCAGCCGTTTTCGGTTCATTGCATTGCATAAAACGTGCCAGTGGCGAACCGGTGGTTTTCGGGGCTTTCAGAACGAGTGAGCCGGGTTACAAGCGTTCCTTGCCGGCTGTGCTGGAAGGCTTTGCCGGGCAGGAGTTGCCCGGTCTCTGGACCGCGGGCGGCGCTCGGTTTACCATGCCGCCAAAAGGCATTGGTTCTGGAGGAAACATTTAGTTTCAACCTGTTGTTAACCAAGCATCATTAGGGTTAAAAGACGCGGACGTGCTCGCGCGATGGTGCAGCTCGGCCTCAAGACGGGATAGCGAAAATGGCAGACGCCCTCG
>JBHHWG010000001.1:0-74799 GCA_046756385.1 Sphingomonadales bacterium | reverse complement strand
AGTCAGGCGCTTCGACGCGGTCAGGAATCGAGCATGGCCCTGGCTATTCGCGCGGTCAAGGAAGGTGAGTCCGAGGTCGCGGTTTCGGCAGGCAATACCGGGGCGCTGATGGCGCTGGCCAAGTTCACGCTCCGAACCATGCCGGGGATTTACCGGCCGGCGCTTGTCGGTCGTTTTCCCACCGCGCGCGGCGAGAGCGTGATGCTCGACATGGGCGCCAACGTCGAATGCGATGAAAAAAGCCTGGTCCAGTTCGCGGTCATGGGCGCCGCGTTCGCTCGGGCCGTTTTGGGAATTAAGCGTCCCAGAATTGGACTGCTCAATGTCGGCGTGGAAGAACTCAAGGGCAACGACGCCGTCAAAGGGGCTGGCCAGCGCCTGAAGGAAACCCATTTGCCACTCGACTTCGCCGGCTTTATCGAGGGCGGAGACATTGCCACCGGGATGGTCGATGTCGTGGTGACGGATGGGTTCACCGGAAACATCGCCATCAAGACGGCGGAAGGCACGGCGCTCTATATGTCGGCCCTGCTCAAACAGGCGTTCCGGAACTCGCTGATGGCGAAGCTCGGTTATGTGCTGGCGCGCAAGGAGCTGTCGGCCGTGCGGGAACATTTCAATCCCAATAACCATAACGGTGGCGTGTTCCTGGGGCTCAACGGGCTGGTGGTAAAAAGCCACGGCGGCACCGGTGGGCCCGGATTTGCCTCGGCGATTCGAATCGCGGCCGAAATGGCAACCGATGATCTGTGCGGCATGATTCGGGAAAATCTGGATAACATGGCGGATGAAGCCGAAACGTTAAGCCAGGCAGCCGCATCATGACCGTCACACGTTCCGTGATCGCCGGATGTGGTTCCTATCTCCCTGAACGAATTCTGACCAATGCCGAATTGTCGACCATGGTCGACACCAGTGACGAGTGGATCGTGGAACGCTCGGGCATTAGGCAACGCCATATCGCGGCTGAAGGCGAATTAACGTCCGGCCTTTCGCTTCACGCGGCGCGCGCGGCACTCGCCAACGCCGGGGTCGCAGCCGACGACATTGATCTGATTGTGCTGGCCACGGCTACCCCCGACGAGACCTTCCCGGCTACCGCGACCCGCGTTCAAGCCACACTGGGTATGACCGCCGGCGCCGCGTTCGACGTTCAGGCGGTTTGCTCCGGCTTTATTTATGCCATGGCGATCGCCGACAATTTCATCAAGGCCGGACAGGCGGGGCACGCGCTGGTAATCGGCGCCGAAACCTTTTCCCGGATACTCGACTGGGAGGATCGAACGACCTGCGTTTTATTCGGCGACGGCGCCGGCGCGGTTGTGCTCAAGGCTTCGGACGGCACTGGCGACATCACCGATCGCGGCATTCTTGCCAGTCACCTCCATTCAGACGGCCGGAAGCACGATCTTTTGTATGTCGATGGCGGGCCGTCATCGAGCAAGACCGTGGGCCATTTACGCATGAGTGGACGGGAGGTGTTCCGCCACGCTGTCGGCAACCTCGCCAGCGTGGTTCGCGAAACCCTGGACGGACTGGACCTGTCGTGCGACGACATTGACTGGGTCATTCCCCATCAGGCCAACAAGCGGATTATCGATGGCACCGCGCGCAAACTTGGGATCGATCCGGGAAAAGTGATCACGACCATCGACCGGCATGCCAACACCTCCGCGGCCTCGGTGCCATTGGCGCTCACGGAAGCAGTCAGGAACGGCTCTGTCAAACGCGGCGACCTTGTGTTGCTGGAGGCCATGGGCGGAGGATTCACCTGGGGATCCTGTCTCGTCCGCTGGTAGTACGCGCTTATCCCTCAACAACAGACCACCAGTCTGGCGTTAGCTGTTGACGCCCGTCCGGCCACCGACTACCTTTGTATAAAAGCAAGGGATATCAATATCATGAGCGCATCTACCCTTACCAGAGCCCATCTCGCGGAAGCAGTCTATCAGGAGGTCGGCCTTTCGCGGAACGAGTCGACCGAACTGGTCGAGGCCGTGCTCAAGGAAATTGTGGGCACGCTGGTTAAAGGCGATAATGTCAAGATTTCCTCATTTGGAAGTTTTGTCGTCCGTCACAAGGGTGGCCGCATCGGCCGCAACCCGAAGACCGGAGAGGAAGTGCCGATCTCGCCGCGAAGCGTATTGGTGTTCCGGCCATCGCACGTGCTCAAGGAACGTATAAATACTGCCCTGAAAGCACAAAACGGGTAATCGGTGGCCCAGGCGCTGGACAGTAGGCCGGGCGCACGGCGTGGCGGCAAATCGGCGGAAGCCTTTCGGACCATCAGCGAAGTTGCGGCGGAACTGAATGTCCCGCAGCATGTGCTTCGTTTTTGGGAAAGCAAGTTTTCCCAAATCAAACCACTGAAACGCGGCGGTGGACGGCGATATTACCGGCCGGTCGACGTCGATCTGCTCCGTGGTATCCGGCATTTGCTCTACAGCCGGGGCTATACCATCAAGGGTGTGCAGAAAATCCTGCGCGAGAGCGGCGCCAAAGCGGTGATCGATTTTGCGATCACTGAAACGACGGCAAGTGAAACGGCGACTGAGGACAAAACGTTATCCGTAACAGCGACAGATGGCGCCGGTCCCGGACCGGATGAAAAAAAACGGACCGAAATAACCCATTTGATCGGCGAACTTCGAGCCATCCAAAACTTGCTTCAAAACGCCGACTGAGCGCATTGCTAACGCCGAAACAGGGCGTTATAGTGCGCGCGAATTTTCCAGCACGGAATTTCATGACGGAGCGTAGCGCAGTCTGGTAGCGCACTTGACTGGGGGTCAAGGGGTCGTGGGTTCGAATCCCGCCGCTCCGACCAAAACAGGGTCTGAAGCAGCAGTGCTTCAGGCCCTGTTTTGTTTGCCGCGGAACAGGTTGGCGGACACAAAATCACGCCCGCCGTTTTCTGCGCCGCCGGGCGAGGCCAAGGCCCGCCAACCCGAATCCCAGCAGGGCGAGGGTGGCCGGTTCGGGGATTTTGGGCGTGGGAACCGCCACAGGGTGCGGGCCAGTGTGCCTGACCACCTCAACCGGGAAGAAGTGACCGGCGGGAAACTGCGGATCCTGGAGCGTATTGGGATCAGGCGTATGAGACCAGTTATTAAGCTGCGGACCGAGGAAATCCTGGGCTCCGAAGGTCTGAACCACCTGTCCGCTAGTCGGGTCAGCGAAGCTAACCTGGACGAAGACATCAAAGAATGAATCGAACGTCCCGCCGCCCGCCGTGTCGTCGTGGGTGATAATGTTGATCTGACCCAGTGAAGGCTGCAGTGAATCCAACGTCACGAAGACATCAAGAAAGACGCCCCCACCAACGTCTACCGGGGCCACACTCTTGAGTGACAATGCCACGAGTTCAACATCGATCACGCCGGTTTGACCGGGGCCCAGCCCCGTATGCCGCTGGACAATTGTGTCCGTTGCGCCCGGACCGATCGGGTTGCTGTTGAGATCAACTACGCCGAGTGAGGGCCCGAGGTCAATAAATGCCGTCCCGTCCGGCGTCGTCAGCAGGTCGAAACCGGGATCGATTGGCAAAGCCAAGCCCTTTTCCGGTGCGACCAACGCCATTGCCAGCGCAAGCACGGGCAGCCATTTGATGAAAGCTTTCATGTGACCTCTCCTTTGCGGAAAGGGCACGCAATATACGTGCCAACAGTGGCAATCGCCTGCATTTCAACGGGTTGACGACGATTGCCGCGCTGCAAGTGTAGGAAAGTGTAAAGTCCGCTTTACAGTGCGGCGGCTCCGGATGGGTTGGTTCGGAGCACGTCTGACAAAATATCCATGAAATTCAATTGGTTACCGATACAGCAGCCTGTAAAGAAATCCGACAGCATGCTGGGCCGTGGTGGGAATGGCCCGAAGAATTTTAACGATTCCTAACGAGTTGTTTATATACCGTTGATAGCAATAAATCTAATGGTCGCGACCTCGGCGCCAAGTCCGGGCATTCCGTGAGAGCGACGCGCAGTCCGGGTGGGGCTGAAGCCATTCTGAACAGACGAAAAATGGCGATACTATCGATAACAAAAAAGCTGCCCGCGGCCCTTCGAGCAGGTTGGAACCGTTTGCTCGGCGACCGGCGGGGCGGGATCACCAGTTACCTGGCTCTTGCCACGGTTCCGCTGATGCTTTCCGCGGGGGTCGCGGTCGATGTCAGCCGTGCTTATCACGCACGCGCCCGGCTATCCCACGCGTTGGACGCGGCGGGGCTGGCGGTCGGCGCCTCGCTTGATTCCGGCGCGACGCCACAGGCCGTATTCGATCGCTTCATGAACGCGAATTATCCAAATGCCGCGGCCGCGCTCAAGGGGCAATCGGTGGTCGAGGTCGATGGTTCGGTCGTTCGCGTGTCCGCGCGGATTGAAATGGAAACGAGCTTCATGAAGCTGGCCGGGTTCGATCACCTGACGATCGCGGCGGCGACCGAAATCGTGCGCGAGGAAAGCGCCATGGAAGTCGTGCTGGTGCTGGACAATACCGGCTCGATGCGCGGTCAAAAGCTTGAAACCCTGCGCCTGGCGGCCCGCGAACTCGTCGACATTCTGTTCGGAGACGCCTTGGTGCACGATCAGCTCCGGGTCGGTGTCGTGCCTTATGCCGCGGCGGTCAATGTCGGGGCTGACGCGCCAAACCTGGTTACGCAGGTTGGACAGGGATTTTTTGACCCCAGCAACAACACAAAATGGAAAGGCTGCGTCCTGGCGCGACCTTACCCCAATGACGTGCTCGACAGTCCGATGAACGCCGGCAACAAATGGAAGGTTTATCGCTACGACAGTGGCGTCGACAACCGGTGGCCGCCGGTGGTCATCCGATCGTTCTATCCCTGGCGGGTCAGAGGACCGAATGTCGCCTGCCCGACGCCAATTGCGCCGCTGACCGGCACCAAGTCGAAGATCACCGCCGCGATCGACGCCATGGAGATTTGGTGGGGCGGCACGTTCAGCAACCTGGGAATGGTCTGGGGGTGGCGGGTGCTCTCGCCCGAGCGTCCGTTCACTCAAGGCCGGGCCTACGCCGAAGATGACAACACCAAGGCCGCCATTCTGATGACAGACGGCGTCAATCAGTTTGGCAAAAGAATATTTTACTCGCCCTACCGGTCGGACTACACGGCATATAAATATCTCGATGATCGGGTTTTGGGCACCGCTTCCTATTCCGGCGCCACGGCGGTGCTGGACAGCCGTCTGGCCGAAGTGTGCGCCAACATGAAAGCCAAGGGCATCGTCATCTACACGATCACCTTCGCCCTCAACAACGCAACCACGCAAAACCTCTATCGCCAGTGCGCCAGCGATTCATCCAAATATTTCAACTCCCCATCCAACGAAGATTTACGCACCGCCTTTAGAGCCATAGGCAACGATTTGCGCCAACTCCATATCAGCAAATAGGCCCACTAGTCAGGCCGGGTGAAGCCCGTTAAGCTGCCCGCTCACTCTGGCCGTGACGGGAGCGGATAGTGCTGGAAAAACGAGACGGAAAAAACGACCCTTCAGCCAGCCGGCCGGTCGCGATCTGGCTGTTGTTCCTGTGTGGTCTGATTTTCGCCATGGTGCTGCTGGGCGGCTATACGCGGCTAAGAGAATCCGGGCTGTCGATGACCGACTGGCGGCCGGTGACCGGGCTCTTGCCGCCGCTTGACGCCGAAGCGTGGCAAGCCGAATTCGCCCGTTATCAGCAATTCCCGGAATTTCAGAAACTCAATAGCTGGATGGACGTAGCGGCCTTCAAGGCGATTTATCTGGTTGAATATGCGCACCGCATGTTGGGGCGGCTGATCGGTCTGGCATTCCTGATCCCGTTCCTGATTTTCACGGTGACCAAACGAATTTCGCCCGCGCTGCGGCCGAAGCTGGCGCTGATGTTCATTCTGGGCGCGGTCCAGGGCGGGCTGGGCTGGTTCATGGTCAAAAGCGGCCTGGTCGACCGGCCCGACGTCAGCCCCTATCGATTGACCGCCCATCTCGGTCTGGCGGTCGCTATCCTTGGCTATATCTTCTGGGTCGCGTTGGGCCTTTTGGTCAATCTCAAACCGCGCGGAACGGAATATCTCAGGGGCCATGCCTGGCTTGTCGCAAGCGCGGTGTTTCTACAGATTTTGTCGGGCGGGCTGGTCGCGGGGCTCAATGCCGGGCACGCCTACAACACATGGCCGCTGATCGACGGCGCCCTGATTCCGACCGGCCTGCTGGATGGCGCTCCGCCGGGAACCGGTATATTTGAGAATATCCTCGCCGTGCAGTTCATGCACCGGATGCTTGGCTATCTGACGGTCATCCTTGCGGTGGCGCTTTGGTGGCGGGCGCGCCGAGGGTCAAAGCCGCGGTCAGCCGGACCTGGGCCGGGGCTGGTGGCACTGCTGGCGTTGGGACAGGCGGCGTTAGGGGTGATTACGCTTGTAAACGCTGTACCGGTGGCGCTCGGCCTGGCCCATCAGGGCGGCGCTTTGCTGGTGTTCACGGCGGCGTTGTTCACCGTTTTCCATTTGAAAGGAGAGGGCAACCCATGACCGGTTTCAGCTCGGTGTACATAACCGTAAGCCACGAGACCGACGAAGCCACGCGCATCGCCAAAAACCTCGTGGCCAGCAATCTGGCGGCCTGCGTCAATATCCTGAGTCCAATGACCTCCATATATCGGTGGGAAGGCGCGCTTTGCGAGGACCGGGAAGTCGCCGTGCTGGTCAAGACCCGCGCCGAACTTGTCGACCAGGTGATAGAGCGGGTTCGCGAGCTCCACAGCTATAGCTGCCCGTGCATCGTCGCCTGGCCGATCGTGGCCGGCAATCCGGATTATCTGGAGTGGCTCGGTAGCGAAACCGGGGCCAGCAATACCCCAAAGTAGCTTCCTTGTCATTGACCGATGTCAAAGCCTGGCCCAAGGGCAGGGGCCACACTTTGATTGGAACCGGCAATCTTCTCGACTTTTTCCCGATTCGCCGGTACCATGATGTCGTAGTCTTGGTTAGAACGGAGTTGGTTCATGGCCGTAGCCTTTCAGCTAGTGTTTCAAGATTTTCCTCCTTCCCCCGCCGTAGAATCCCGCATCAAAGACGAAGTAAGCCGCTTCGACCGCTACAGTGATTGGATCACCAATTGCCGGGTGGTGATCTGCGAACCCCATCGCAGTCAGCACAAGGGTCGGCTATTCGAGGCCCATATCTATCTCCCGTTGGTCGACGGCGGTGAAATCGTCGTCAATAAGAGCGAGAATCAAAATCACGCTCATGAAGATGTTTATGTGGCGATCCGCGATTCGTTCCAGGCGGCGCTCAGGCAACTGCGGGTGCATATCCGCAAGAAGCGCCGGCGCGGCGTTCGGGGGGACCAGACTGAGGCCCTTCAACCCGTTTAATTTAATGCCGGGCGGTCGGCCTGACAGCCGGCCGCCCGGATGATTGCCCGCCGGGGTATGCAGGCTGTTGCCCAAAGTAGCGGTAATATATTACCGTTATAATAAGCGCCTGAAAATGCATCGTATTTTCGGCGATTTACGATTGACACTGAAATTTTCTGTGACATAATCCGCGCCTTCGAAGGGCTGTCGGCACCCGTTGTACGGCCGCGCGATGCCCGATCATGGAGCAAATGATGAAGACTTATTCGGCCAAACCCTCCGACGTGGAGAAAAAATGGCTGCTGATCGACGCCGACGGCCTGGTGCTGGGGCGGCTCGCCGCCATCGTCGCCAATCTGTTGCGCGGCAAGCACAAGCCAACCTACACGCCGCACATCGACTGCGGCGATAATGTCATTGTGATCAACGCCGACAAGGTGCGCCTCACCGGCCGCAAACGGTCCGACAAGGTTTACTACCGCCACACCGGCTATCCGGGTGGCATTCGCCAGGCAACCGCCGGCCAAATTCTCGACGGCAAGCATCCCGAGCGTGTGGTGCTCAAGGCCGTGCAGCGGATGATCCCGCGCGGGCCGCTGGGCCGTCAGCAGTTCAGCAATCTGCGCGTTTACGCCACTTCCGATCATCCTCATGGGCCTCAGCAGCCCGAGGTGCTCGATGTCGCGGCGTTGAACCCCAAGAATAAGAGGAGTGCCTGACCATGGCCGAAGAGACCCAAACGCTTAAGGATCTCAAGGATCTCGCGGGTACCGTCGCGGAGGCCGAGACGCCCGAGGTTGTGGAGCCGAAAATTGACGCCCAGGGGCGCTCATACGCTACCGGCAAACGTAAAAACGCGGTTGCCCGGGTGTGGATCAAGCCCGGAAACGGCAAAGTCGTGGTCAACGGCCGCGACCAGGATACCTATTTCGCCCGCCCGGTGCTGCGCATGATTATCGCCCAGCCGTTCGACGTGACCGGCCGCAAGGACCATTACGACGTTTGGTGCACGGTCAAGGGCGGCGGTCTGTCGGGGCAAGCCGGCGCGGTCCGCCACGGCATCAGCAAGGCGCTGAGCCTGTTCGAACCGGGGCTGCGGCCAGCCCTGAAATCGGGCGGCTTCCTGACCCGCGACGCCCGTGTGGTCGAGCGTAAGAAATACGGCAGACGCAAGGCGCGGCGTAGCTTCCAGTTCTCGAAGCGGTAATTCGCGCTTCAAAAGGCGACGATCTCAGGAAAGGCCGTTCCCTTGTGGGGCGGCCTTTTTCATGCTGTCCCCCTTGGTGTTTTTCTGTGGTGATTTCCGGTCCGGGAGGCATGCCTTGAACACCCGAATCGGCATGCGCCCGTACATGTTGCGGCCCTGGCGCGTGACTGATACCCAATTAGGCATACGCCAATTTTTGTTCCTCTGTCGCCTTCATGCGGGTCGCCGAAAGGTCATAGTTGGACTGTGCATTCATCCAAAATTCGGGCGTTGTTTTAAATCGCTTAGCAAGCCGCAGAGCCGTGTCGGCGGTTATTGAACGCTTTTCCCGCACAAGAAGACTTATACGGTTTGCGGGCACGCCAAGCTCGCCGGCGAGCACATTGGCGGACAGGCCCAGAGGGAGCAAATATTCCTCTCGGAGAATTTCTCCCGGGTGGGTTTGTAGACGAAGCATGGTTAGGTATCCCCAGTCATGATAATCCGTAATTTCGACATCGTGAGCGTTGCCATCTTTCCATGTAAAACATCTCCGCCACTGGTCGTTAATGCGGATGCTGTATTGCCTCCTGCGGTCCCCCTTGAGTTTTCAAGCCGGTTACCAGGCGGCGATCTTAAATCACGAAGGTCGGCGGCATAATCGATCATATCCAGCTTGCGAAGCGCCACCTTTTTAAATGACTTCCAGCGCCTATGACACACCGCGCTTTCATAGAGCGTACGGGTGTCAGTGTCCGCAAAACTTACAATCATCGCAGCATTGTAGTACGTGAAGCGTACGGTGTAAATATTGAAGCGTGATACGGGACGAGGGGGCGGTCACCCCCGGCTTTGCGCGGTCAACTCGGCGATTTCCAGTTCCAGTTCCCTTGGGAAGGGATGGAAGCCCGGCTCATGGCTCGCCGCGCCGCCTTGTCCGATCCAGCTCAGGCCGCTCAGCATCACCGCGTTGTAGGGATCGAAGCAGTCGGAGCCGTAGCGGCCCGAGCCCGCCGCCAGATTGAGCAGGCTGCCCCGGTTAAGCAGATAAAGTCTCTTGCCGGAAATATCGAACCGCTCGACATGGCGTTTCATGACGGTCTTCGGGTGCCGCTCAAGCCAGTTGACATCGATCTCGCGGTTACCGTGGCCGACATTAACCAGAATTGCCCCGTCACGAACGAGCGACAGCTTTTCGCCGGTCAGTATGCCTGGTATCCCGGTGGCAGTGACGATGATGCTGTTGCTTGCCAGACCGTCCTCCAACGTGACCGGTCGGCATCCGAAATGCTGGGCCTCCAGACGGCGCACCGGGTCGCGCTCCACCACCGACACGACTCCGCCGATCGCCCGCGCGCGCTCGGCCATGCCACGCCCGACCGGGCCAAAGCCGATGATCAGGATCGATCGGCCATAAAGCGACATGTTGGTGAGGGCGGAAAACACCGGCCACACGGTATCGCCGACATGGTAGCGATTATGGAGCGCATCCTTGAGCACGATGTCGTTCCAGTTAAAGGTCGGGAACGGCAGGGCGCGATCCTTGATGCGGTGAACTCCGGTGGTGGTTGCCTCCAGCGCGCCCAAAACCGTGTGACCCTCGTTGGCGATCGCTTCGATCAATTCGCCGCCCATGTCGCAAATAATATCCACCGGACCGGATGCCATTTCCGCCAGGTTGGCGCGATATTCGGCATCGGTCATGCCGCTCTTGGCAAACACCTCGACACCGTTTTTGGCCAGCCAGGCCGCAACCCGGTCATCGGTGCTGTCCGGACTGCAGGCGCCAAGGCGCACCCGCGCACCGGCCTCCACAAAGGGCATTAAAGACAGAACCGTGTCGGGCAATACGTGTTGCCAACAGGCTAGCGTCAGGCCTTGCAAATCAAGCGCCCGGACCGCGCGTCCATAATGCTCCGTCACCGGGCAAATGAACTTCAGCCACGCCAATTCCTCATCGGTCAGCGCGGCGGCCAGCCTTGGGTCCCTGATCATGCTCATTGGTGAAACCTCCTGTCTCGAATCGCTTTGGCGGAAGCCATTTTCCGTAATCGACCGCTGCTTTCCTGTGGGAAGACGCCTTGAGAAGCCTCGGCGCATGCGGTTATACAATACCGAAAAGCTGATCGAATTATTAGCGAATTTAGGGCATCGATCTTTTTAAGAGCACTAATTTTTGTTTTAATGATACGAGTTTAGGAAAATTGGCCAGATAGCATGATGGATAAAACGAGAATCGCAATCCTCGGCGCAAGCGGCTATGCCGGCGGGGAACTTGTGCGGCTGCTGAGCCATCACCCGGCGGCGGATATTGTCCTGTTAACGGCGGAACGCCAGGCCGGCAAGCCCCTGGGCGCGGTGTTTCCAGGCCTCGGTTCGGACGACCTGCCGCAACTGATGGCTCTTGATGAGGTCGAATGGGCGGGACTCGATGTCGATGTAGTGTTCTGCGCGCTGCCCCATGCCACCACTCAAACAATCGTGCGTGGCCTGTTCCACGCGTCCGGCCACAGCTTTGTCGACGAGATGATCGTTGAAACCACCGAGGATCTCATTGCCAGCATCGCCAGGCCGGTCAAGGTGATCGATCTGTCGGCGGATTTCAGGCTAGGTGATCCAGCGGTCTACAAGCAGTGGTATGGTGAAGATCATCGTGCGCCGGAACTGCAAAATATCGCGGTGTACGGACTAAGTGAAATCAACAGGGAAGCCATCGCCGAAGCCAGCCTGGTCGCCAATCCGGGTTGTTACCCGACCACCGCGCTGCTTCCTCTTATTCCGCTGCTGGCCGCTGACCTCGTGGCGCCGCAAAATATCGTTATCGACGCCAAGTCCGGTGTCAGCGGGGCGGGAAGGGCGGCCAGGGAAGCCAACCTGTTTGCCGAGGTGAGCGAGGGCATACGCGCTTATGGCCTTCAGGGACATCGCCACACGCCAGAGATCGAGCAGGAACTGACGGCTGCCGCGGGCGCTGAGGTCGCCGTAAGTTTCACACCTCATCTCGTGCCCATGAACCGTGGCATTCTTGAAACGATTTATGTCCAGCTGACCGAAGGCGCCACAATGGCGCAGCTGCGCGACGCGCTCGACGATAGCTATCGCGACGAACCTTTTGTTCAGTTGTTGCCCGAGGGTGTGGTGCCGGATACCCGGCAGGTCAGGGGCGCCAACCGATGCCTCATCAATGTCTTTGCGGGCCGACGCGATGGAACCGCGGTCATTGTCTCGGTGATCGACAATCTGGTCAAAGGCGCGGCCGGGCAGGCGATCCAGAACATGAACCTGATTCTCGGACTGCCCGAGACCACCGGGCTCGACCATCAACCCTTGTTTTTGTGAGTAAATAGACGTGAAAAGCACGCGACATGCCGGCGGTGGCCTGCTGTTTCCCTATCAGGGCAAAATGCCGCAAATCGGGCACGACGCCTTCATCGCTCCCGGCGCCAAAATCATCGGCGATGTCGAGATTGGGGACGAGGCCAGCATTTGGTTCAACTGCGTCCTGCGCGGCGATGTGCATTCCATCCGGGTCGGCGCCGGAACCAATATTCAGGACGGAACAGTCGTTCATGTAACACATGAACAATTTGGGACAACGATCGGAAATAACATACTTATCGGCCATAGCTGCCTGATTCATGGCTGCATCCTCGAGGATGGCTGCTTCATCGGCATGCAGGCCACCTTGATGGACGGCGTGGTGGTTGAAAGCGGCGCCATGGTGGCGGCCGGGGCCCTTGTCACCCCAGGCAAGCGAGTGCCGCGAGGGCAACTGTGGGCTGGCAGGCCGGCACGTTTTCTTCGCGATATGACCGACGAAGAAATGGCGAATATCCCGGTGGCCGTGGCCAATTACGCCAAGCTCGCTCAGTCCTATCTCCAGGACGGCGATTAACCGCCTGCTCTTATCATCTTTTAACCCGAACAGCCCTTGCATTGTGCTAGGTTAGCTTCCGAGTATGGAACCGAATACGGGATAATTACGCGTTGAACAATCCACTTAGAGTAGGTGTTGCCGGCTTAGGCACTGTCGGCGCCGGCGTCCTGAAGGTGCTGGGCAGTCATCGCGATTTACTGGCGAAGCGCTGCGGCCGGAGGATCGAGGTCGTCGCGGTCAGTGCACGAAGGCGCAACCTGGATCGCGGTGTCGACCTCTCCGGGGTCCGTTGGCACGACGACGCGGTGCAATTGGCGGCCGATGGTGACCTGGACGTGGTGGTCGAACTGATCGGGGGGGCGGACGGCATCGCCAAGCGACTGGCCGACGCTACCTTCGCCTCGGGCAAGGCATTCGTGACCGCCAATAAAGCGCTGATCGCCCGCCACGGCAACGAGTTGGCCAAAGCCGCCGAAAGGGCCGGTGTCGCGCTTAATTTCGAGGCCGCCGTGGCTGGTGGAATCCCGGTTATCAAGGCATTGCGAGAAGGGCTCGCGGCAAATCGGCTTACCCGCGTTTACGGCATCCTCAACGGCACCTGCAACTATATCCTCACCGATATGGAGCGAAGCGGCCGAAACTTTGACGATGTGCTGCTGGAAGCCCAGGAACTCGGATATGCCGAAGCGGACCCGAGTTTCGACATCGACGGCATCGACACGGCCCACAAGCTGGCGATTCTGGCGGCTGTGGCGTTTGGCACGCGGGTCAATTTCGAGGCCATTCATACCGAAGGGGTCAGCCATCTCTGCGCCGAGGACATCGAATACGCCGAGGAGTTGGGCTATCGGATCAAGCTTCTTGGAATCGCCCGCCTGACCGAGACGGGGCTCGAACAACGGGTCCATCCTTGCATGGTCCGCGCCGACGCCCCGATCGCCCAGGTTGACGGTGTGTTCAACGCGGTCGTCGCACAAGGCGACTTTGCCGATCAAACGGTGTTCGAGGGCAGGGGGGCCGGCGAAGGCCCCACGGCGTCGGCGGTGGTCGCCGATCTGGTCGATATCGCCCGGGGCCTGCGCGCGCCTGCGTTCTCTGTCCCGGCGGCGAATCTGGAGGACATGCCGGCTTCGCCGATGGAGCGTCACGTCGGCGCTTATTACGTGCGCTTGAAGGTTGTTGACAGACCGGGTGTAATCGCCGACATAAGCGCGGTGCTGCGGGACGAGCAGGTGTCAATGGAGGCATTGATCCAGCGTGGCCGCGCACCGGATGAAGTGGTCTCCGTGGTCCTGACGGTTCATGACTGTCAAGAGGCGGCGATGCAACGGGCACTCAAGCGGATCGCCGCGATCGAAACTGTGACCGAGACACCGGCCATGTTACGTATCGAACAATTCTGACCGATAGGGGAAGACCATCCATGTCGCAAAAAGCAACACTCGACCGCATTCTCGTTCTCGAACTGGCGCGGGTAACAGAAGCAGCGGCACTGGCAGCCTCCGCGCTGGTGGGTCGTGGAGACGAAAAAGCGGCCGATCAGGCTGCGGTCGACGCCATGCGAAAAGTCCTGAATTCGATCGATATCGACGGCACGGTGGTTATCGGCGAGGGCGAACGGGATGCCGCCCCGATGCTTTATATCGGCGAAAAAGTCGGCACCGGGAGAGGACCGAGAATCGATATCGCGCTGGACCCGCTGGAAGGGACCACCATCACCGCCAAGGCAATGCTCAATGCACTGGCCGTAATCGCGCTGGCCGAGGACGGGAAACTCCTCAAGGCGCCCGATGTTTATATGGACAAGATTGCGATCGGCGGCGGCTATGAGAAGGGAATCGTCGACCTTGACCGCTCGCCGGCGGAGAATATCCGCTCGCTGGCCGAGGCCAAGGGCGTGCCGGTCTCCGAGATCATGGCGTGCCTGCTGGACCGGCCGCGCCATGCCGAAAAGATCCGCGAAATCCGCGAATGCGGCGCCCGGGTGACGCTGATCGGCGATGGCGATATCGCCGGGGTGATCGCAACGACCGATTCGGCCACCGGAATCGATATCTATATGGGTTCGGGCGGCGCGCCGGAAGGGGTGCTGGCGGCCGCGGCGCTGAGTTGTATCGGCGGCCAGATCCAGGGCCGGCTATTGTTTAGAAACGACGACGAGAAGGCCCGGGCGCGCAAATGGGGCATCACCGACCTCGACCGCAAATATGAACTTGAGGATATGGCGTCAGGCGACGTCATCTTCGCCGCGACAGGCGTGACCAACGGCTCGATGCTCGAAGGCGTCAAGCTGATCCCGGGCGGCTACTCCACCGAAACCATGGTCATGCGCTCTTCAAGCGGCACCGTGCGCATGATCAAGGGCCGTCACCGGTATTCGGGCTGAAAACCGCCAGCGGTACGACCGCGTGAATAAAGAGATGGAGGCCTCACCCGACGCGACCGACGCCGATCTTCCGGCGTTTCTGGGCGTCGATCAATCGGCGACCGGACGCCGATGGCGAAGCCGCCTTACGGACGAACGTGCCGCGATCGCGATCTCCCAGCGCCTTGGCGTGGCCGAAATTATCGGCCGGGTACTGGCGGCGCGCGGGGTCGCGGTCGATGCCGCCGCCGATTATCTGAGTCCGTCACTCAAGCAAAGCCTGCCCGACCCGTCCCGCTTCAAGGATATGGACCTCGCCGGCCAACGCATCGCGGAGGCGATAATATCCGGCGAAAAAGTGGCTGTGTTCGGCGATTATGATGTTGATGGCGCAACTTCATCGGCCTTGCTGGCTCGCTTTTTCGAGGCGGTGGGCCGGGACCTTCGGGTCTACATCCCTGATCGGCTCAAGGAGGGGTACGGGCCCACTGCGCCCGCGTTGCTGGCGCTAAAGGACGAAGGCGTCTCGCTAGTGGTCACGGTCGACTGCGGAACGATGGCTCATAAGCCGCTTGCCGAGGCCGCCGCGGCGGGGCTCGATATCGTGGTTGTTGATCATCACCAGACCGGACCGGACCTGCCGACCGCGTTGGCGGTGGTAAACCCCAACCGCCTCGACGAAGACGGCGAATACGGCAATCTCGCGGCAGTTGGTGTCGCCTTTGTGCTGGTCGTGGCGATCAATCGGGCCTTGCGCGCCGCCGGTTGGTACAGCTCCGGCGGCGGCCGGCGCGAGCCGGGGCTGTTGCAGTGGCTCGATCTGGTCGCGCTGGGCACGGTGTGCGACGTGGTGCCGCTTACGGGTCTCAACCGGGCGCTGGTGGCCCAGGGGCTCAAGGTCATGGCCAAGAGACGCAATACCGGGCTGGCGGCCCTGGGGGATGTCAGCCGGCTTACAGAGCCGCCTGGAACCTATCACGCCGGTTTCCTGCTCGGCCCGCGCGTCAATGCCGGGGGACGGGTCGGCGCCTCCGATTTGGGCGTGCGTCTATTGACCACCCGCGACGCGGAGGAAGCGCAGCGCATCGCCCTGGAACTCGATGCGCTCAACAAACAGCGCCAGGAAATCGAAGCAGCGGTCGAGGAAACCGCCCTGGGGTTGGCGATGGCCCGGCTTTCGGACGATGGAACGCCGCCGCCGGTGGTGTGTGTCGCTTCAGAGGGCTGGCATGCGGGCGTGATCGGCATTGTGGCCAGCCGGATAAAGGAAAAGCTTGGACGCCCGACTTTCGTGATCGCGCTGGCGGACGGGGAGGGCAAGGGGTCGGGCCGCTCGATCCCCGGGGTCGATCTGGGCGCGGCGGTGACGGCGGCCCGGCAGGCCGGTCTGCTGGTTGGCGGCGGCGGTCACGCCATGGCCGCCGGCCTTACCGTCAAGACGACACGCCTCGCTGAGCTGGAAGCATTTTTGTGTGAACGCCTGGCCCCGAGCGTGCAAGCCGCGGTTGCGAACGCCAGCCTGGGCATCGACGGCGCTTTGGCGCTGCGCGGCGCCACTGTGGAACTCGCCGATCAACTTGCGCAGGCCGGGCCGTTTGGCGCTGGAAATCCCGAACCCCGGTTCGTGTTGTCCCGCGTCAGTGTGGTCCGCGCCGACATGGTCGGGCGTAACCATGTGCGTTGTGTGCTGTCGGGAAACGATGGCGGCCGACTGACGGCGATCGCCTTTCGGGCCGCGGACAATGCGCTGGGTCAAACCCTGGTGACGGCGCGAGGCGCGCTCCACATTGCGGGCCGCCTGCGGGCCGATAGCTGGCAGGGCAAGCCCCGGGTCCAGTTCACGATCGATGATGCGACGCGGGTATAACCAGTATAAAGCTCCCTGATGGGACGCAGTTTTCAAAAAGCGGGCAATTTGTCTTGACGGACCGGACCGGACCATTTAGATCACTCCCCGGCTCACATAAAGACCCCTTCGTCTAGTGGCCTAGGACACCGGCCTTTCACGCCGGCAACACGGGTTCGAGTCCCGTAGGGGTCGCCACTTCTCTTTTTCTCAATGCGATCAATCGCTTGCCGGTGGACACGGTTTGTTCTTTTCGGAAAGTTTCGCACTTTTTCCAGAAAGTTTCGCACTTTTGTTTCGATCGTGTTCCGCTCTTTTTGTGATTGCGCGGATCGCGAGCACCTTTTGGTTGGCCATTTTGGTGTAATGCTGCACCAGTTATAACGCGATTCATCGCTATTTCGGCCTTAATGCGTTGTGTGTCGCGCTGAGCGCCAGCGGTGAGGCTGCCGAGGCGTTCGCCACTTGCGACCGCGCGATCGAACTCTTTCCCGGCCGATGGCAGGCATTCGTAAACCGGGGCACGGCGCGGCTCGTCACGAACCAGCTTGAGGACGCCATTCGAGATTATCACAGCGCACTTGAGCTGGAGCCAAATTCGGGCGCGATCACCGACCTGATCCGGCGCAATCTGGAACTCGCCGAAGCCCGCTTGGCTCGCTAAATTCGTTGTTGGCGGATGGGGTGGGATTCGAACCCACGAGGCGCTCGCACGCCTGCCGGTTTTCAAGACCGGTGCCTTCAGCCACTCGGCCACCCATCCACGAGCCTAGCAATTAGCCCCGGTCCATGACCACGTCAAGTGTAACTGTGCCGATGCGTTCCGTGGCGGGCACGGCAGATCAGCGTGCACTCTGGTGGATTTCCGGGAATTGAGGTTGTTGCGCCGGCACCCGCGATTATGGCACAAAGTCTTTAGAATGGATAACGTCAAGGTTGGGACCCCACGGTGCACATAGTCCGTTTCGCGATCCTCCTGGTTTCGCTTGCTGTTGTTTTCCAAAACGGCCCTTTGGCCCAGACAACCGCGGCGTCGGAGACAAATTCCACAGCCGATTTCGATCGTTGGCTTGAGGGGCTTCGTGCCGAAGCGGAGGCGGCCGGTATCGGGAAAGAAATCCTGTCGGTGGCGCTGTCCGGCCTTGAGCCGATCCCGCGCGTCATAGAACTGGATCGCCATCAACCCGAGTTCACCCAGACCTTTACCCAGTATCTGGCGGCGCGTCTGTCCAGGACCCGTATCGAACGGGGCCAACGGATGATGGCGGAGAACAAGGCGCTGTTGACGCGCGTTGCTGAACAATATGAGGTGCAGCCCCGTTTCATTGCCGCGATATGGGGATTGGAAACCAACTATGGCAGCTTCATGGGCGGCTATCCGGTCATCGGCGCGCTCGCAACCCTGGCCTTTGATGGACGGAGAAGCACCTTTTTTCGCAAGGAATTACTTAACGCACTTAAAGTTTTAGATGAAGGGCATATTGGTTTTTCCGAGATGCTCGGCTCCTGGGCCGGGGCGATGGGGCAAAGCCAGTTCATGCCATCGTCATTTCTGACCTTCGCGCGCGATCAGGACGGCGACGGGCGCGCGGACATCTGGGGCAATCGCGCCGATGTGTTCGCCTCGATCGCCAATTATCTGGCCCGCCACGGTTGGAGCGACGATCAGACCTGGGGCCGGGAGGTCAAGCTGCCCCCGGGATTCGGCGACAGGCTGGCCGAACTCAAGCCCGGCACACAGCCAAAGTCATGCCGCCGCGCGCTCAAACATCATACCGTGTCCCTGAGCCTGCCGGAATGGCAAGCGCTCGGGGTGCGCCGGGCTGACGGGCGCGACCTGCCGGACAGGGCGCTTCAGGCAACCCTGGTCATGCCGCAGGGCACGGACGGGCCAGCTTATCTGACCTACAGGAATTACCGGTCGATCCTGCGCTATAACTGCTCCAATTTCTACGCCATCGCCGTCGGCGCCCTGGCGGATCGGATCGCGCGGTGACGCCGTCACAAGCCGCCGCGCCTGCCCAATTCGGCACCTTATTCGGCACCTTGTCAGTGCGGCAGGGGTGGGCAGCGATTTTTCTGACGGCCTGGCTCTCCGCCTGCGCCGGGCCGAGCTTCAAAGCGCCGCCATTGCCCTCGAAACCGACTGGCGCGGTCAAAATAGGCAAGCCCTACAAGATCGCCGGTGTCTGGTATTACCCGAAGGCCGACCCCTATTATGACCGTACCGGTATGGCGTCATGGTACGGACCAAAGTTCCACGGCAAGCAAACCGCCAATGGTGAGCGCTACGACATGTGGGCGATGACGGCGGCGCACACGACGCTGCCGATGCCGAGTCTGGTGCGTGTGACAAATCTGCAAAACGCTCGATCCGTGGTGCTTCGTGTTAATGACCGGGGACCATATGCCCGCGGCCGAATTATTGACCTATCGCGCAGGGCGGCCCAAATTTTGGGGTTTGAGAAGCAAGGCGTAACCCGGGTCAGGGTTCAGGCGGTCGACGCCGACGGGCGGCCGAGGAAGAAGCGCAACGTCGCCGAGCGCTCGGACAGCGTTGAGACCGGCGCGGCGACACCGACCGGGCTCTACGTCCATGCCGGGTCTTACCTGGACCCGGGCAATGCAACGCGGGTTGCGGCGGAACTGGACGGCATTGGCCCGCTTCGGATCACCAGGGTCGAAATCGACGGCGAACTGTTCTATCGCGTTCGGGTCGGGCCGCTCAGCACCATCGAGAACGCCAATACGGTCCTTAACGAGGTAATGGCAACTGGCGACATCGACGCCCGGATCGTGGTCGAATAGCCCAATTCGCGACGAACACTGGTTGATGCCCCCCCGGTCTCGGAATAAACTCGGGCTGAAATTAGTCAGACACAGCGAATACCGCCTATCGGGAAGAGAGTTGAATTTATGACTATTGTTTTTTTGCGCCTGGCGCGACGGCCGGTGCAGTTGCTGGCAGCGGCGATCCTGCTGGTTGTGGCCGGCAATGCAGTGGCCGCGCCGCCGTTCGATACCCCGGCCAAATACGCGATGCTGGTTGACCACGATACCGGCACGGTGCTGTTCGAGAAGAATGCAGACGCCGTGATGCCACCGGCGTCAATGAGCAAACTCATGACCATCTACCTGGTATTCGAACGGCTCGCGGAGGGTGGCTTGACACTCGATGACACGCTTCCGGTCACCGAGAAGGCATGGCGCATGGGCGGATCCAAAATGTTCGTCAAAGTCGGCGACCGGATCCGGGTCGAGGACCTCTTGAGGGGCGTGATCGTTCAGTCCGGCAACGACGCCTGCATCGTGTTGGCCGAGGGGCTGGCCGGAACCGAAGAGTATTTCGCTCAATTGATGACGGAGCGCGCGCGCGAAATCGGCCTGACCGACAGCCATTTCTCCAACGCCACCGGCTGGCCCGATCCCCGGCACTACATGTCGGCCCGCGACCTCGCCGTGCTGGCGCGCCGGTTAATCGAAGACTTCCCGCAATTTTATCCGCTGTTCGCCGAGCGCTCCTTTACCTACGGCATCGATGTTTCGACCGGAAAGCCGATCACGCAGGGAAACCGTAACCCGTTGTTGTTCAATGACAACGGCGCCGACGGCCTGAAGACCGGACATACCGAGGAAGCCGGATACAGCATTACCGCTTCGGCGATTCGCGAAGGGCGGCGTCTGACCCTGGTTATCGCCGGGCTCGACAGTGATCGCGCCCGCAAGCAAGAAAGCGGCCGCCTGCTCGAATTCGGATTCCGTAACTTCAATAATTTCGATCTTCTTCGCGCCGGTGAGACTGTGGACAAGGCTAATGTATGGCTCGGGGACCAGGAAAAAGTCGGCCTCGTGGTGGCCAGTGACGTAACCCTTACTCTCAGTCGACGCGCCCGGCGCGGGCTGAAGGTCAAGGTCGTGCGGGACGAGCCGGTCGCGGCCCCGATAGCCGCCGGCCAGCAGATTGGCAGGCTCGAAATTTCGACCCCGGAAACCGAAACCATCACCCTGCCACTTTTGGCGGATGCAAGCGTTGGCGGTTTGGGGCCGCTGGGTCGGATCAAGGCCGCTTTTGGCTATCTTTTATGGGGCTCAGCGTCAGGTAGTTAGGCCCATGCCGGATCAGGTTCAAGGCCGATTTATCACCCTTGAGGGCGGCGAAGGGACCGGGAAATCGACACAAGTCGGGCTGCTGGTCGATCGCCTGCGGGAATGCGGCGTCAGGGTCGTTGCAACGCGGGAGCCCGGTGGCTCGGATGGCGCCGAGGCGATCCGCCGGCTATTGGTGGACGGCGACGTCGGGCGCTGGACCCCGATGACCGAGGCCTTGTTGCTGTTCGCTGCCCGCAAGGAACATCTCGAACGCACAATTCTGCCGGCGCTTAAACAAGGCAAGTGGGTCGTCAGCGACCGTTTCGCCGACTCGACGATGGCTTATCAAGGTCATGCCCATGGCCTGGGGACCGATGTCATATCCGACCTTTACAATATCGTGGTCGGGCCGTTCCGGCCCGATTTTACGATCATTCTGGATCTGCCCGCGACAGTCGGCCTTGCGCGCGCCGGCCGTCGCGTGGAAACGGGCGACGGCCCGGCTGAGGATCGGTTCGAACGCATGGGCCTGGCTTTTCACGAACGGCTTCGCGAAGGCCTGTTGGATATCGCCCGCAACGAGCCACAGCGCTGCGCTATCGTCGACGCAGCCGGCGATGTCGATAGCGTTGCGGCGGCCGTTTGGGCCAAGGTCGCAAGGCATTTCGGGCTGTAGGAATGGTGAACGCCGCCGATACCGATGCGCTCGCGCCATCGCATCCGCGGGAAAATCCCGACCTTTTTGGTCACGACCAGGCCGAGCGGGCGCTCATCGAGGCCTACAGCTCCGGCCGACTGGCGCACGGTTGGCTGATCACCGGTCCGCGCGGCATCGGCAAGGCGACTCTGGCCTACCGATTCGCACGCTATTTGTTGAATGGCGGCGGCGCGAATTCGGCCGCCGGGCTATTCGGCGAACCCGGCGCCAGCCTGCATGTCGACCCGGATGCGGACGTCTTCAGAAGAATCACGGCGAACGGGCATGGCGGGTTGACCACCGTTGAGCGTTCAATAGATCAGAAAACGAAAAAGCTGCGCGGTACGATTGCGGTCGATGATATCCGCCGGCTGCATGGCTTTTTCGGCCTGACCGCCACGGAAGGCGGCTGGCGAATAGCGGTCGTCGACGCCGCCGACGAAATGAACAACAACGCCGCCAACGCGCTGCTGAAAATACTCGAAGAGCCGCCGGCCCGAGCCGTTCTGTTGCTGGTGGCCCACGCGCCAGGCAGGCTGCCCGCAACCATCCGCTCGCGCTGCCGGCTGTTGCCCTTGCGCCCGCTGCGGGACTCCGAAGTTTCCCGAATTGTGGCGCGCCATTATCCTGACCTCACCGAGCACGACTTGGCCCTGGTGGCCCGGCTCGCGGGCGGCAGCCCGGGGCGGGCGCTGGCGCTGGCCGCCGAGGGGGGCGTCGAGCTTTACCGGGACATTACCGGGCTGCTGGACCCGCTTCCAGATCTCGACATCGGCGCGGTCTACGACCTGGCTGACCGGCTGACGCGGGCTGACGACGGCTATCGCCTGTTCACCGGGCTGGTGGAGGGCTGGCTTGCCGATGCCATCAAGAGACGGGCGATCGCCGGCGGGCAAGCCGACCGCGACATCGAACCCTGGACCCGCACATGGGACGAATTGACTCGACTGATCGAGCGCTGCGCGGCGGTAAACCTTGATAAGCGTCAGGTCGTGGTCACAATTTTCACGCGCCTGCAGGCATGCATGCGTGAAACACAGCGGTGATCCTGGACAGTCCCGGCGCATTGGCCCAAATTAAATCTTTTGTCGCCCCGTGCGAGCGGCTAAACAAACCCTTTCAGTGATTTCAGAATCGAGCCGGGAGAAGGCGATGACGGACGCCACCCCCTATTACATCACGACACCGATTTATTACGTCAATGATGCGCCCCATATCGGGCATGCTTACACGACGCTGGCCTGCGATGCGCTGGCGCGCTTCAAACGCCTCGACGGTTATGATGTCGTGTTCCTGACCGGAACCGACGAACATGGCCAGAAGGTCGAGAAATCGGCACGGGCCGCCGGTGTGGAGCCGCTGGAATTCTGCGACCGGGTGTCGGGAAATTTCCGCGAACTGGCCGCGGCCATGAACTTCTCCAATGACGCCTTTATCCGAACCACCGAGGACCGGCATAAAAAAGCCGCCCAGGCGCTTTGGAACCGGCTGGAGGAACGGGGCCAGATTTATCTGGACGTTTATTCGGGCTGGTATTCGGTCCGCGACGAGACCTTTTACGCCGAGAGCGAGCTGATCAAGGGTGCGAACGGCGAAAAACTGGCCCCATCAGGTGCGCCGGTCGAGTGGGTTGAAGAGCCCAGCTATTTCTTCAGGCTGTCCCAATGGGCCGAACCGCTGCTCGAGTTTTACGAAAAACATCCGGACTTCGTCGGCCCCGAAACCCGGCGCAACGAAGTCATCAGTTTCGTTCGCGGCGGCCTGCGCGATCTGTCGATCTCGCGCACCAGCTTCAAATGGGGCATTCCGGTGCCGGGACAGGACGACCATGTGATGTATGTGTGGCTCGACGCGCTGACCAATTACATCACTCATGTCGGCTTCGGCGAGGACGGCTCCACCGACTTCGCGAGGTTCTGGCCGGCGGACCTGAACATGATCGGCAAGGACATCCTGCGCCACCACGCCGTCTATTGGCCGGCCTTCCTGCTCGCCGCCGGGGAGCAGCCGCCCGCGAGAGTGTTCGCTCACGGCTGGTGGACGAACGAGGGCCAAAAGATTTCCAAGTCGCTGGGCAATGTCATTGACCCGCTGGCGCTGATCGATGAATTCGGCCTCGACCAATTGCGATATTTCCTGTTGCGCGAAGTGCCGTTCGGCAACGACGGCGATTTCTCGCGGCGCGCCTTCATCGGCCGCATCAACGGCGACCTGGCCAACGATTTTGGCAATCTGGCGCAACGAGTGCTTTCGATGATCGCCAAGAACCGCGCCGGCCGGATGCCCGAACCCGGCGCCTTTACCTCCGATGACAGCGTCCTGATCGAGCACGCCGAGAGCCTTCTGGAGACCATGCGTGAAGCGTTGGACCGCCAGCGCTTCCAGATCGCGTTGCAGGCTATCTGGCGGCTAATCGGCGACGCCAATTCCTATGTCGCCAGGCAGGAGCCGTGGGCCCTCAAGAAAACTGATCCGGCGCGAATGAACACGGTGCTCTATGTGGCCGCCGAGGTCGTGCGCCATTGCGCGGTGCTGGCTCAACCCTTCATGCCTCAAGCCTGTTCCAGCCTGCTCGATCAGTTGGGCGTGCCCGGGGACGCCCGTGACTTTACGCATCTTGGTGAGCGCGGAAGGCTGAATCCCGGAACCGCGTTGCCCAAGCCCCAGGGCGTTTTTCCGCGTCACGTCGAAGCCGCTTAGGACGAATGATGCTAGTCGACAGTCACTGCCATCTCGATTTTCCCGACTTTGCGGATGAGCTGGATGACATCGTAGCCCGCGCCCGCGCCGCCGGCGTCACAACGCTACAGACGATCTGCACCCATTTGTCACGCTTCGACCAGGTGCGTGCGGTGGCTGAGCGATTCGACGATGTCTGGTGCTCGGTCGGCGTCCATCCTCACGAGGCCGCCCACGAAGAGGATGTAACGGTCGACCGACTGGTGGCTCTGTCGGACCACCCCAAGGTAATCGGCATTGGCGAAACCGGGCTTGATTATCATTACGACCGCAGCCCGCGCGAAAAGCAGCGGGAGGTGTTCCGCACCCACATCGACGCCGCGCGAAGGACGGGCCTGCCGATCATCATTCATAGTCGCAATGCCGATGCGGATATGGCGGAGATTCTGGCTGACGAGATGGGGAAGGGCGCCTTCATCGGCCTCATGCATTGCTTTAGCTCGTCATCGGAACTCGCTGAAACTGCGTTGGAATTTGGCCTGTATCTGTCAATTTCCGGGGTCGTCACCTTTAAGAAGGCGGAGGCGCTGCGCGACATCGTGGCGGACCTGCCGCTCGACCGGATTCTGGTCGAAACCGACGCACCGTTTCTGGCGCCGGTTCCCAAACGAGGCAAGCGCAACGAGCCGGCATTCACAGCACTTACCGCCGCCCGGGTCGCCGAGGTCAGGGGCATCGGCGTGGAGGAATTCGCCCGCGCGACAACCGCCAATTTCTTCCGCCTGTTCGCCAGGGCGCGACCGCCTGCGTCAGGGGCCGGGACATGAAAAAGGAGGGCATCCAGGTCACGATATTAGGCTGTGGCACCTCGGGGGGCGTGCCGCGCATCGGTGGGCCTGGCGGGCGCGGCATTTGGGGGGCGTGCGATCCAGACAATCCGAGAAACCGGCGGCGGCGGGTCTCAATTCTGGTTCAAAGCGAAAGCACCAGCGTGCTGGTCGACACCTCGCCGGACTTTCGCGAGCAGGCCCTGGACGCCGGGATCGAGGCGCTTGACGCCGTGCTTTACACCCACGATCACGCTGACCACACCCATGGCATCGACGATTTGCGCGGGCTGTCCTACAACATGGCCCGGCGCATCGAGGTTTATGCCCAGCAACGCACCCTGGAGACGATCCAGCGCCGGTTTGATTATATTTTCACGCCCAGGAAACTGTATCCGGCGTTTTGCAACGGCCATGTCATCGACGGACCGTTTAAGGTAGGCGACATCGACATTTCGCCGATCCCTCAGATCCACGGCAATTCAAGCTCGCTGGGTTTTCGCTTCGGGCCGGTGGCTTATTCGACCGATTTTAATGATCTTTCGGAACCGGCGACCGACGCCCTTAAAGGCGTCAAGGTGTGGATCGTCGATGCACTGAGATACGATCCGCACCCCACACACGTCCATCTCGACCAGACGTTACGGTTTGTGGAACAGGTAAAGCCCGAACGCGCGGTGCTGACCCATATGGCGTGGGACATGGACTATGAAACCCTGCGCGCCAAACTGCCCGACGGCGTAGAGCCGGCCTTTGACGGCATGGTGATCGAAGCCTAAGCCTTCCGACGCTATGTGACATAGGCGGGCAGTGTCAACGAATGGGCATAACGAAAACGAATGGGCATTTCGCGTTATTTTTCAATCGCTTCGAACGCAATGCTAATCGGATTTCTTATACATATATTTTCCATAATGTAGATTATGCGCGTTTTTGATCCGCGGGCTGGACGGCCAAATCAGGACGATCGGACATGGAATTAATTGGTTTTTCCCCGCTTGAATAACCGGTGATAACGCCTGACAGTGTAAATGTGACCTTGTTGTCCCCTTGCCTTGGAGCGCCCTGTGACCAAACCACGCAGCATTACAGATCTTCTCGCCATCATGGCCCGTTTGCGCAATCCGGATGGTGGGTGCCCATGGGACGTCGAGCAGGATTTCACGACCATCGCGCCCTACACCATCGAGGAGGCCTACGAGGTCGCTGAGGCGATCGCTCGCCGGGATATGGACGCGCTAAAGGACGAGTTGGGGGATTTGCTGTTTCAGGTGGTCTATCACGCGCGCATAGCTGAGGAATCCGGGGCGTTCGATTTTGCCGATGTGGTGACGACTGTTTGCGACAAAATGGTGCGTCGGCACCCGCACGTTTTCGGCGACAGCAAAATCGAAAACGCCGAAGCCCAGACACAGGCCTGGGAGAGTCACAAGGCCAAGGAGCGCGAAGCTCGGTCCTCGGGCGACGAGGATCCGGCGAGTGCGCTTGATGGCGTGACGCTCGGCCTGCCGGCATTGATGCGGGCGATTAAATTGCAACGGCGCGCCGCCCGGGTCGGGTTCGACTGGCCTGAGACGGCCCAGGTGCTCGACAAGATCAATGAGGAAATGGCGGAACTGGCGGCGGAACTTGCTGAATGCAAAGCCGAATCAACTGGTGACCAAAATTCCGCCGCGCACGCGCGCATTGAGGACGAGTTCGGCGACCTGCTGTTCGTCTACGCCAATCTGGCGCGCCACCTGGACATCGACCCAGAGACCGCTCTCCGTAGCGCAAACGCCAAGTTTGAGCGCCGTTTCCGCGGTATCGAGAAATTGCTGGCCGAACAAAACAAATGCCCGGAGGATTCGGATCTCCAGGAAATGGATTCCCTGTGGAACCGGGTTAAACTGGCGGAAAGAGAGCGGAGCTAGAAAAGACCCATAAGAAAAGGGGGCCCCGAAGAGCCCCCTTCCCTTTTTTGCCTGGTTGGCTTGGGCTTAGAAGCCGCCCATGCCGCCCATGCCACCCATGCCGCCCATGTCGGGCATCGCCGGGGCGCCGGCGGAGGCCGGCTCGGGCTTCTCGGCGACCATCGCTTCGGTCGTCACGAGAAGACCCGCCACCGAAGCGGCGTCCTGAAGAGCAATACGCACGACCTTGGTCGGATCGATGATACCGGCAGCGACCATGTCGGTATAGAGCTCTTCCTGGGCGTCGAATCCCAAGCGCTCATCGTCGCCTTCCAGCAGCTTGCCGGCAACCACCGCACCATCGACGCCGGAGTTTTCGGCGATCTGACGAACCGGCGCCTGCAGCGCCCGGCGGACGATGTCCACGCCGACTTTCTGGTCGTTGTTGGCGGTCTCAACCTCGTGCAGCGACTTGGTGGCGTACAGCAGAGCCACACCGCCGCCCACGACGATGCCTTCCTCGACCGCGGCACGGGTCGAATTGAGGGCGTCTTCAACCCGATCCTTGCGCTCTTTCACTTCGGTCTCGGTGGCGCCACCGACCTTGATCAGCGCCACGCCGCCGGCCAGCTTGGCCAAGCGCTCCTGAAGCTTTTCACGGTCGTAGTCCGAAGAGGTCTCTTCGACCTGAGCCCGGATCTGGTTGCAGCGCGCCTCGATCTGCTCTTTGGCGCCGGCGCCGTTCACCACCGTGGTGTCGTCCTTGGTGATCGTGACTTTCTTGGCGGAGCCAAGCATGTCGAGAGTGACGTTTTCAAGCTTGATGCCGAGATCCTCGGAAATCACCTGACCGCCGGTCAGGACCGCGATGTCTTCCAGCATCGCCTTGCGGCGATCACCGAAGCCCGGGGCCTTCACCGCCGCAACCTTGAGCCCGCCGCGCAATTTATTGACCACCAGGGTCGCCAGCGCCTCACCCTCGATGTCCTCGGCAATGATCAGCAGCGGCCGGCCATTCTGCACCACGGTTTCAAGCACCGGCAGCATGGCCTGCAGGCTCGTGAGCTTGCTTTCATGCAGGAGGATGAAGGGATTTTCCAGCTCGGCCACCATCTTTTCAGCATTGGTGATGAAGTAAGGCGACAGATAGCCACGGTCGAACTGCATGCCCTCGACAACGTCGAGTTCGGTATCGAGGCCCTTGGCCTCTTCCACCGTGATGACACCCTCTTTGCCGACCTTCTGCATCGCTTCGGCGATGATGCTGCCGATCTCACGCTCGCCATTGGCGGAAATGGTGCCGACCTGGGCGACCTCGTCGTCCGACGAGATGCCCTGGCTGCGCCCACCCAGGTCCGCGATCACCCGCTGTACCGCGAGATCGATACCGCGGCGCAGGTCCATCGGATTCATGCCCGCGGCCACCGCCTTGGTGCCCTCGCGCACGATCGCCTGAGCCAGAACCGTGGCGGTCGTTGTGCCGTCGCCGGCGATGTCGTTGGTCTTGCTCGCGACTTCGCGCACCATCTGCGCGCCCATGTTTTCGAACTTGTCCGTCAGCTCGATTTCCTTGGCCACGGACACGCCGTCCTTGGAAATACGCGGTGCTCCAAACGACTTTTCGAGGACCACATTGCGACCCTTGGGGCCCAGCGTGACCTTGACGGCGTCGGCCAGAATGTCGACGCCAGCGACCATTTTCGCGCGGGCGTCAGTGCTGAATTTTACTTCCTTAGCTGCCATGTTAAGCGCTCCTACTCAAGGATTCCCATGATGTCCGATTCTTTCATGATCAGGAGCTCTTCATCCTCGATCTTGACTTCCGTTCCGGACCATTTGCCAAACAGGATCTTGTCGCCAGCCTTGACGTCCAGCGGCTGGACGGTGCCATCCTCTTTGCGCGCGCCGTCACCGACGGCAATCACTTCGCCTTCCTGCGGCTTTTCCTTGGCCGAGTCAGGGATGATAATGCCGCCAGCGGTCTTCTCGTCAGATTCGATGCGACGGACCAGCACGCGGTCGTGCAGAGGCCTGAGTTTCATTTGTATTCCTCCAAAAAAACCAGCCTGTTATGTTCGATATTCACAATACGTGTCAGTGTTTTAGCACTCTTCAACAGAGAGTGCCAGCTATATAGGTGGCCAATGACAGACTGTCAACCAAACCTCTGGAACTTTTTTCAATGTTGAGCGTTTGGAGAAATCAGCTATCTGGAGCCTGCGCCGGGGCGCCTTGCTTCCTGAACCGCCCCAAATTGGCGGGCGAGAGCAATACCTTCAGGCGGGTGGCATGGTCGTCGTCAACCCGTTCGATCACTTCGCCATGGCGATAGAGCCAGGCGATTGCGGCGCTGTCCCCATGCTCGATCGTCACATCCACGGCCTGGCGGCTTCGGGCCAGAATTTCATCGACCGCGGCCAGAATTTGAGACACGCCCTCTCCGGTGGCCGCCGAGATCGGGGTGGTCAAGGTCTGACGGTGCGCACGGTTAATTATCGTATTGCGCCCGGAATCGTCCAGCAAATCGATCTTGTTCAGGGCTTCGATAATCGGCCGGTCGTCGCTTTCATCCACGCCAAGCTCTGTCAGCACCTTCTCGACATCGTAACGCTGGGCGCCGCTGTCCGGATGCGCGACGTCGCGGACATGCAGGATGATGTCGGCCTCGATCACCTCCTCCAGGGTTGCCCGGAAGGCTGCGATCAGTTGTGTCGGAAGGTCTGAAATAAAGCCAACGGTATCGGAAAGCATCACCCGCCGGCCCGACGGGAGGACCAACTCGCGCATGGTGGGATCGAGGGTTTCGAACAGCTGGTCGGCGGCCGACACCTCCGCATCCGTGAGCCGGTTGAACAGCGTGGATTTTCCGGCATTGGTGTAGCCGACGAGGGCCACTACCGGATAAGGAACCCGCCGTCGGCTTTGGCGATGAAGCGCCCGGGTGCGTGTGACGGTCTCAAGCTGGCGCTTGATCTTGCCGATGCGCTCCGAAATAAGCCGGCGGTCGGTTTCGATCTGGGTTTCACCGGGACCGCCGAGAAAACCGAAACCGCCACGCTGGCGCTCAAGGTGGGTCCAGGAGCGCACGAGCCTGCTCTTTTGGTAATTCAGATGAGCGAGTTCAACCTGAAGCGTGCCCTCGCGGGTGCGCGCCCGTTCCCCGAATATCTCAAGGATCAGACAGGTTCGGTCGATCACCTTGGCGGATAGTTCGCGCTCCAGATTGCGTTGTTGTATTGGCGACAGCGCGCAGTCGGCGATTATAAGCTCGACGTCCGCCGCCTTGACCACGGCCGCAAGCTCTTCCAGCTTGCCTTTGCCGAGCAAGGCGGATGGCCGAATTCGGCGGATGCCAACGGTCAGGCTGTGCACGACATCAAGCCGGATCGCCGATGCCAGCCCTTCGGCCTCGGCCAACCGCACCGCCGGCGGGCGCGTCACGCCCGCCCCCTCCCGACGAGCGGCGCCTTCCGCTATCAGGTGAGGATGGAAGATCAGTGTCCGGGCGCCGGAGCGCGAGCCGTCAGTTGCGCGCGCCCCGGAGCCGCTCGTCTCGTAACCTGTTACAGAAAAAGCGTGGGTCAATCTATCGCCCGCTTTCCGCCGATTGGGGCTCTGGCTCGAACAGCTGAATCTGGACTGTCGGCATTACGGTCGAGATCGCGTGCTTGTAGACAAGTTGAACGTGACCATCGCGCCGAAGCAACACGCAAAAATTGTCAAACCAGGTGATCACACCCTGAAGTTTGACCCCGTTAATCAGGAACACCGTTACCGGCGTCTTGTTTTTGCGAATGTGATTGAGAAAGACGTCCTGGACGTTTTGTGATCTTTCTGGTGCCATTTTGGATACCCATCCTTGTTTTTGTTGTAAGTCACGATCTCTTCTCAGCACTGACATGCTCGCGCACGCCAACTCGCTCATATTAATATAATCAACGGAACGGCTTAGCAGGAGTCCTGCTGTCACAAATCCCGTATATCGTTAAATTTAACCAGCTTCACAAACTATTGCTATAAGAAAATAACCATCGTCGGCTAGGTCATGGATGCTAGCCTATGCTTGTATCCATCAAACAGCTTACTGCTTATGGGTCCCGGCTTGCCATCGGCAATCAATTCACCGTCAATCATCGTGACCGGCAGGACCAGCGATGTCGTGCTGGTCACAAAGGCTTCGCGGGCCGTCTTTGCCTCGTCGATTGTAAAGGCGCGTTCCACCAAACCAAGGCCGGTGCGCCCGGCAATATCCAGCACCACTTCGCGGGTAATTCCGCCAAGGATCGCATTGTCCAGATAGCGCGTTGTCAGATTTCCCTTCTTGTCGACGATCCAGGCATTAGTGGACGTGCCCTCGGTAACCGCGCCGTCGTCATCGACAAACCAGGCCTCGAAGGCCTCGGCGTCGCGCGCTATCTGCTTGGCCAATATGTTCGGCAGCAATGAGACCGATTTGATGTCGCAACGCCGCCAACGGATATCGGGCGTCGAGACCACGGCGACGCCCTGTTTGGCCCGCGCCTCGATGCTGTCGAACGAAATGTCGCGCGCGGTCACAACCAGAACCGGGTGGGCCGCCCGGGGAAAGCCGTGATCGCGCCGGGCCTGGCCACGGGAAATTTGCAGATAGACGATGCCATTATTGATCCGGTTGCGGCGGACAGTTTCGCGCATAATCGCCCACAAAGCCGGGCTACCCATCGTGAACGGGATGCGCAGCTCATTGAGGGAGCGTCTCAACCGTCTGACATGAGGATCGAAATCGACAATCTCGCCGCCCCAGACCGCACACACCTCATAAACCGCGTCGGCAAACTGATAGCCGCGATCCTCAATGTGCACGGCGGCAGCGAAATGCGGGACGTATCGACCGTCTACATAGGCAATTCTTGACATAATGCGCGGTATCTCACTCGACTCAGGGCAATTTGCAAGCCGGACTTGGCTAAAAGAACTCAAGCCTTACTGAAAACAAATCCTCGACCTTCTTCACCATATTTGTCAGCGCCAGCAGAATGACCCGATCCTCGACCCTGACCACTGTATCGCCGCGCGGAATCAGCACCTCGCCATCCCGGACAATCGCGCCGATAATTATTCCCGCCGGAATGCGCAGCTCCCGGAGCGGCACGTTGGTGAGGCCGGATGTTTCCAGCGCCTCGGCCTCGATCACCTCGGCTTTACCATCAGCCAGGGCGTAAAGCCCGCGAATACGCCCGCGCCTGACATGTTGGAGAATAGTTGACACCGTGGTCGCCCGCGGATTGATGAATACATCGATCCCCAACGAATTGATCAGCGGCCCGTAAGTGGGGTTATTGATCAGGGTAATTGCGCGTTTGCAACCGGCGCGCTTGGCGAGCAAGGCCGAAAGAATGTTCACTTCGTCTTCATTGGCCACCGAAATCACCGCTTCGGCTTCCTGAACATTGGCTTCACGAAGGATATCGTGATCCAACGCGTCGCCGTTGAGAACCACCGCCCGGTTCAGTTGATCGGCCGCCACCTGAGCCCGTTCCTTGTTGATTTCGATCAGCTTGACGTTGACATTGCGCTGAGCGTTTTCGAGGGCCTGAGCCAGGTAGAGGCCGATATTGCCGGCGCCGACAATCACAATCCGGCGCGCCTCTTTTTCCTCAGAGCCGAACACTGCAAGTGACCGGCCGACATGCTCCCTCGACGTCACGAAATAAACATCGTCGCCCACCAAAATCTGATCGTCGCCCGATGGCGTCATCATGCGTCCTTCGCGCAGAATTCCGACGATCACAATTTCGAGTTCGGGAAACAGCTCGGTTAGCTGCCGCAAGGGCGTGTCGATGATTGGACAGTCCTCGATGATGTGCACGCCCACCATCCGCACCTTGCCGTCGGCGAACGGCACAACCTCGAACGCCCCAGGGACTTCGAGCCGCCGCGCGATCGCTTGCGCCACTTCGTACTCGGGCGAGATGATCACGTCGATGGGCATATTGTCTCGACTGAACAAATCGGCCCACATCGGCTCCAGATAGCTGCGAGTGCGGACCCGCGCAATTTTAGTGGGGACGTTGAACAGCGAATGGGCGATCTGACACGCCACCATGTTGACTTCATCCGAGAGCGTAACCGCGATGATCATGTCGGCGCCCTCGGCGCCCGCCTGCTCAAGCACGTCTGGATGTGACGCATATCCTATTAGCGCCTTTACATCGAGAACATCGCTGGCCCGGTGAACCTGTTCGGGCGCGGAATCGATAACCGTAACATCGTTATGTTCGGCGGAAAGCTGCCTCGCGATGTTGAAGCCGACCTGACCGGCGCCGCAAATTATGACCTTCATGGAGGAAATCCCGCTTCAGGAGAGGTTGTCTCGGATCATAGCGAGCTTTTGCGTCGCTCGCCGGGCTGAAGGCCGAGCGACTTGAGCTTGCGATGAAGGGCTGAACGTTCCATGCCGACGAATGACGCGGTTCGCGAAATATTGCCGCCAAACCGGTTAATCTGGGTACGCAGATATTCACGTTCGAACGCCTCCCGAGCCTCGCGCAATGGCACGGCGGTTATGGATTCGCCGTTTGCCGTTTTCAGGGAATCGGTCGATGGCGCGCTGAATTCCGTCGGCAACATATCAGCCCGGACATAGCCCGCGAGATCTTCGTCCGCCAAAATGAGCAGCCGCTCAACCACATTGCGCAACTGGCGAACATTGCCAGGCCAGTCGTAAGACCGTATCGCGCCCATCACTTCGTCGTCAATCCGGCGTTTGGCCAGGCCCGTGGTGGCTGCAATGCGATCCATGAAATGGTCAACCAGTATGGGGATATCGTCGTGCCGCTCGGTCAGGGCCGGCACATGGATCGGAACAACATTCAGACGATGATAAAGATCTTCGCGGAACCGCCCGCTGGCGATTTCCTGGCGCAGGTCCCGGTTCGTGGCGCACACCACCCGGACATCGACCTCGATCCGTGTGTTGCCGCCAACCCGTTCGAATGTTTGATCGACCAGCACCCGCAAGATCTTGCTCTGGGTTTCGTGGGGCATTTCGGCGATTTCATCGAGAAACAAAGTTCCGCCATGGGCGCGCTCAAACAGGCCGATTTTTCGTTTCCCAGGATTGCCGGTCGTGCTCTGCTCGCTGCCGAACAGAACGATTTCCATATTCTCCGGAGAGATGCTGGCCGCGTTGACGACGATGAACGGGCCGTTCGTCCGCTTCGACAGATTGTGGAGGTTGCGCGCCGTGACTTCCTTGCCCGACCCCGCGGGGCCGGTGATCAGCACCCGGCTATTGGTCGGCGCCACACGGGCCAAGGTTTGACGCAGCGCCTGAATTACCGGCGATTTGCCAATCAATTCGTCGTCGCCAACCGCGCGTCCGCGAAGCTGCTCGTTCTCGCGGCGCAGCCGATTTACTTCGGTGGCCCGATCCACCAGATGCAGCAGATGGTCGGTTTTGAATGGTTTTTCAATGAAATCGAAAGCGCCGCGCTTGATTGCCGAGACCGCGGTTTCAATATTTCCGTGCCCGCTGATCATGATTACCGGCAGATCGGGATGGTCCTGCTTAATGGTATCGAGCAATTCAAGTCCGTCGAGCCGGCTACCCTGAAGCCAGATGTCGAGGATCAGAAGTTGCGGACATCGCTGCGCGATCTTGTTCAGCGTGGAATCACTGTCCCATGCCGAACGGGTCTCGAATCCCTCATCCTGGAGGATATCCGAAATCAACTTACGGATATCCGCCTCATCGTCGACAATCAAAATATCACGCATCATGGCATTCCGCCGTCTGTTTCACCTGTACTCTCAAGCTTTCTTTTCCCTCCTCTGGATGCGACATCATATCCCCATCTCCCTAAGTTGTGCGTGGTGGAACATGAGGCGCACGCACGCACCGCCCGCGGCCCGGTCTTCAAGAACAAGCTGCCCCCCATGGTCCTGCATGACCTTTTTGACGATTGCCAGTCCAAGCCCGGTACCTTTGTTGCGGGTCGTGACATAAGGCTCGGTGAGCCGGTCCTTCAGTTCGCCGGGCAGGCCTCGGCCGTTGTCAGAGATTTCGACGACCGTCTGCTCGTCGTTATGGTACAGCGCCAGTTCGACGAGGCCGGAATCGTGATCGGTCCCGTTGTCCTGGCTTCCCAGCCGGCGTGCCGAGATCGCTTCGACGGCGTTCTTAAGCACATTAGTCAACGCCTGGCTGACCTGACGACGATCGCAGCGCAACTCGACAGCCTGATCGGGCGCTTTAAAAATCATTTCGATTTCGGGCGCCGCAACCTCCTGAAGGAACAGGGCCTGGCGGGCCAGTTCAGACAAATTCAAGGTTTCGAATGCGGGCGCGGGCATGCGCGCGAAGGCGGAGAATTCATCGACCATGCGCCGAATATCCCCGACCTGCCGAACAATTGTCTCGGTGCACTGGATGAAAATCTCGGGCTCGCTTTTAATTTCCTTCTGGTATTTGCGATTCAAGCGTTCCGCCGAAAGCTGGATCGGCGTCAGCGGATTCTTGATTTCGTGGGCGATGCGGCGCGCGATATCACCCCAGGCGGCGGTGCGCTGAGCCGCCAGAAGGTCGGTGATATCATCGAACGTAACGACAAAGCCCTTGATATCCTTCCCGAAAGTTTCGGTTGCGACCCGAACCAGAAGGCTGGTCGCCCGGTCCTCGCGCTCGATATTAACCTGACCCTGGGCGACCTGCGCGGGTCGGGCACGCGCCTTTTCGATGAGGGCCGCCATTTCGGGAACCTGTTCGGCAAGTTTTGCGCCGGCCAGGCTGTCTTCGGTTCTCCCCAACAGCGTGACGGCCGAGCGATTCGTCAGATTGATCGTGCCTTCCTGATCCAGGCCGATCACGCCCGCGGTAACGCCTGCCAGTACCGTCTCGGTGAACCGTCGACGAATATCGAGTTGCTGGTTCGCGGAAACCAGCTCATGCCGCTGGCTCTGGAGCTGGCTGGTCATGCGATTGAAGGCCCGGGCTAAAGCGCCGAACTCGGAATTGTCGGCCTCCCCCGGAACCCGGGCACCGAGATCGCCTTCCCTGATCCGCTCGGCCGCCCTGACCAAATCAGTGATTGGGGCCACCAGGCGCGTGGCCAGCCATAACCCGGTCCAGACCGCGGCAAGCAGCACCAGCACCGCAAGCACGATATAAATCATGTTGAAGATGGTCTGCTTCTGACCCAGATTGTCCTCAAGCTTTTCATAGGCGGAAACCGTCGAGCGGGTGTCCTCGGCATAGGACAGAACCTGGGGATCCAGAAACCGGCTGACATAAAGATAGGTGTCGAGATAACGGTCCAGCCGAATTAGAGCACTGACCCGGTCGTCGCTATTGTCGGCGAGCATTACCGCCTTGCCATCGGCGGCTTCGACCAGCACGCTCATGGGCAGGCGGTCGAGCCCCAGGCTGAACGTCAGATTGGCATGGGCCAGCACCTGCCCGCTGGAATTGAACATTACCGCTTCCGATAGCGAGCGGGCCAACGCCTGACCGTTCACGACCTGCTGCAACCGGTTCGGGTTGCCGACCAGGAAAGGCGCCTGACGATTGAGATCGGCGGCCATTGTCAGAATATCGGCACGGATCACCTTGCGGTGCTCTTCCGTGTAGGCCTCGGCGACTTTGACCGACGTGTCGACGACCGAGCGCACACGGTCGCTGAACCAGACTTCAACGCCAAGCTGGAAGAACAGCACCGAAAAAATGGCCATTACGAGGGTCGGCGCGATCGCGACGATGCTGAACAACGCCACCAATCTGGCATGCAGCCCCGAGCCGGCGAGTCCGCTCCGTCGGTCGGCCCACAATGTCACCAGTCGCCGCGCGATCAGCGCACCAAGGGTCAGCAGCAGAATCAGATTGACCAGCAGCAATGGCAGGATGGTCTGGCGCTTGGTGCTGAACGCCTCGTCGGTAACCGTGATATAGGTCGCCGCAACCGAAACCACCGCCGCAATCGCAACACTGATGGCGAGCTTGCCGCCGAGCCCGAAACCGCTGGCGCGCCGGCGCAGACGGCTTAGCCACGCGCTGCTATTGACCTCAGGAATGTCGACCATTCTTTTGGATTGCCCTACCCGTTTTTCGGCCGGTCCTCGTCGTGGCTTGTTCCCTGCCGCGCCCGCGCTCTCAAGCGGGTTAGGTCCCCGCGGTTGCGATCGCCACGATGTTGCAATTTTGCATCACTTTAGGCCACGAACGATAGTGATGTCGAGGTCTCTAATTTTTTTTCGTAGCGTATTGCGGTTCAGGCCCAGCAACTCCGCCGCTCTCAGTTGGTTGCCGCGCGCCGCGGCCAGGGAAATTGTCAACAACGGACGCTCGATTTCCCTTATGACCCTGGCATACAGCCCCTTTGGCGGCAAGCCGTCCGCGTGGGCCGCGAAATATCGTCCGAGATGGCGTTCCACCGCCTCGCCCAGGCTCTCTGAGTCCAAGTCCCGTTTCTGGTCGGCCGGCGTCGGATCGACCTGCGCCAATTCCGCCTCGATCACCTCGGCCCCGATCACGTCTTCGGAATAAAGGGCGGCGACTCGGCGCATCAAATTTTCGAGTTCCCGGACATTGCCCGGCCATCGGTACCGCACGAGGCACTTGAGGGCGGCGCCGCCAAGGGATTTTCGCGGCAGCCCTTCCGTGGTGGCAAGGTCAAGGAAATGACTCGCCAGATCCGGGATATCCTCAACCTTCTCCCTCAGCGCGGGCAGCCGGATCGGCACCACATTGAGGCGATAAAACAGATCCTCCCTGAACAGGCCTTGATTTATCAGCGCCCGCAAATCCTGGTTGGTGGCGGCGATAATGCGGACATCGGCCCGGATCGGCGACCGGCCCCCCACGATGGTATATTCACCCTCCTGCAGCACCCGTAGCAGGCGGGTCTGGGCTTCAGGCGGCATGTCGCCGATTTCGTCCAGAAACAATGTTCCGCCCTGGGCTTGCTCGAAGCGGCCGATTTGGCGGCTGTCGGCGCCGGTAAAGGCTCCTTTTTCATGGCCGAACAGTTCGCTCTCGATCAGCTCCCGCGGAATGGCGGCCATGTTGATCGCCACAAACGGTCCGTGCCGCCGTTTGCCAAAATCATGAAGCGCGCGCGCCACCAGCTCTTTTCCGGTCCCGGACTCACCGGTGATCATCACGGTAAGATTGGTTGGCATCAGGCGCGCCAAAACCCGAAACAGGGCCTGCATGGCTGGCGACCGGCCGACAATCGGCATGTCGTCGCTGCTGTTTTCATCGACCGGCGGGCTATCTCCGATTGCTTTTCGCGGCTCAAGCGCTTGTTTAACAACACGCGCTAACACACCTAAATCAAACGGTTTTGGCAGATAGTCGTAAGCCCCTCTCTCGGTCGCCGTAACCGCGGTCATCAGAGTGTTGCGGGCGCTCATGACGATGATCGGCAATTCAGGCCTCAGCTTGCGGATGCGGGGCAGCAGATCAAGGCCGTTCTCGTCCGGCATCACCACATCGGTGATAACCAAATCGCCGTGACCGGCGGCGATCCAGCGCCACAGCGAGGCCGCATTGCTGGCGGCGCGCACCTCGTAACCCGCCCGGCCCAGCGCCTGGCTAAGAACGGTTCGGATAGCCCGGTCGTCGTCGGCGATCAGAATGGTCTGTCCGGTCATGGCGTTGTCCCGGCCTGGTTGATGGCAGGCAACAACACCCGAAAGGCCGTCTGTCCCGGCTCGCTCTCGCACTCCACGATGCCACCATGGTCGCCGATCAGCTTGGCCACCAGCGCAAGCCCGAGACCGGTTCCTCCGGCTTTGGCGGACACGAACGCTTCAAACAGATAGGGTTTCAGGTCCTCGGGCACGCCGGGTCCGTTGTCGAAAACGCAGACCTCGATCGGCAGGCTCAGGCGTTCCCCGGTACCCGGTATCTTCACCCGAACCCCGTGCCGGTAGGCGGTGGTCAGGACGATTTCGCCGTCTTCCGCCGATACCGCCTCGGCGGCGTTCTTGACCAGGTTGAGGAAAACCTGCACCAACTGATCGCGGTCGCCCCACACTTGGGGCAAGGACGGATCATAATGCCCGACAAAGCGTATGGTCCGGGCAAACCCCGCCAGGGCCAGTTCACGAACGTGGTCGAGCACCTCATGGATGTTGACCGGTTTTTTTTCGATCGGCTGCCGGTCGGAAAAAATCTCCATTCTGTCGACCAGGGCGCAAATGCGGTCTGCCTCCTCGCAAATCAGCCTTGTCAGTTGCCGGTCGCCGCTGTCGGCATTCTGTTCAATAAGCTGGGCGGCGCCGCGCACCCCTGACAGCGGATTCTTGATCTCGTGAGCCAAAACCGCGGCCATTCCTGCAACCGAACGCGCGGCCCCGCGATGGATCAACTGATCGCCAATCTTTTGGGCGACACTCCGTTCCTGCAGCGACAGCACAATCAGATCGTCGCCATCCCCGACCGGGGCCACATGTAAATTGACCAGGTGATCGCCCATGCGCGGCGAGGCCAGATGGACGCCGAACTCCGAGACTGAGTGGCCTGAGCGGCGCACCTGCTGGATAAGAGCCAGGACCGGGCTGCCGAACGGCACCAGGGCTTCAAGGGAGTCCTTTTGCAGTGTCGAGAAGCTGGCGCCCAGAATCGTCTCCGCCGCCAGATTGGCGAATCGAATGCGGTTTTCAGTGTCAATCACCAGGATCGGATCGGGAACCGAACTCAGGATCAAGTCGGCGTCAACCGGCGCCAGATTCGCCGCCGGTTTCATCGTCCCGGCGTCCGCTTTCATGCCGCGGCTCGTTCCGCAAGTGGCTCATAGAACCGCCGGATCGCATCCTTGACCTCATTCGGATCGTTGAGATGAAACACGCGGCCGCGGAATTCGGCGGACTCCGGAAGGCCCTTGGAGTACCAGCCGATATGTTTTCTCGCCGTGCGAACGCCGACCACCGGGCCATAATGCTCAATCACGTCCTCGAAGTGTTCCAGCAGCGTCATCATTTGCAATTCAATTGTCGGATCAGCGAGTTCCGTGCCATGTTTCAAGTAATGGATGATCTGTTTCAGAAGCCAGGGCCGGCCATAGACGCCCCGACCAATCATGACCCCGTCGGCCCCGGATCGACCCATGCTTTCGCGTGCTTCGCGCGGCGTCGTGATATCGCCGTTTACGATAACCGGCAAGCCGACCGCGTCCTTGACTTCGCCGACAAAGTCCCAGTCGGCCCGGCCCTTGTACATTTGACAGCGGGTGCGTCCATGCACCGTAATCATCCGTACACCGCTTTTCTCGGCAATCCGCGCCAGCTCGGGCGCGTTGCGGGAATCATCGTCCCAGCCGGTGCGCATCTTGAGCGTGACCGGCGCCGGCGCCGCCTTGACCGTGGCCTCGATCAGCTTCGTGGCCAGCGGCAGATCGCGCATGAGCGCCGACCCGGAATAGCCGTTGACGACTTTCTTGACCGGGCAGCCCATATTGATGTCGATGATCGCCGCGCCCCGGTCGATATTTAACCGGGCAGCCTCAGCCATCGCCCCGGCTTCACATCCGGCGAGCTGAACCGCCATCGGATATTCCTCGGCGCAGTTGCTTGCCATGCGCATGGTTTTGCGATTGGCGCGAATCATCGCCTGGCTGGCGATCATCTCCGAGACCACCAATCCGGCTCCGTATTTCTTGACGAGTCGACGGTAAGGCAGATCGGTCACGCCGCACATTGGCGCAAGGATAACCGGGTCTTCAATGGTGACCCCACCGAGGTCGAGAGGCTTAAGTGTGCTGGTCATTTCTTGGGCATCAGATAAAACTGCCTAATAGATAGGCACCAAGGAAACGACCGTACGCGATTGATCGCTTTGAAGCAAGGCGTTCGCGGGCCCGACAGCGGCTCCAAGCGAAAATTGGGCCCAACTGTGCTTGGCAAGCCGGTGCAGGCGATTTAGGGTTGCACCGTGCCCGGACGAGACAGGCCGGGGCCTATCGGGGGACGTTCATCATGACTGTTGCGGCGATAATTGTGGCTGCGGGTCGGGGCCGGCGTTTCGGCGGCGAACTACCCAAGCAGTATGTGGAAATCGCCGGCAAGCCGGTGCTGTACCGCACCGCCGCGGCGTTCGCCGGCCATCCCGCGATTGACCGTGTGGTCGTGGTAATCAACCCGGCGGATCGTTCGCTATACGACGAGGCGGTCGCCGGACTGGATCTTGATGAACCGGCAGACGGGGGCGCCAGCCGGCAGGAATCGGTCCTGCGTGGCCTTGAAAGCCTGATAACCGACGGGCGGAAAGCGCCGAAATTTGTTCTGATTCATGACGCCGCGCGTCCTTTTGTGTCACCCGCCCTGATAGACCGGGTGATCGACGGGCTGGCCCGCGCACCCTGCGCCCTGCCCGCGCTGGCGGTCTGCGACACGCTCAAGCGGAGTCGGGACGGTTTCGTTGAGCAAACCGTGGACCGGACCGGCCTGTGGCGCGCCCAGACCCCCCAGGGCTTTCATTTCAACGCAATACTTGAGGCCCATCGCCAGGTTATCGGCCTGGAGCTTACCGACGACGCGGCCGTGGCCGAGCATGCGGGACTCAAGATTGCATTGGTCGAGGGAGACGAGGAAAATTTCAAAGTGACCATGACCGAGGATCAGGAGCGCGCGGAGCGCCTGCTTTCAAGCCGGCTCACCGATATCAGGGTCGGCAGCGGATTCGACGTGCATCGCTTCACCGACGGCGACCATGTCATGCTGTGCGGGGTGAGGATCGCCCATACGGCGGCGCTGGCCGGACATTCCGATGCCGATGTCGGCCTCCACGCCATTACCGACGCGGTTCTGGGAGCGTTGGGAGAAGGCGATATCGGCGATCACTTTCCGCCTTCGGACGAAAAATGGCGGGGCGCGGCGTCGAGCCTGTTTCTTCGCCATGCGGCCGATCTGGTTGCCAAACGCGGCGGGCGAGTCGCCCATATCGATGTGACCTTGATTTGCGAGGCGCCGAAAATCGGCCCGCACCGGGACGCAATGAAGGCGCGGGTCGCAGAAATTCTGGGTGTGCCGCCATCGCGCGTCAGCATCAAGGCCACCACGACCGAACATCTCGGCTTCACCGGACGGTCGGAGGGGCTGGCGGCCCAGGCCACCGCCACCATCCGCCTGCCCAGTCAGGAAAATTAAATGAGCAACCCGACAGCCCGCCCCCCCATTACACACCCCGCGACATTGGCCGCGACCTGGTTCGGCGTTGGCCTGTTGCCAAAAGCGCCGGGCACCTGGGGGTCCCTCGCCGCGTTACCGATCGCCTGGATCATCCAAAGCCAATTCGGTCCCGAGGGGCTTAGTACCGCGATCTTACTGCTTTTCGCGCTCGGCTGGTGGGCCGCCGGGCGTTACGAGCGGCTCGCCGGTCAAAAGGATTCATCGGAAATCGTGATCGACGAGGTGGTCGGCCAATGGCTGGTGCTGCTGTTCGTTCCGCCTGATATTATTTTATACGCATTGGGTTTCGTCTTGTTCCGCGTAGCCGACATTTTCAAACCCTGGCCGGTCAATCTGGCCGACCGCGCAATCGAGGGCGGGCTTGGGGTCATGGTCGACGATGTTCTGGCGGCGCTTTATGGCATGGCCGGAATGGCGGTCGCGCAATATCTGATGGCGCTGCAAGGTGCCTGAGTTTTCAAAAGCCCTGCTCGACCAGGCGGCGGCTGTGCTGGACGCGGCCAAGGCCGGAGGCTTGAAAATCGCCACTGCCGAATCCTGCACCGGCGGTCTGATCGTGGGCTGCCTGACCGAAGTGGCCGGGTCCTCCGCCGCGGTTGAACGCGGCTTCGTGACTTACTCGAACGAAGCAAAGATGGAGCTGCTGGGAGTCCCGGTCTTACTATTGCAAACCCATGGCGCGGTCAGCGAGCCTGTGGCTCGCGCCATGGCCGTGGGCGCGGTTGAGCGATCGCATGCCGACATCGCGGTGGCGGTCACCGGGATTGCCGGACCGGGCGGCGGCACGGCGACAAAACCGGTGGGACTGGTCCATTTCGCGGCTCACAGGCGCGATGGCGCCAGCGTTCACGAAGTCCATGAATTTGGCGATATCGGCCGTAGCATTGTGCGACTGAAGGCGGTACAGACGGCGCTTGGCCTTATTCGCCGGGTGATATAACCCCCGGTGGGCCATAAAGTTCGTGGGCGCGGGCATCGAACGCCGCGACCATCCGCCGGACTGCCTCGTTGAACAGCGGGCCCACCAGCTTTTGGAACAGGTGGCTGTGGAATTCGAAATCGACATAGAAGTCGATGGTGCAGGAACCATCTCCGTTGTCGATGAACAGCCAGTGATTATTGAGGTATTTGAGCGGCCCCTTGAGGTAAGCCACGTCTATGCGGTTGGGATGATGCAGCGTTACCCGCGACGAAAAACGCTCGCGGAACACCTTGAAACCGATGATCAGATCGGCATAAACCGTATTTTCCACCCGCCGCGTGATCCGCGAGCCGACGCACCATGGCAGGAACTCGGGGTATTTGGAGACGTCAGCGACCAAAGCGAAAAGCTGCTCGCATGAGTACGGAATGGTTCGTTTTTCAGCGTGCGTGGGCATGATTTCAAGCCGCCCGATACCTAAATCTGCAACCCGACTTTATCGGTGGTCCAACTTATCGGGCCATCGCCAGCTTGGCCTGGCGTGCTTCCCGTAGTTTTTCAAAATCCGCGCCGGCATGATAGGATGAACGGGTCAGCGGTGAGGCCGAAACCATCAGGAAGCCCTTGCCATAAGCCATTTTTTTGTGACCGGCGAATTCCTCCGGCGTCACGAACCGCTCGATCGGAGCGTGGCGCGCCGTGGGCTGTAAATATTGCCCGATGGTGAGAAAGTCGATATCGGCCGAGCGCATATCGTCCATCACCTGATGGACTTCCAGTTTACCCTCGCCAAGACCGACCATGATCCCCGATTTGGTGAACATCGTCGGGTCGAGTTCCTTGACCCGCTGCAACAGCCGGAGCGAGTGGAAATATCGCGCGCTCGGCTGAATCGACGGAAAGAGCCTGGGAACGGTTTCCAGATTGTGATTGAACACGTCCGGCCGGGCCTCCACGACAGCCTCCAGCGCGCCCGGTTTACGCAGAAAATCCGGCGTCAGCACCTCAATCGTGGTATCTGGCGACAGCTCGCGGATTCTGTGGATCACCTGCACGAACTGGTCAGCGCCGCCGTCGGCGAGATCGTCGCGGTCCACCGAGGTGATCACGACATGATTTAGCCCCAGTTCGGCCACCGCCTCGGCGCAATGCATCGGCTCCTGGCTATCGACCCTTCCCGGCTTGCCGGTCGCGACATTGCAAAAGGTGCAGGCGCGGGTGCAGATTTCACCGAGAATCATGAAGGTGGCGTGGCGCTGTTTCCAGCATTCGCCGATATTGGGGCACGCCGCTTCCTCGCAAACGGTATGAAGCTTCAATCCCCGCATCAGGGCGCGGGTTTGCTGATACTCGTTCGACATCGGAGCCCGCACCCGAATCCAGGACGGCTTGCGCAGGCGGCCGTCTCTCGTGAGGGTGTTGGCATCGCTCTTGAGGGTGTTCGCGTTGCTCATGGCGTTCATATACTCGCTCCGACCGGAGTTTACCACTCAAGCCGCTTCAAAAGTGAACCGCGCGGCCAAAAGCGTCGAGCACGCTTTCGTGCATCATCTCCGATAATGTGGGATGCGGGAACACGGTTTGCATCAGTTCGGCTTCGGTGGTTTCCAGGGTTTTGGCGACAGCGTAGCCCTGGATCAGTTCGGTCACCTCGGCCCCGATCATGTGGGCGCCCAGCAGTTCACCCGTTTTCGCGTCAAGCACCGTTTTGATCAGCCCTTCCGGCTCGCCCAGGGCAATTGCCTTGCCGTTGCCGATATAGGGGAACCGTCCGACCTTGATGTCGTGGCCGCGCTCCCTGGCCTGAGCCTCGGTGAGGCCGACACTGGCGATTTGCGGCGTGGAATAGGTGCAGCCCGGTATATTCGACTTATCGAGCGGATGGGCGCCCTCGAAACCGGCGACGCGTTCAACGCAGGCGACGCCTTCGTGGCTTGCCTTATGGGCGAGCCACGGCGGCCCGGCGACGTCGCCGATGGCGTATATTCCGGCCACGCCGGTTCCGCCCCATTCATCCGTAACGATATGGTCGTTCTCGATCTTCACACCGGCCTCATCAAGGCCCAAATCTTCAACATTGCCGGTAATGCCAACCGCCATAATGACCTTGTCGACGGTCAGTTTTTCGGTCTTCCTGCCCGCCAGCTCGATTGTCGCGGTGACGGAATCAGCGGATTTGTCCAGCGCCTTGACCATGGCCCCGGTGTGAATTCGCATCCCCTGTTTCTTGAAGGATTTTTCAGCAAGGGCGGAGATTTCCTCGTCCTCGACCGGGAGGATGCGGTCCAGAACCTCGACCACCGTTACGTCCGCGCCCATCATCCGGTAAAAGGCCGCGAATTCGATGCCGATTGCGCCCGAGCCCACCACCAGCAACGATTTGGGCATGCGGTCGGGGGTCATGGCGTGCTTATAGGTCCACACCAGCTTGCCGTCGGCCTCCAGATCCGGCAGCTCGCGGGCCCGTGCGCCGGTGGCGATGATAATGTTTCTCGCGGCAAGTTCGCGGCTTTTGCCGTCATTCCCGACGATCAAACGTCCGTCGCCAGCGAGCCGGCCATGGCCTTCGATTACCGGAACCTTGTTTTTCTTCAGAAGATGGCCCACGCCCTTGTTCAGTTGGCCGGCGATAGCGCGGCTTCGGGCCACGACCTTTTGGAGATCGAAGCTGATGTTCTCGGCGCTCAGCCCGAACTCGTCCAGACGATTAAGGGTATGGTGCAGTTCGGCGCTCCTGAGCAGCGCCTTGGTCGGAATGCATCCCCAGTTAAGGCAAATGCCGCCCAAATGCTGGCGCTCGACCACGGCGGTTTTTAGCCCCAGTTGCGCGGCGCGGATCGCGGCGACATAGCCGCCCGGTCCGCCACCAATGATGATGACGTCGTAACTATCCTGGGCCACGGCGGCCTCCTAAATGAGCAGCCTCAGCGGATCTTCGAGCAGATCCTTGACCGCGTTGAGATATTGCGCGCCGGTGGCGCCGTTTATGGCCCGGTGATCGCACGACATCGTGGCGCTCATGACAGTGGCCACGGCAAGCGCGCCGTCTTTGACCACCGCGCGCTGCTCCCCGGCGCCGACCGCCAGGATCGCGGCCTGGGGCGGATTGATCACCGCGTCGAAGTTCTTGATACCGAACATCCCGAGGTTCGACAGGCTGATGGCGCCGCCCTCATAATCCTCCGGCGTCAGGCGACCGGCGCGGGCCTTTTCGGCAAGGGCTTTCATCTCCCCTGAAATCTGGCGCAGGCCCTTCGTTTCAGCCGCGTGCACAACCGGGGTCACCAGCCCGCCTTCGATCGCCACCGCGACTGAGACATCCGCGCGCTTGAAACGCAACAGCTTGTCGCCCGCGAACTGGACATTGGCGTCGGGCACCTTCGCCAGCGCCACCGCCATGGCCCGGATGATGAAATCATTGACCGACAGCTTGAAGCCGTCGGCGCGGGCATTAAGCTTTTTTCGAAGCTCCAGCAATTCGTCGATTTCGATGTCCACAGTAAGATAGAAATGCGGAACGTCGCGCTTGGCCTCGGACAATCGCCGCGCGATGGTCTTGCGCATCATCGACAGTTTGATCTCCTCGAATTCGGCCGCCGGTCCGAGCGCCGCCAATTTCGGTGTCGTTGCCGGGGCGGCGGGTTCGAAAGCCTCAATATCCCGTTTGACGACGCGCCCGCGCGGTCCGCTGCCGGTCACCTCGGCGAGATTGATACTCCGTTCCCCGGCCAGACGGCGCGCCAGGGGGCTGGCGGCAACGCGGCCGGTCTTGGCCTGGGCCGGTGTGTCGGCTGTTGGCGCGGCCGGTTGAGGTGATTCCGGTTCCATGGCCTTGGGCGCGGGAGCCGGCGCGTTGAGATCGGCGATATCCTCGCCGTCCTCGGCTATTAGCGCAATCGGGCTGCCGACGGCGATTTCCTCGGCGCCTTCTGCGACCAGGATTTTACCGAGCACCCCATCGTCGGTGACCTCGATTTCCATGGTCGCTTTGTCAGTCTCGATCTCGGCGATCACGTCGCCCGCCGCGACCGCGTCGCCTTCCCGGACCAACCATTTCGCGAGCTTGCCCTCGGTCATGGTCGGCGATAGCGCGGGCATGGTGATTTCTATGGTCATCTTGGCCCCTTTGGCGTTAGTCGCGGTAACAGACCGCCTTGGCGGCCGCGATGATTTGTTCAGGCTGGACCGTCGCGAGGCGTTCCAGATTGGCGGCATAGGGCATCGGCACGTCCGCGCCGGCGACCCGCGCCACCGGAGCATCGAGATCGTCGAACGCCTGCTCGCTGATAAGCGCCGCAATTTCCGCGCCGATACCGCCGAACGCCCAGCCCTGCTCGACCGCAACCGCCCGATTGGTCTTACGCACCGAGGCGAGAATGGTTTCGGTATCGAGCGGCCGGAGCGTGCGCAGGTCGATCACCTCGGCGTCGATGCCCTCTTTCGCCAGTTGCTCGGCCGCCTCCAGCGCCGCGCCGACCGGCTGGGAAAAAGTGATGATCGAAACATCCGCCCCCTCGCGAACCACTTTGGCTTTGCCGATGGGAACCGTGTGATCCTCAACATCCGGGACTTCGAAGGTGTGGCCGTAGAGCAGTTCATGCTCCAGAAACACGACCGGATTCGGGTCGCGGATCGCCGATTTCAGCAAGCCCTTGGCGTCGGCGGCCGAATATGGCGCGATCACCTTGAGCCCGGGCACCTGTGCGTACCAGGCGGCGAAGCATTGGGAATGCTGCGCGGCAACCCGCGCCGCCGGGCCGTTCGGGCCGCGAAACACGATCGGACAGCCGAGAACCCCGCCCGACATGTAAAGCGTCTTGGCCGCCGAATTGATGATGTGGTCGATCGCCTGCATGGCGAAATTGAAAGTCATGAATTCGACGATCGGCCTAAGGCCGCCAAATGCCGCGCCGACCCCCAGCCCGGCGAAACCATGCTCGGTAATCGGGGTGTCGATCACCCGTTTCGCGCCGAACTCCTCCAGCAGTGTCTGACTGACCTTGTATGCGCCCTGATATTCGGCGACTTCCTCGCCCATCAGGAATACCCGGTCGTCGCGGCGCATTTCCTCGGCCATGGCGTCCCGCAGTGCCTCCCGCACGCTGAGCGTGACAATCCGGGTCTCCGGGTGGGGCGCTACAGTCACAGCCGGTTCCGATACGCTATCACTAACCTCCACGGCGGGCGTCTGGAAAGCCTCAAGCGCGCCGTCGTCTTCGCCGTCAGCCAGGATCACCGCGATCGGGGTATTGATGGCGATGCCGTCCGTGCCTTCGGCCACCAGTATCCTGGCGAGCACCCCGTCTTCGGTCGCCTCCAGTTCCAGGGTCGCCTTATCGGTCTCGATTTCGGCAATCACGTCGCCGATCGCGACCTTTGCGCCTTCGGCGACCAGCCAGCGCGCGACATTGCCTTCGGTCATGGTCGGCGACAAGGCCGGCATGAGGACTTCACTGACCATTGCAATTCCCCGCCTTGGCTGATTTTGAATAATGCTGGCCGCTGTTTTGGGCACTAAAGAACGACATCGGCATAAAGCTCCTCGGGGTCAGGCTCGGGACTGGACTGGGCGAACTCGGCCGCCTCGGCCACGACCGCCTTGATCTGCCGATCGATTTCCTTCAGCGCCGCCTCATCGGTATGGCCACCGTCAATCAGCCGGCGGCGCACCTGATCGATCGGGTCATGTTCGGCGCGCATTTTCTGGACTTCCTCCCGCGACCGGTATTTGGCCGGGTCCGACATCGAATGCCCACGATAGCGGTAGGTTTTCATTTCCAGAATTCGCGGCCCCTTCCCGGCCCGGCACCACGCCAGCGCCTCGTCAGCCGCCGCCTTGACCTCAAGCACGTTCATGCCGTCGACCTGAATCCCGTGAATCCCGAAGCTGTCTCCGCGTCTCGACAACTGTGTCTGTGCCGACGAGCGTTTGACCGAGGTACCCATGGCGTACTGGTTGTTTTCGATCACGAACAGTACCGGCAGGCACCAGAGCTCGGCCATGTTGAAGGCCTCGTAGACCTGGCCCTGGTTTGCCGCGCCATCGCCAAAATAAACGACGGAGACCCCGCCGGTGTTGCGGTACTGGTGGGAAAAGGCAAGCCCGGTTCCGATTGGCACCTGGGCGCCGACAATGCCGTGGCCACCGTAAAATCCGGCGTCCGGATCGAACATATGCATCGACCCGCCCTTGCCGCGTGAAATGCCGCCGATGCGTCCGGTCAGCTCCGCCATCACCGCCTTGGGGTCTGCGTCCGCCGCGAGCAGGTGGCCGTGGTCGCGATAGCTGGTGATTATGTTATCTAATTTTGACAACGCGGCCTTCATGCCGACCGCGATCGCCTCCTGGCCGATATAAAGGTGGCAGAATCCGCCAATCAGACCCATGCCGTACATCTGCCCCGCCTTCTCCTCGAATCGGCGAAGCAGCAACATGGTCCGATAGAACTCCAGCAACTCGGCCGACGTGGCGTCATAGGTCGGCGCGGCGGCCTTGCGTTTTCGTTTGGCGGGTGGCTTGGCGGGCGGTGTTCTGGCCATTTCCATATTCAATCCGGGCATCGTTTCAGGCTCGATGCGCTCATGAGATCACAGGGTCCGTGGGCGGGCCCAATGTGATCGCATGCGCGCGTGCAAAGATGCAATTAATAGCAAACCGGTTGTTTTTCCAACAGGAATCGTCAATTAACCTGATTTTGGTTAATCGTCGCGTCGCAAGGATACATTTCCCAGCGCGCCAGTCAGGGAAAGATGACAATCTCGTCCTTATGGACGAATCCCAACGTCTTGCGCACTTCCTCTTCCAGGAGATCGGGGTCAAGATTGTCGGGCCGCAGCATCGCCACCCGATGCTCAAGCACCTCACGACGCGCCTTAAGGCCGCGAGCCTGCTCTTGCAGCTCGCTGATTTCGCTCCTGAGCTGATGCAAGGCAATCAGCCCGTATCGCCCCTCAATGGTGTGATAGCCGAAATAGACGATGACCAGCGCTCCGAATACCGGAGCCGCGACCTGCGTTACCTTTTGTTTCAATTCCTGGAGCAGCGACATACCCGCAGGGAATCACGGCCGATTCGCCGGGTCAAGGATTTTCTTTTAACGCCCCGGCGATCCAACGAGGTGCGCCAGCTTTGCCGCCGCCTTTTCCAGGACCGCATCCCAGTCGCCGGGTGTGTCGGGGAAAAGCGGCGTGACCGAGGGTTGGAACGGCTCAAAATCGCTGCCCAGCGTGGTCCATTCGCGCATTCGCATCAGGCGCAAGGTCGGCACGCCGAGTGCGCCGGCCAGGCCCGAGACCATGGTCGGCGCCGTAATGACCAGGTCTAGAGCCGACATCAGGCCCGCAACGCCGGGGAAGTCGTTCATTTGATCGAGGTCAGGAAACTCGTGGATCTCGATCCCGAATTTCTTGCGCGCCCGATCGAGCTCAGTGGCGCATTCGTCATATTGGAGATTAACGAAACAGGCGTTCTTCTGGCTCAGGATCGGACCCCAGTCGTCGAGGTCCGAATAATCCTTGCGCCGTTCGGCGGTCATCAACATGCTGCGCCAGCAGATGCCGACCTTGAGGCCGTCCCCCAGCGCGCCAAGCTTGACCCGCCATTCATCCGATACATTCGCTTTCGCTTTTAAATACTTGTTTGGGCGCGGAAAATCGGAAATATTTCGCCGCAACAAAAGCGGCAGACCGCCAAGCTCGATATAGCAGTCCGGCGGCGGCACATCGCTCAGCCAGTCGTAGGAGAACACCCAACGCCCATCGGTCTTTCCGCCCTCGTAGGCGTGCACCGTAGCCTCGGGGAACGACTGTTCGAACAGGGCCACCAGTCGCGCTTCACATTCAATGATGCAGTGGCCGGTCCGGGCGATCAGATCGGGCAAACAGCTCGCGAACAACACCTGGTCACCAAGGCCCTGCTCCGCGCAGACCAGGACCGTGCGACCGTCCAGCGGCTCGCCGCGCCAGCGGTTCAGGCCGTGACGGTAATCGATCGCACGGCTCATTCCGGGTTTCAGGCGACATTCATATTCAGCCCAGCCGCGCTCCAGATCCCCCAGCGCCAGCAGCGTCACCGCGAAATTGAACCGCACCTGGGGATCCTTGGGCAGAAGAGCCATGGCTTTTTCGAAATGAACCATGGCCTCCCGCGGGTTTCCTTCGTCGCAGGAAAGCTCAGCCAGGTTGGCATAAGCCTCGCCATATTTGGGCTTGAGGCTCAGTGCCTGCTGATAAAAAATCCGGGCGTTGGCCCTGTCCGCCGTGGCCGCCTGGGCCTTTCCCAGGCTGAGCCATAACTCGGGAACGTCCGGTTCCCGTTCGATCGCTGCCCGCAGGGTCTGCACCGCGGCTTCATATTCGCCCATCGCAACCAAAACATTACCCAGGTTATTGGCTGCTTCGACGGCATCAGGCCGCCTGTGAAGCACCGCGCCATATAGATCGGCGGCCTTGGTCGGCGATCCCAACCTGTCTGAGACCACGGCGAGGCTGAAAAGCACATCGGGGTCGCCGGGCCGCATGCCGTGGGCGCGCTCGAGCTCGTTAATCGCGTCCTGGTAGCGGCTACGGGCGATCAATGCCCGCCCCTTGTGTAAATGCTTTCTGAAGGCGGTCGCTGACGCGGCTGACGATGGGCGCTTGCGGGGCTTGGGTTTTGATGCGGCCATGACTAATTCTGTTTTTGGTTCCGAACTTTAGAGCACTTTCAGCTCTTATGGAATCAAATGCCTGGAAATGTGTCTAATGTTTCCTGTTTTCGAATTTGCCGATCGCGTCCTGAAGGCTCTTGGCGATCGCCTGACCGACCTCCCCACCGTCACCCTTGACCCGCTCCTTGATCACGGCGTTCATGGCATCGATATGGGCTTTGACGATCTCGACATGGCTGTCGCTGGTTCCCGCGGTCCGGCTGGTAACGTCACACAGCGATTCGGAAAAGGTTGAAATCAGGTCGTAACCGAAGGTACCGCCCTGCCCCTTCATGTCATGGGCAATTCGGTGGATGTTGCCAAAATAGCCTCGCCGCCGTTCCGTGGTCTCCAGACAATGCGCATGTTCCTCATAGAGATTCCGGATCAACTTCGACACCCAGTCCGGATAATCCTCCGCCACCCTGTCCAGCGCCTGCTGGGCCCGCAGCAGAACTTCCGGAGCGATCGCCCCGACACCCTTGGCGCCCGCCCCGCCAGCCTTTTTCTTGAGGCGATTCTGAAACCGGTAAAACCGAACCTTGACCGCCGGTTTAGCCATGGACAATCTCCACATCCTCGCTCTCGTCAGTCAGCTTGCGCTTTTCCGGCCCTTCAAACGGCAAATCCGTTCGCCGCCGATCGGGACCGAAATAATCCTTGGTATGAACAAACTGCCGGGGCCGGTCGATGACGGAAAGCAGTTTTTCGCCCAAGGCCTTGATCGAGAACGGCTTGCACAGAAACTCGGTGACGCCCAGGTCGCGAGCTTGCTGGACCCGGTTTGTCTCGGAATGGCCCGAAACCATAATGAACGGTATGAACCGGTCTTCCGAATCCTTGTGCCGACGCACCCACCGCAACAGCATCATGCCGTCCACCGGCGACATTTCCCAGTTGGACACGATGATGTCGACCGTCTGGACGCCCGCCCGCATTGGATTGCTATGCACGAGATGCAGGAAATCGATCGCCCGGCCCCCGTCCTCAAGCGTCGTGACCGTGCCGACACCCAAAACCTTTAGTGCATTCAGCATCATCGAACGCATGAAGGGACTGTCTTCGACCAACAGCACGGAGAATCGCTCCAAATCGTACAACGTCATATTTCGTCCCTGCTGGTCCCGTTAAAGCCAACTGTTAATCTTTCTGGCCAAGAGCCTCACGTCCCTGTTCCGTTATCCGGCACACCAACCAATCTCTTTTAACAGGATTTTGGATCCAGGGCTCGGCCCAGCCATGCTTGATGCAGGCACGGATGGTGCGCGCGTCAATCTCCTGGCCGTCGGGGTCGAACAGCGGCAATTTGCCGCCCGGCTGAGCCAAACCTAGCTCCAAATAGCGCCGTTGCGCCGAACTTATGGATCGCGCCTGCCGTCTGCTCGCCTTGGTCATGGCCTGAGCCTATACAATAGCTGTTCCTGACGAAAGAGCACGTCGAATGAATTTGGCCCGCTGTCCTTGTCGCGCAAGACGCCCTCGTCAAGTTAGCAATAGTCGCTCGTGAAGCCCAGCGTCGCGTGCTAAGTTATTGACGTATCAGAGAGGATAAGGAATGCTAGCGCGAAATGGGAGAAATTCCCATGTATTTTCATTTGGGATTTCCATCATCGATAACCTCATGGCCAAGCAAAAATCGAACCGGAAAAAACCCCAGGGGCCTGCGCCCGTGGCGACACCAAATCTCGGAGAAGCGCCTGAACGGGGCTGGCTGTTTCTCGTCGCCTTGGGAGCGAGCCTGGTCTGGATTGCGTTGACGAGCCTTTATATACACTCGCGCCAGGCTTGGGCGGATTTCGTTGCGGCCCCGCCACATGAAATGGCGATGGCCTTGGCCGGCATTTTCGCCCCGGTCGCCGTGTTCTGGCTGATTGCCCTTTATTTGCGCCGAGGTCGGGAGATGAAAGCCGAGGCGGCGGCTTTGCGGCAAAATCTGTCCGATTTTCTTTATCCCGCCGGGGAAGCCGAGGCCAAGGTCCAAACGATCAAGGATGGCCTGCGGACGCAGGTCAATGAGCTGAATGCGGCGACCAGTCATGCCCGGGTCGAGATTGCACGGATAGAGGCGATATTCCGTGGCCAGATCACGGAACTCAGGCAAGCCGCCACGGAGGCGGCACAGCAAGCCGGCGGCATTAAGAAATCGCTGCAAGGTGACACCAAGGATTTCGCCAGGTTGTCCAAGCAATTGACCAGCCAGGCGTCGCAGGCTTCAGACTTGATCGCCAAAGGCGCCGCCGATTTTGATGAGGCTACCGGCAAGGCCGCCAAACAGGCTGAAAAGGCGCGCGAATTGTTGCAGAGCCAGGCGGACAGCCTGGAAAAGATCATCGAGAAAACCGGAGAAAAGGCGACCGGGCTGGGTGAGCGGCTGGAGTTCCACATGGGGATACTCGACTCCGCGTCGGAAAATACGGCGGAGAAAGCCGAAAGTTTAGGTCGCGTATTGCAGGAGCAGTGCCAGGGACTGCAGACCGCTTCCGAAAACACGGCGACCCAAACAGAGCGGATCAAAGGCGCTTTGTCCCAGAGTGCGGAGCAACTCAACGAAACCGCGAAAGCGGTTGCCGCGAGCGCTGATGAAATCGAAAAGACCGTGGGCGGCCATGCCGAGGCCATGGCTTCAAACACCGAGCTGGTCACTCAAAAAGCGGTGGAGGCCGGCCAGACCCTGAGCGAGCAGACCGGAAGTGTGGTCTCGGCCGTGACCGAGGCCGCGGGCCTGTTTACGAAATCCGGCGAGGCTTTCGATGAACAGGCAGCCAAACTGACCGAGGCATCGAGCACGGCCGCCGAGCGGATTTCGGCCGCCACCGAGGACATGGGGCAAAAGGCTAAAGACGTGACCTCGGCGTGGCGCGGTTCGGTCGACGACGCGCTGGAACGGATGACGAGCGCCGTGGGCCAGTTTCAGGAGCAAGCCAGGGAGGTTTCCGAAACCGCGGATCATTCCGCCGACCGGATGGTCAGCCGAACCGAGCAGGCGCGCGACTTCCTGGAAGCCAGCGCCAGGGACCTCGAAAAACAAGCCGAAGCGGCGCTCGCTCGTTTCAAACAGTCGTCGGAAGCCTTGAGCGGTTCCACCGAGGGCCTCGGCGAAGCGGTCACAACCGCCGCCGAAACCGTCGCCACTCTGGGTCAATCGCTCGATCAGGCAAGGGATAATCTGAACGAAGCAGTTGCCGACGCCGGGGAGCGCGTTGACGGCCTTCAGGGCAAGTTTAAGTCCGGGGCGGCTGGGCTGCGCGAACTGTCCGACGAGATTGCCCAGTCCACGGCCGCGGCGGCCGAGACAGTTGAGGGGCATGTCCAGGGCCTGGCTGCCGCTTTAAGCGATATCGTGGATAAAGTGGCGTCCGCCGAGGGCCAGTTCGTCCAAACCGCTGACGCCGTGCGGTCTGGCGCCGCCGCTTCGATTTTGGAAATTGGCGAAGCCGAACAAGCGTTCGAGGGTGCGGGGAAACGCCTTGGAGAGATTGTCGATGACGGCAAAAAGACCGCCGAGGACGCCCTTGAAGCGCTGCGCAGGTACATGGCGAAGCTGTCCGAAACCTCGCGCGAGTCGGCATCCCAGGTGAGCGAGGCGGGCAGCGAGCTTGGCAAGCAGGCCGCACAACTGTTCGACTTTGAGGAAACCGGGCGCGAGCGCATTGCGGCAATCATGGAAGCGCTGGGCGAGGTCAGTGTGCGTTTTACGGAAATAGAGGCGCTGGGCGATCAATTCGTGGCCCGGGCCGACTTGATCGCATCGGCCTCGGAACAGGCGGAGCAACGGTTCAACAAGGCGGCCGGCCAGCTAGCGGACCAGGCCGGCCAACTGATTACCCGCCTGAGCGAAGCGCGGGAAGACTTAACGACCACTCGCGAGCAAACGTGGCAGGAGTTCGACAAGGTTGCTCGGCGCCTTCAGGACGCTGATAAGGTGGCGCGCGAACATGCGGAGGGGCTAGTCGATGTTAGCGGCCGAATCTCCGATACCCTGGCGGAGACCACCCAATCCGTGGCCGACCGCACGGATCAGCTGGCCATGGCTTCGCAGGCTGCCGCTCAAGCCGCCGAGCTGACCGGCAAAACCGTCGCCGCACAATCTCGTTTGGTGGCCGAGGCGGCAACTGATTTGCTGACGCGCAAAAAAGAGCTCGCGAACGAGCAGAACGACGTCACGCGGGACTCCTTCCTGCGCAATTCGACAACGGTGATCGAGACTCTCAACTCGCTGGCCGTCGATATCGGCCGAATTCTTGAGACTGATATCTCCGACAAGCTTTGGCATCGCTATGTTGAGGGCGATCGCAGTCTGTTTTCGAGGCGGATATTGAATATGGGAAGCCGCGCCGTGCGGCTCAAGATAGCCCGGAAACACCGGATTGATCCGGAATTCCGCAACCATACGCAACGATTCATGGAACAATTCGAGGAGCTGTTGACCCGGGCGAAGACCTGTGACCGCGACGGCGCGCTGAGTGTCACGTTTTTGTCGTCCAATATCGGCAAGGTTTATGTTTTGATCGCCCAGGCGCTGGGGCGATTAAAGTAAAACCAGGTTCTAAGACGCGCCGGTCCCAGTGTCTTCGGCCCCCAGTTTCGAAATGAAATAATCCAGGTTTTCAGGATCGATCCCGGTCTCCAGGGTCGTGAGAACCCGTTCGATCATTCTTGAGCGGAAGCGCTGGCGGTCATTTTCTCCGCCATCATATTCGGTTTCCCGCTTCACTTTCAGGGCGACTTTAGTCAGTTCCAGAAGGCGTAATGAAATCCCGGCCTTCCTGAATAACGACTGAAGCCCCAACGGCCCTTCATCCTGGATCAGCTTATAGGCGTGCGTCAGCGGAATAGAGGCGCGCTTGGCGAGGCTCGCCTCGAAAAAATCAATGTCCCCCATGCACAAGGCACGCAGGATTAAAGTCGAGGACAACCGGCCATGGTCGTAAAGCTGGTCAACCAGATCCAGAACATCCGTTTTTTCATCGTCCGGCCCGAGTAAGCCGATGGTCGCCCGTTCCCGGCTCTCAAGGATCAGGTTGCTCGCCAGATCGCCGGAAATTTCATGATGGGTGACGATATGCTCCCGCAAGGATTCGGAAACCAGCGTCACCAGCCGTTCGGCAATGGTAATCGGCAATTCGCGTCGTCGCGCCAAGGGGGCATTAACGGATTCTTTATCGCCGTACTTATCGAGCACCGTCGACATCGCCTGTTCCGCAATTTGCGCCCCGTCATTGGACACCAAAGTCGCAACGACCTTCTCATCGCCGGTTTCAACCAGCGCATCGGCGACAGTTTCTGAGACCCGCGGCCGCATGGCCACCGCGGCTTGATGGTCTGAATCGAAATTCCTTACGATATTCATCAGGTCCGCGTCATCCAGAACGGTCGAATTCTGGAGAATCGGGATCGCCACTTCGGCGACATCCTGGGCCAGGGTGTTGGCCAGGTTGTGCGGTATTGACGGATTATCCTTAACGGATTCGGCGAGCGCCTGACGCACCCGAAGTTCGACATCATGTAAAACGAGGCTGAATATTTCGAGGGCAAGCTTACGGGATTTTTCGTCCAGGCTGCCACGGGCAAACTCCGCCCCAACCCTGGAAACGGCATCCGCGCGGTTCTCGGCTGACGGGTTGGCCAGCAACTTTGCGACGTCGTCAACGCCTAGGATCTTATTTTCTGACAATATCACCCCCACCTGCCCGCAAAGCATCCACGCAGAGCGGCGCGAGCCCTGACGAGTATCGATAATAATTGTCGCAACAATCGGTTAATCGGATGTTAATCGGGAGCGTGATCGTCCAGTTTCCGGAGCGCCTTTATGATCCGCGCGAACTGATCGACCACCGAAATCGGAGTTGTCGAAACAATCTCAAGATCGCGATCCTCAAAGGCATCCCGATCCGGGTGCGCTTCCTGCCATTGGGCAATCCGCTCGTCACGTTCCCGGATCAGTTGTTGTATTTGAGGTTTGAATAGCCGGAACAAGGCATTTAGCCATCTGTTGACTGCCCAGTTCGGAAAGGTGTGGTCAACAAGAAAAATATCGACCATCCGGACCACGTCCTCGGCGGCATACCAGGTTTCGTCTGTTACCCACCGGTTGGTCGTGAACATTCCCATCGGCAAACCATGGGCATCCATGGATATTCCGATCAAGTGACTCAGCGCTTCATCGCCCAGCGGTCGTTCGGATACAGTGTCAATGGCAGCGGGCTTGATGTCCGCCGGCATGCCCTTGCCGCGAAGGAAAGTATGGAGGTGGCCATGCTCCCCATTCATGCCACGATGGGCGTGGTAATAATACTGGCTGTGCGTGTCCTGATCGTAGACGTCACCCTTCGGATAGTGATTATGTTCATAAAACATGCCCTGGCCGGCCAGCAGCTCGGCGACCGCATTTGACGACGTCTTCCCGAGCACGCGCTGGCATTCAAAAACTTCCTCGCCGGCAGCTTTCATGATCTCGAGTTCCGCTCGAGATAGCAGTTTAAAATCTGGCATCGTTTCTATCGCGGACTTTGTCTCAAACCGTGATCACTATTATCGGCAGGCGCGCGAACCAGACGAAACCCGATGATGACGTGCCGCAAATCCGGTTGCCTGGTATGTCGCGCCGCGGCCCGGCAAACGCCGCAGCCCCGGTCGTCCCATGATCCGCCTTTTACAAAATACCGACCGGATTCCGATGAAGTCGCGGTCCATTCATACACCTGGCCCGCCGCATCGAGCAACCCGAAAGGACTGGCTATTGGGGAAGAACGACCCACCGCAACGGTATCCTCAGGGCCGGCGTCAGCGCTATTGAGGTGGGCGGGATCAAAGCGGTCGCCCCATGGGAAACGCCAGCCCTCCGTTCCCCGTGCCGCTTTTTCCCATTCCTCCTCGGTCGGCAGACGCCAGTGTTGACCGGTTCGCCTTGAAAGCCACTGGGCATAGGCCACCGCGTCATCAAGGGAAACCAGAACCACCGGATGGTTTTCGCGTCCCCGCGGCGGCGCGAAATCTCCGCTGGCCCCAACCTCGCGCCAGACAAACCGCGAGGTTGCATCGAACGGATGAACGAGGCGGTAACTTTCCCAGGTAACCCGGTTCATGGCCGGCGCGGCATGGCCGGTTTCACGAATAAAAGCGGCATATTGGCCGTTGGTGACGGGGGTCCGGCTAATCCAATAGCGGCCTGTCCGTGCCACGCCGCGTTGAAATTCTTTCTCGTACCAGCGCTGGGAACGAGTCAATCCATGGCCGTATGCCGCTTCGTCGAGGCGGTAAGCGGCCTCGCGTTCCGCCGCATCCGAGCCCCGAACGAACGGCCCGGCCGGAATTTCAACAACCGCCGGAATTTGAAAACCGGGTGGCGCTTGAGTTTCGAGGGCCGTGGCTGCTTCAGCGTCCGTCGCACAAGCGCAAACCGCGAGGGCAAGCGCCCCGTTAATCAATGTTCGTTTCATCCTAGCACCCAAGACATTTCCGCTTTTCGCATCCCGAAATAATACGCCGGAGCATGCAAAACGATAATCCAGACCGCGTCCCGATGAACAGGCCAAGCGACCGCCCGCCTGGCGAAATTCGCATGAATAGTTGTGCGCGGACCAGTCTGGGGCTAGCATGCCGACCGCTTGGATTGGAGGCGGAGGCCAAAAATGGGCGCGCCGAAGTGCTTGGGGGTATAAGTGAAACGCATCCTTACTTTGTTATTTTTCATTGTGATGGCTGTCCCGACGGCCCACGCCGCGGACACAAAGGAAGAGTCGCTCGACTCGTTGATCGAACGCACCGTCTTGCCACTGACCGACATTTTTGCCGACGCGATCTTTGCGTCGTTCGAGATCACCACACACACTGAAACCAGGACGTTTACTGTCCCCGCTCACGAGACCGAACCCTTTGTATTTGACGTCATGGGGCTTATCGGCGGGCAAGAGCCGCCGCATGTCGTGACAATTTCGGGGCTTCCGGCGGACGTGACCCTTTCCAAGGGCGAGGATTTGGGCGACGGGTTCTGGAGGCTGACTGGAGAACAGGTCAAGGGTCTTACCGTCTCGGCCGCATCGGCGCCTTTGGCCCTGACTTTAGAGGCGGCCTATGGCGCGGATCTTCCGGTCATTCTGATCTGGCTGCTTTCCGCCGCCTTGATCCTGACCCTCTATATGGGTTTCATCAATTTCCGTGGCTTTAAGCAGGCCATCCGTATCGTTCGCGGCGACTATCAAAATCCGGACCACAAAGGCGAGGTATCACATTTCCAGGCACTGACGGCCGCGTTGTCGGGCACCGTCGGGCTGGGCAATATCGCGGGCGTGGCGATTGCCATAAGCGTCGGCGGACCCGGCGCCACGGTTTGGATGATCCTGGCCGGCCTTCTCGGCATGTCTTCCAAATTTGTTGAATGTACGCTGGGTGTCAAATACCGGAACATCAACAAGCACGGCGTCGTTTCGGGCGGTCCGATGTATTATCTGACCAAGGGGTTCGCCAACCGCGGCCTACCCCGTTTCGGCAAGTTCCTCGGCGTTTTCGCGGCCTTGATGTGCATGATGGGCGCGTTGGGGGCCGGCGGCATGTTTCAGACCAATCAGGCATTCGAACAGCTTGAAACGGTCACAGGCGGCAGTGCCAGCCTGTTCCACGACCGGGGATGGATGTTCGGCGCCGTTATTTCGATCCTCGTCGGCGCGGTGATTATCGGCGGCATCAAGAGCATCGCCCGCGTGACCGACAAGCTGGTGCCGATCATGTGCGGGATTTACGTTCTCGCCGCGCTGGTGGTTTTATTTTCCCATTTCGGGGACATTCCGGACGCCGCGGCCATTATTCTCAAGGGCGCTTTCAGCCCCGAGGCTGTCGGCGGCGGGTTCATCGGCGTGTTGATCCAGGGCTTCCGGCGTGCGACTTTTTCCAACGAAGCCGGCATTGGCTCAGCGGCCATTGCCCACGCCGCGGTCCGTACCAACGAGCCGATTACCGAGGGCCTGGTGTCGCTCCTGGAACCCTTCATCGATACCGTGGTCGTGTGCACCATGACAGCGTTGGTTATAGTCATTACAGGGGCCTACCAAGCCGATACCGATGGCATCGGCGGCGTCACGCTGACCTCAAACGCCTTCGCCTCGGTCATTAGCTGGTTCCCTTACATTCTGGCGATTGCGGTCGTGCTGTTCGCGTTTTCCACGACCATTACCTGGTCTTATTATGGTAGTCGGTCCTGGGCCTATCTGACTGGTGACTCCAAGGCCCTCGATATCGCCTTCAAGGCCATGATCTGTATCGCGATCGTGGTCGGCCCGACGATCGATATCTCGCGACTGGTCGATTTTTCCGACGCCACCATCTTCGCCATGGCTTTCCCCAACATTCTGGGGCTCTACATCATGGCGCCGGAGGTCAAGCGCGACCTTGCCAGCTACATGGCGCGCATTCGCAGTGGCGAGATCAAGAGCTATCGGGTGCAACGTATTGCCGAGGCCTAATCCGAACCCTCTCGTCGCAGGCCGGTGCCTGGTCTGCGACGATTGGTCTCGGCGCAAAGGCTTGAACCGTGGTGTAAATCTGTTAAAAAGCGGGCGAGCCAGTTTGGCCATTTGGTTTGGGCCCGGAATTCTTCGGGCCTTGGTTTACAGGAATATCATGATGAACAAAAAAATTCTCCTGGGTGTCGCGGCCGGCATGATCGCATTCGGCGCCCTGACCTCGGGCGCCATGGCGGGCGACGCTACCAAGGGCAAGAAGGTCTTCGTAAAGTGCAAGATGTGCCATACCGTTGCGCAAGGCGGAAAGCACAAGAATGGCCCTAATCTGCACGGCCTTTTCGGCCGCGCTTCGGGGACCGCTAACGGCTACAAGAAATATTCCAAGGCCATGCAGGCCGCGGGGATCGTGTGGTCGGCGGAAGCGCTAGACAAATATCTGGCCGACCCCAAGGGCTTCGTCCCCAAGAATAAGATGGCCTTCAGGGGCCTCAAGAAAGCCGATCAGCGCGCCGACCTGATCGCCTATCTGAAAGAAGTCACGAAGTAGGACTTCGTCCCGCTTGATCCCGGGGCACTTTCCGATTTAGCACCCGCGACGCCGATAAGGGGTCGCGGGTGTTCAATTTTGTGTTATTTGCAATGATGTGCAAATGATGGGAGCATGGCGCTTCCCGCCTTAAAAACAAGTGGGCAAATCCCGACCGAACCGGATAGAGGATTTCGATGTTTCAACGAACACGGTTTCTTGCCAGCATTTCCGCTCTTGCCGCCCTTATTGTTCTTTCGCTTCCCGCCAAGAACGCAAGCGCCGACGAAATTCCGGCCACGTCGGAAGGCGCCAGGGAATTTGTCAGTGAACTGGTCGATAACGCTTTAAGCGCTTTACGCAACAAGGCATTGGCGGTCGAGGAGCGCAAGGATCAACTCGCCGGCCATTTGCGCGAAGGATTCGCCCTCGATTATATCAGCCGGTTTGTGCTTGGCCGACACTGGCGCAAGGCCACGTCGGAGCAGCGAGTGGAATATATGGACCTGTTCAGCGACTTCATTATCGAGACTTATTCGATCAGGCTGGACGAATATACGGACGAGACGGTAGAGATCGGCGAGGCCCGTGCAGCCGGCAAGAAGGATATCATTGTGGCGTCAAAAATCATCCGCCGCAACGGGCCGCCCGTCTCGGTCGATTGGCGCATCCGTGTCAAGGACGAGGTGTATAAGGTGATTGACCTGAGCGTCGAGGGCATCAGCATGGCGATCAGCCAGCGTGAGGAGTTCTCGGCCGTGGTCCAGAAAGACGGTATTGATGGCCTGCTCACCGGGCTACGTGACAAGTTGAACGACACACGTCAGGCGCCAACCGTGGCGATTGAGGCCTCGAGCGGCGGCTAGCACTTTCAGCTCCAATCACTCCTCTTGCAGCCGCTGGCAACTGCAATCGAGATTGAGTTGCCCCGCCGTATTACTGACCGCCGCCAGGCAAGACGCGGCTCGCGCCTCTGGAATTGAAATGTCGAAACAGGTCCGATAGACGGCCTCCCCACTCTTGAGTTCGTTGCGGGTCGAGTTCATGCGCACCACATTGGCGTCGAATTCGACAAACACCTCCGATAACCGGGCGATCAAGCCGGGGCGGTCACCACCGCCGACACTGATCCGATGGGTAACCCGGGCGCTCTCGGCATGACCCGGTTGGTAGCGATAGGCGCTTACCGAGATATCGGCGCCTTTCAACACATCAAGCTCGACAAGCTCGTTCTTGACGTCTTTAACGGAGACCTCGACGGGGGCCTGTGCGACGCAGGTAAATTCGCAGCCCGAGCCGAGGACAGCGAACGAGGTGTCGGCCAGATTGATCCCGAGGTCAAATAATCGCGCCGTGATCGTGGAAATCAAACCCACTCGGTCAGGGGCGGTTATGGCGATAAGGATACTGTGGGTTTCGATTGGGGGCATGCGGCGTCCTCTTAATATAAAGCAACCGTTCGGTCGGACCAGCAGTTCAAAAATAGTATCACACTAATGGCGCCCGTTCAGTTCCGGTTCAGCCGCTCCCGCATACATTCGGACTTGGGCACAGCGAGGCCATGGATTGCAGCCACAAGGGAGTTACAGATGACCAATTTCATCAGGATCGTTACCGTAGCCGCCGGCGCGGTCGCCATCGGCCTGGCGTTCAACAATGCCGCCCGGGCCAGTGACCAGCATCACCACGGCGTGCGACACCATGGCCATCATTCGGATCATGGCCATCACGGCCGGCGCCACACACATCATTTTTTGGGTCACGCCATCGGCCATCAAATTGCCCGCGGCGCGGCCCATACCCTGCGGCATGTCTATGGTAGCGGCCACCACCCTGCCCCCGCCTGCCACCCCGTGAGCAAGCCGGGCTACGACCACCATGGACGGAGAATTCGTATCGGCGGCACCATGTGCTACGACCGGCATGGCGAACCCTATGTCGTTCAGGGCAGCCGCTACATCATTGGTCGCTACTGACGAACGCCCCAGCAAACCGGGAGGGCGGCCCCCGTCCCTACCACTTGTTTCGGAGGTCCCGGAGCTTCACAAAAACGGTTTCGGGATCGGGCTCATCCGGCAAATCGGGGAATTCGTTGCGCAACCGCGCAATCACCGTGGGATTGTGGAGCCGGAAAAACGTGTTGATCTCCTTCTCAAGCCCCAGGGTCAACACCATCGCCCTGGCGGGATCCTGGTCTTCAACGCTTTCCAACAACATGCGGGCCCGCTCATTGCCCGGCTCCCGATCCAGTGTAAACGCCAGATTGTGCGCGATGTAATCATGTCCGGGATAGACCTGGGTCGCATCGGGGAGCTTAACGAACTGGGTGGCGAAGGTTCTATAAAGCTCGGCCGGATGACCGCCCGCATGGCAATTGCCGGCGCCGGCGTTAAACAGGGTATCGCCGCAGAACAGGGCCGGTGTGTCAGTGTGCGACAACAGGCACACGTGGCTCATTGTATGGCCCGGCGTGTCCAATACTTCGAGCTCGACCGTCTTGCCGACCTTGACGACATCGCCTGCGGCGAGTCCCACATCGATGCCGGAAATGGTATCGCGGGCATTGGCGTGGGCCAACAACCTGGCGTTCGTCGCGGCGATTACCGGATCGTTGCCGGCGATATGGTCGTGATGTTCGTGGGTATTGAGCAGCTGAGTGATCCGCCAGCCATTGTCCGTGGCGGCTTTCAGACATTTTTCGTGGTCCAGCGGGTCTATAGCCAGGGCGTCGCCGGTTTCCGGACAAACGATCAGGTAGTTGAAGTTTCGGTAGGCGTTACCGGTCCAGATTTGTTCGACGATCACGGGTCGCGCTCCTCATATTGGTTTTGAATAACTGTTATACCAAGTTTCCTTGATAGAAACTCATTTGACCGGTCGATTTTTGCCGCTGAAAATTTAATTGTAAGGGCGCCATACAGCATGGTAGTGGTGCGGTGACTTCGTCCCCTGCCAGCCCGTCGCGGGATGTGGCAGTCAGCAGAGAGGTAGATAGATTTCAAGATGGTGTTTTTCCCTTCCCTGGCCAAAAAACCCGTACTGATAAGCATCTTCGAGAAGTTCCCGGGACCGGTGAAACCGCTTCTCGAATATCACGATATCGTATTACGCGGACCTTCCACGCTGTCGGTTGCGGAACGGGAGCTCATCGCCGCCTATGTATCCGCTCTGAACGGCTGCCGTTACTGCCGCGGTGTGCATACTGTCACGGCTGAGGTCCATGGCGTCCCGAAGGGTTTGATCGACGATCTCTACGAAGATATCGAAACCGCGGCTGTTGACGAGAAATTCATGCCGGTTCTCAGATACGTGAAGAAACTGACCGAGGCGCCGGACAGCCTGACTCAAGCCGATGCCGACGCCATTTTCGACGCCGGATGGGACGAACAGACGCTCCATGATGCCGTTGCCGTTTGTTGCTTGTTCAATTTCATGAATCGGTTCGTCGAAGGACTCGGCGTTGAGGGCGACCAGACATACTTCGAGTTGTCCGGAAAGCGGGTTAAAGACAGCTACACAGGCCTTTTGAAAGTTCTTGGCCTCGAGTAATACCCCTTTCACCGCGACCAAAAAGAAAAACGCCGGAACCAGGGGTTCCGGCGCAAGTCGCTCTGAAACAGAGCTTGGGGCAGTTTAATAGTTATAGGTAACCGTGACGCCACCGGTTCTCGGCGCGCCAAACAAGGCAAAAGCAATCCGGCTGCCGCGCTGTGAAAATACGTGGGTCCGGTATTTTTCGTCCCCCAGATTCTTGACCCAGCCGGCGACCTCCCAATGGCCGTCCGCGGATTCAAAAGCCACCCGGGTGTCCCAGATATCGTAAGCCGGGATTGTGGTGATGGCATTGTTGTTGGGGTCCATGAAGCTCAGGCTCTGGTAGCGGTAGCTCACCTTCGCGCTCACGGTGCCGATATCCATGACCCAGGCATATTTGCCGTACCAGCTCAGGCTGTGCTTGGGCGACAATCGCAGGCGATTGCCGGTAAAATCGCCTGTGCCGGTGACCGACGGTGTACCGGTAAAATCGGTGAACTCGGCATCCAGATAGGCATAGTTGCCGCCAACTTCCAGCCCCTCCGTCAGCAGGGCGACAAACTCCGCTTCAATGCCCTTGATTTCCGCCGCGCCGGCATTCTCGGTTATGAACTGCCCAAAACCGCTGCCGAGCGGTTGAAAGAAGCGGGTCACCTGAAGGGAATCATAGTCGGTGAAAAACGCGGTCAGGTTCAACAGAACCCGATTGTCCGCCCATTTGGATTTCATACCCACTTCGTAGTTCTTGGCGTTTTCCGGACCGAACGGCGTGGTGCCACGCTCGGCGGTTGAGGCCGAACCCGTAAAGCCGCCAGACTTAAAGCCGGTCGAGAAACCGGCATATAACAACACATCGTTGGTCACCGAATAGTCAACCGCAAAGCGGCCGGTGACGTTGCTCCAGTCCTCGCTTGCCTCGGTAAACGGGAACCCTTGCAACAATAACGGCAGTCCGGTGATGATATTTGCGCCGATGCCGATGTCCTTTTTCTCGTAAGAGAAACGCACGCCACCGGTAACCAACAGCCGATCGTTCACGGCAAAGGTGCCCTGCCCGTAGGCCGCCAGGGAGTCCGAGTTATTGGACTGGTCAGAGCTGCTCAGGCTTGGTGCATTCAAGCCGGGGCCGCCTAGCGAAGGGAAGAAAAACGTCTCGGTTCGGTCGATTTCCTCGTGGCTGTAGAACAGGCCGCCCACCCAGGTTAAACGGTTCTCCGCCGATGATGTCAGGCGCAGTTCCTGAGTAAGCTGCTCGGTGTGTTCAATGGCGGCGTCACTGACATCAAACGCGAAACCCGTCGACGGGTCGGCGGTAAGGGCCGGTCCCGGACTGCCCGACGCCCCGGTCAGATCGGCGAATGCGGTCGACGGCGGCAGTCCTTCCGAATCCTCGATCCAGTCGAAATCGCTCTCGCGATAGGAGCTGATCGAGGTAAGGGTCGTGCTCCCGATATCCCAGTTGATTTTGAGGCTGTAACCCCGCACTTCACGATCAGTAAAGCCCTCTACATCGGCAAGAGAGTCATGCGGATCATCCGCACCGCCCAGCGCTTCGTTGACCGCGATCGGGTTGGACGCATGGGGCCCGTCATGCAACGGCCCGGCGCTGCCCACCGGTTCGCGGTTAGTGGCGCCCAAATCGTCGTCGGCGAAGTCAACGCTCAGGATTACTTCGGTATTTTCGTTGGGAAGCCACCGCAGCATGGCGCGCCAGGCGAAGGTATTGCTTTCGCCCTGCTGTTCATCGACCAGAATGTTGCGAATATAGCCGTCGTGGGAGCGGCGGCTGAACGAGAATTTGCCATACAGATTTTCCGCTATCCGGCCGCTCAGCAGCCCCGCCGTATCGATGCGCCCATAGCTGGCGACGGTTTGGCGAAGACGGATATTGGTGTCCTCGGTGGGTGTCGTGGTCACGAAGTTGATCGAACCGCCGATCGAGTTCTTGCCGTACAGAGTTCCTTGCGGGCCGCGCAAAACCTCGATGCGCTCCAAGTCGAAAATATCGAACACTTGTGCCGTCCGGGCCGCAATATAGACATCGTCAACCGATACGATCGTCGAGTCACTGGCCGAGGCGCCATCCTCCTTGGTGCCGATACCGCGAATCGTTATCTCCGGCTGACCGACGCTAAATGCCGAAAATACCAGCCCCGGCGTCCGGTTCCCGATATCCTGAAGGCTGGTGATGTCGTCTTCGCGAAGGACGTCGCCGCTAAAGACGGTCACCGCGAGCGGGATATCCTGCAAGCTCTGGGTTCGTTTCTGCGCGGTTACGACAATTTCCTCAATCTCGAAAATGTCTTCAGCCGCCACCGCCACACCGGGTCCCGCCGCCCAGGCGATCGAAGCAGTCATCGTCATAATTGCAATCGAACGAGTCGCACGTACGAGAAAGATACTCATATTGTTCCTCCCTGATTTTCTATGTGCCTCCCACGCCGATCTGTGCCGACTTCTTTAGCCCCCTGGCGCAACAAGGCCGGAGGCACGATGCTTTGATATTGACCACCATTAGTCGAGCGGACCTTGACAAATGTCACAATGGCGCCGCCTTTGGGCTATTTTTTTAAAGAAAACCGGGACAAAACGCAATTTGCTTCGAACCAGGCGGCTGAATTACGCAATTTTCGATCGGAGCGGTGGATGGGCGGTGGCTCCAGCCGGACGCGCGGGCTTCACGGCGGTTCACCTTATTGTTAGCGGGCTTGATTCGGAAAGCCGCCCTCACAATCGTATCCTTGGATGGTGGAAACGCCCGAATTCATGACCGGCTAAATCCAGGATTGCCACCCCTCCCCGGCAATTCCTCCCGCCCGGTGCAAGGGCGTTTCCACTAGCACCCTGATGCCCCGCAAAATCCGTGATCGGGTTGCATATTGGTTTAAGCTCGCCGCCTTGCTGAAATTGTGGCGCCGAAAATCCTGGAGAATGAGACATGCTCGCCAACGGCTTTGCTATTTCAATCTCGTTTCTCGTCATGGTTGGCCTGATTGTGATAACATATTTGTACTGAGCGTTCGTCGCGTCGACCTGAACCAGAGGAAGACAACATGGAATACGCGATCAGAAGGAAACGGTGGCGTGCCTCCCGACCCGCAACCGGGGCCCAGGGAATAGCCTTTGTGGCCGCGATGCTTGCCCTGATGCCCATCACCGGCGGCGCCTGGGCCGATGACAGTGACATCGACGCGGTTTCTCCTCCCGAATTTCTGCTGCCCTCAACCCGCGTCCCGCGATTTGTAACCGAACCGCAGGCCTATCCGCGTTCGATCAGTTACTCCTTCGACTTTAGTATGGAAGAACGGATGTGGAGAGACAGATTGCGGCCGACCAGTCGGGTGACCCGGCACAATCTGATCAATTCCGCGTTCGCCAATTACCTGACAGGGCTTCTGGCCCGGCCGAATGACAGCCAATAGGAAATTCACGAACGCTATATCGTTGGATCAAGGTCGTGACGCGCCTGCCGGCGGATCGAACGTGAATCGAGTTCGCCGAGTGACCGGCAACCCATGATCGCCATGTCGCGTTCGATTTCGGCGCGCAACAGCGCAAGGGCCCGATCGACCCCTGTCTCGCCGCCGGCGCCCAGCCCGTAGAGATAAGGCCGGCCGATCATGCAGGCCCTGGCGCCCATCGCCAGCGCCTTCAGGACATGAGTGCCGCGCCGTACCCCGCTGTCCAGGATGATTTCCACCTGATCGCCGACGGCGTCCGCAATTTCGCCGACAACGTCGATGGGCGCGGCAACACCGTCGAGCTGCCGGCCGCCATGATTGGACACGATGACCGCCGTCGCTCCGATCGAGGCGGCCCGCATTGCATCCTGAGCGGACAATATGCCCTTGATGGCGAATGGCCCGTCCCATTGCTCGATGATCCAGGCGGCATCATCCCAGGTGACACCGGGGTCGAATTGCGCCGACACATAATCGGCGAGGGTCGCCAGATCGCGGCCACCCGGCACCTTATGCGCCACATTGGCGAGCATCAGCGGCTCGCCGGTCAGGTAACGCCACAGCCACGGCGGATGCGCGAGGCCATCCAGCATCGTCCGCGGCCCCGACAGCCCGGCCCGCAAGTCGCGCTCACGATTGCCCGCCACCGGCACATCGACGGTCAGGCATAGGGACGTATAACCCGCCCCGCGCGCCCTTTCGATGAATTCGGTGACCAGGCCGCGATCGCGGAACATGTAAATCTGGAATGATTTCGGCCCGTCAGCGGCGGCGCCGACTTCCTCGATGCTGACGGTTGAAACGGTTGACAGGGTATAAAGGGTGCCGGACCTGGCGGCGGCGCGGGCTACGGCGCACTCGCCATCGTGATGAAACAGGCGCGACATGCCGGTCGGCGCCAGCATCACCGGCCAGTCGATTTTCCGCCCCAGCACCGTGGTCGAGATATCGATCTCGCCAACATCCACAAGGGTGCGCGTGACCAGGCTGTAGCGATCAAAGGCACGCTCGTTTGCGCGCATGCTGACCTCGTCGTCCGCGCCACCGTCCAGATAGGCAAATATCTTGCGCGGCAATCTCTTTTCCGCCAACGCCCGAAGATCGGCAATGTTATGACAGCGGGCAAGCCGCCTTGTTTCACTTTCCAGCACCCAAAGCCCCCTCTCTTTTTTAAGCCCACAGGCAGTGGCATTCTGGTACGAAACCGCGCTGATTACCACTGCGGGAAAGGATTTGGGACCGGGCCGGATAAAAAAAGGGATGGGCCGGAGCCCATCCCTCAATTGGTTTCGACAGGGAGCCGGGTTAGAAGTTAAGCCGTGCCCCGAGGTAGTAACTCCGGCCAACAACGTCAAACAGGGACGGGTCGGTACCCGCCGAGACGTTGTTGAAGAAGCCCAAAGGCGGCGGCGAGTTGTCCGACAGATTCTCGACACCACCCGTTATCAGGACGTTCTCCGTGACCTTGTAAGTGAAGTTGATATCCAGATAGAGATTCGTATCGACCTGAGGTTGGGCAAAGCTACCATCCGGATCGGCGACCGCATCCGCGTTATCAATCGGGCCAATGACACGGCCCTGGGCCCGGAACGCCCAGTCACGATACTCATAGGTCACGTTCTGGGTTAAGCGCCATTTGGGTGCGATGAAATCGCCAAGACCGGTACAGCCACCCCCGAAAATACCACTACAGTCGGTCGGATCCACCAGCGGTGTCGACGTAAAGGTGTTGGTGATATTGTAGCTGCCGATGTTCTGCAACGTCATCTGACCGGGCCCAAATTCGAAGGTATAGGCCAAAGCCCAGTCGATGCCTTCTCGTTTCTGGGAAGCGATATTGTCGGTCAGCGACAGGATCTGGACCAGTCGGCCGGTCGCGTCACGGGTCACATTCAGACAGTTTTGATTGTTCGGATCGAGCGAAGCAAAGCAAATATCCAAAACGGTCGAGCTGCTTAGCGTTGAGATCGCGTCTTTCACTTCGATGTTGTAGTAGTCGACCGTCAAGGTCAGGCCCGGAATGGCTTCCGGAGTCACGACCGCACCAATCGTGAAAGTGTCGGCGGTCTCCTCAAAAAGATCCGGGTTGCCACCCGACGTGGTCAGAGCCTGCGGGTCCAGCTGCTCGTAACCGGCCGGTGCGCCCACCGCGATACAATGGGCCTTCTGAGCGTCCGTTGCGGTGGCCAGACGCGTGGCGTCACAGGGGTCGGTGGTCGAGGACGCACCCGAGGACAGGCCGCCGAAAAGTTCGCTGATGTTCGGAGCCCGAACCGCGCGTTGGAAGCCGCCACGGAAGCGAATATCAGAAACCGGCTGGTACTGAACGCCCCCAGCCCAACTGAACACGCCACCGGCCGTGGAGTAATCCGACACCCGCGCCGCGAGTTCGACGTCAAGGCGCTCAATGCCTGGCTTATCGGCGATAATCGGCATCAGGGCTTCAGCGTAACCTTCGTAGACATCGAATTTACCCTGAGTAACGAGGAACGAGTTGCCCGGGCCAAGCTCTCCGGTCTGGGAGGTGGCATCCGGCAGGAAAGCGGCGCTTTCCCGGCGGTATTCGCCACCGACCGCCAAGCCAAGGGCGCCGGCGCCGAAATCGATGCTATCGATCGAGCCGTTGAGGTTGCCGGTCACGATGTACTGCTGGTTAAACGAAGTCTGGCCAGCGTCCGGCGATACGAATTCCGCCCCTTCCGGCGAGATCGCACCATCACCAAAGATGCTGATGGGTACACAGCCCCCGGACTGGTCCTGGCACACCAGGTTGCCATCGGCGTCAAACTCGGTCAGCAGAGCCTGTTGAATGCGCAGGTCAGACGTGAAGTTTTGAAGCGTGAAAGAACGGTTCACCCGGGCGGTCGTGAAGTTCACGTCATAATCCCAGGTATCCGTCAGACTTCCGCGAAGGCCTACCACGAAACGATACAGGTCGAACTCACGAAATTCCTGACGCAGACCGACGTCAGCCATGCGCCGGCGGAAGTCGGGAATCGTGATGATGTTATCGCCGGCGGCGACATCGCCATTCATGCCGGTGTCAAACGCCGCCAACAGGACGGCCCGGGTTGCCGGCGTAATAAGCGGGTTGTCGGCGCTCACAAAGAGCGGCGCACCATCAGGAATATCGTTCGCGTCGGGGGCCAGGGCCAGGTCGACCTGGTTGCTGGAGTAGTTGAGCTCAAAATAGGCCGTCATGTCATCGGTGATGTCATAGTGGGCCAGGCCCGCCAACGTATAACGCTTCTGCGGAGTCTGCATGAATTGGAACGGAGCGAAGTTAAAGGATTCGCCAGCGGCGTTACGCACCGACCCGTCCGGATTGAATCCAAGCGTCGTATCCAGGGTGCCGTCACCGTCGACGTCGACCCCCTCTCCGCCCGAAGCACGGCCGCCCAGAAGGCGGGAAGAGCCAAACTCGATAAACTCGCCAGTACCAAAGTCAGCCTTGGAAACGGAAGCAAAGTCGCGGTCACCCTGGAACAAGGCGTTACGTTCAGTGTAGCTGGCGCTTAGCACGGCGTTACCGCGCCCATCGGCAAAGTTGCCACCCATCGTGACATCGACGGTCCACACATCGGCGTCGCCGCGCTCACTGATGTTATACTGTGCACCGGCCTCCAGGCCTTCGAAGTCATCCTTCATGATGAAGTTGACAACACCGGCAACCGCGTCGGACCCGTATACGGCCGAGGCGCCACCGGTTAGAACCTCGACGCGCTCCACAAGACTTGCCGGGATGGTGTTAAGGTCGACCTGATTGGCCGTGTTCGAGCCGATCAAGCGCCGGCCGTTCATCAGCACGAGGGTACGTTCCGGGCCGAGCTCGCGCAGGTCCACCGTGGCGATGCCCTCACCACCGTTGTTGGTGGTCGTGGTGGCGCTCGGGTTAACCGCGGGCAGTTCGTTCAGGGTGCGCTCAATGTTGACGTTGCCGCTGAGAACCATGTCCACGTTGGAAATCACGTTCACCGGGCTAACGGCGATCAGATCGGCGCGTTTAATGCGCGAACCGGTGACCGTAACCTCTTCGATGTCCGCTCCCTCTTCAGCACCTTCCTGCGCCAGCGCGGGGCCGAACGTCAACGGCGAAGCCACCAGGGCCAGCGCCGCGCCGCCCAACAATGTGGAGCGTAGCTTAATCCACCTATCTTCTCTCACGTGAATGTCTCCTCATGGTGTTTATCAATTGCCCGCGACAGCGCGCGGGTCTGCGGAAGGAACCATCTTTGCCGTCGAATGTAAACTATTTCATATGTTTTTTCATATATCGAGACAAACCTGTTGCGGATTAGCAACAGACTCCGGAGTTGGCGGGAAAAGCGAGCCTTGTGGGCTAACCGAGGCTGGGTGCGCCGTATCCGATGTCGATCGCGCGCATCTGTTTGATGACCGAGTGTTTGAGAGGATGATGAGGCGGTGCGCTCCTATAGCCTGCCGGCAGGATCAGTTCGTTGACGCCGATAACAAACCGGGGCTGCCCTTGTTCGCCGGCAAAGGGAAGCGAGAAGGTCAAAAGCTCGGCGTTGTCCTGTCCACGCCAGGGTAACGAACGTATAATCATGATCGCACAGGGGGTATGGAGCATGGCGTCGAGCATTGCTTCATAGCAGGGAAGAATGGGGAAAATCTCGTCGGTCGCTGTGCCCCGGGGATGACGCCCGAGCTTGTCTTCGATGGCGCCACCCCTGATCCGCAGGATGAGCGTATCGGGCCCTGTTCGTTCCGAAACGACGATGTAATTCAGAAGGTCTTTAACTTGGCCGGGGTTGAAGTCCGATTTCCAGGGCATGCGAGCGCGCGGGCATTCCTGAAGCGTCCGATAGTAGGAAAGAAGCCGATCCCCGCGATCAAAGCCAGTGATCAAATCTTCCATTTCCTCTCCATTTTCATAGTTTTTCCGCCGAGCCCACACCAACCCGTTTAGGACGCCACGGAACAGGCCGGGCAGACGACAGCGGCTACGAAAATACGACAATGAGTTGCAGTTTGAAATACGTAGAAACCCCGTATCAGGCCGCGCCTGGCTCACCCATTTTGCCGCGCTGCACAAATCCGGCCCCAGGCTCTACCCCAACAAAAAATGGCCTAGCGACAAATCCGCTAAGCCATTGAAAAGATGGTGAGCCCGACAGGGTTCGAACCTGTGACCCTCTGATTAAAAGTCAGATGCTCTACCAGCTGAGCTACGGGCCCACGTGATATGGAATGAGGGGAACATAGGGACGGTTCTTCGGCCGGTCAATAGGCGTTTCACTGAATTCTTAAAACTTCGCCGGCCACCCGTCCCGGCCCGTTGAAATCGGTTTTATCGCGTCAAACCGGCTCGATATCGCCGTTTTGATATTCGCTGTGAAAGGCTTGCGCGAAGCCGTCGAGCCGACCCTCGCGGATGGCCTGGCGCAGGCCGGCCATGAGGTCCTGGTAATAGGTAATATTGTGCCAGGTCAGCAACATCGCCCCCAGAATCTCGCCGGCGCGCACCAGGTGGTTCACATAGGCGCGGCTGAACCGCGAACAGGCGGGACACGAACACGCGGCGTCGATCGGGCGCGGATCGTCCGCATGACGGGCATTTTTCATATTGACCGTGCCGCGGCGGGTGAACGCCTGACCGGTTCGGCCGGATCGGGTCGGCAGCACACAGTCAAATATATCAATGCCGCGCTGGACCGCGCCGACGATATCCGCCGGCTTGCCGACGCCCATCAGATAGCGAGGCCGATCAGTCGGCATGAGCGGGACCGTGAAGTCCAGCACCTCGAACATCTGGTCCTGCCCCTCGCCCACCGCGAGCCCCCCGACCGCGTAGCCATCGAAGCCGATGTCGCGCAGCCTGGCGATCGATTCCGCTCGCTGCTCCGGGAATACGCTGCCCTGTACGATGCCGAACAACGCGCCGGCGACGCCTCCTGAGACATGGGCTTCCCTTGATCGCCCGGCCCAGCGCATCGACAACTGCATTGAAACTTCCGCATCCTTTTCCGACACCGGATACGGCGTGCATTCATCAAACGCCATGATGATGTCGGAGCCAAGGAGCGCCTGAATCTCGATGCTTTTTTCCGGCGTCAGATTGAATTCGGAACCATCGAGATGGGACTGAAACACCACGCCCTGCTCGGTGATCTGGCGCCGCTTCGACAGGGACATGACCTGGTAGCCGCCGGAATCGGTCAGAATCGGCCGCGCCCAGTCCATGAACTGGTGCAGCCCCCCCAATTTGGCG